>NZ_BJDO01000001.1:0-60040 GCF_005405185.1 Secundilactobacillus hailunensis
CTTTCCCAAAAGAAGCGCAATTGGAGGCTTGTTTACCGTGGAATTATGAACCTGATCAGCAATTAGTAACTGAATGAAATACAAAAACGGACTAACTCAAATATGAGGAAGTCCGTTTTGTGTTTCAATACGTCCGGTTATAGTGTGCTTACTGTTAAAGCCTACAAAGACGGTCTTTGAAGAGTCAAAAATAATCATCACTCCAATCGGAATGATGATTATTTTCAATACATTGATTTTAATGCTAAAGATGTGATTTCGATTTGAACTAATCAACCCCAATTACCAAGTAACCGCGCCGCATTCTTGGGTAAAAGTCCCGTTAGCATCGTTCTTAGGGTCACTGACCATATTCAAATAAATCCTAATAGTCCGCCGCAATCTGATACATTAAATAAACAAAGTCTCCTTGGCTAAGATTATTTCTTAATGGTGACTGATTACTAAACACAACTGCAACGTGGTAATTATTCTTGCTGCTATCGTAACCAGTATGGTACCCCTGGCCACTAAATGAACCATTATTATAGACTTCACCTGGACGGCTAACGAATAAGCCGCCAGAATAATGGCTGCCGTAGCTAAGAAATTGCTGATACTGTTGCTTAGTCAAAATGACGCCGTTTTGAAGCGATAGAACAAACTTCAAATAATCGGTGGGTGTGGTGAGTATATTCCCAGCACCAACGATGGCTGATGCTCTAGGAAAAGATAACACATTTGGATCCATATAATTAGCCTTTCCCTTGAGAGTATAAGATTCTGCCAGTTTATTAGTTAAATGAATTGGCTTATCTTCTACCAAGATCGATTCGTGCATGCCAGCCTTACTAAAAATACGCGTTTCAACGTTAGACATGTAGGACTTGCCGGTAACTTTAGCAATAATTCCAGCTAAGAGTACAAAGTTATCATCGCTATAATGATAACCTGGATGCAAGTTTACTTTCATGACTTTTATAGCCAAATCAACCGCTTGCTGCTCGTTTAAGCTCTGACGTGGAAATTGTTCACTATTGCTGATTCCAGAGGTCATACTTAGAAGTTGTTTAATTGTAATCTGCTTACTGTTAGCTACTTGCGGATAATATTTGCTTAATTGTGTGTTAGCAGCAATCTTTCTTTGGCTGATCAGTTGTTCAATAATGACACCCGTGATTGCCTTTTGCAGTGATGCCAGCGGGTATACCACGGTGCCATCACTACTATTACTCAGTTTATTAGTGATACTGGCATACCCTGTATTGATAACAGTTGGGGTTGTTCCGCCTGCCGGAATTAACGCGACCGATCCTAAGAAACCAGCATTTTGCATGGTTCCTTGTGCGACATTTTTGAAAGACGTCGGCTTAATACCATGAATGTGCATCCAGCCTAGATATTTATTAAAATAACGTAATTTTACGTACGACCCTGTTTTGGTGGTCTTGGTCTGCATCACGCGAACATAATCATCGCGATAATTACTGCCGTTTGCATCACGGGTTTTCGTGCTCCGACTGGTATTATACGGTCCATCATTGTAAATCGCATAACCACTACCCAGCTGATTGATAATTTGTGCATCGTAGTGTCGGTTACTCGTTTTCAAAACACGGTTGTAACTTGCACTGGCCCTTTGGCAACCTCCAAGCATTTCCGCACACACGATAGTCACGACAACCGTTAAGAGTTTACAAGAAAAATCCAGACTCCTATGCATAAACAAGAACCCTTTCCTCTCTAAATTAATGATTCGTTGGGATTTAATCCTTTTCAACACAGTTCACAACTAGATTATGCTTCAAATACTAGTGATCTTAACTCAACATCCGATTAAAAAGCCGTTGCGCAACTGGTAATATCGGTTCTCCTGGGCGGTAATCATTTGATAATAGAATCACACCGGATTTACCATCATGCGTCAGTAACCCAGCCGATTCATAGCCATAGCCTACACCATGTAAACGCACGCCATTCAACTGATTATACACACCTCCACCGTAACTTGAAAAACTCCCTGGACGGTGAAGTATTCTGATATTCTTCTTTGAGACGATTTTGCCACGCAATAACTGCTGTTCGGCTTTAAATAGATTACTACTCGTCATGTAGATATCGCCAGTCCCCAGTTCCGTACTAATTGATGCTTGGGACTCTTTAAATGCTCGGAAGTAACTCGAACGGGTTTGCGCCTTTGAATGGTAGCGATAGCCATTCGTTTTAAACTGATTATGGGACCAATCTTGCACAAAACCCGTATGAGTCAAGTGCATGGGTTGCTGAATTGTTTTGGCAAAATTATTGACATACGATTGTCGCGTCAAGCGCTGTACGATTCCTGCTAGTAAGACATAATTAACCGCGTCATACTTCCATGACCCTAATTTATTGGGGCGACTTTTGACATGTTTAACTGCATAACGCACGATTCCAGATTCACTTAGGACCGTTTTGGCCTTCTTTTTCATTGAAAGTCCAGAAGTCATGTCTAATAAATTACGAATTTGAATCGCATGTGCATTGTGAATTTTGGGGTAAAAATTTGATAGTTTTGTCTTCATGCTGAGCCGATTTTGTTGGATCAATTTCATAATCATGGCAGCCGTTAACGTTTTTTGAATCGAGAGGATTTGATACTCAGATTGATTGGTATTTAATTTCTTTTTAGCATAGTTCGCATAGCCAAACGATTGTTGATAAATTGGATGGTTATTTTTGACAACTAGAGCAGTACCAACAAAATGATGTGAAACGAGTTCTCGTGTAATCCGATTATCTGTTGTATTGGAAGAATGTTGTGTTGCAGTTGGCTTCCGACTTTTTTCAGGTAATTTAGATTGTTGCTTTATTTCCGATACATTGTTTCTGGTTTGATGCCAATAATAAGCTGACCCAATAACGCCTAAGCCAAATAAAACCAGAAAAGAACTGATTATTCTCTTTCTCATATTCATTTGTTTCTGAATCTCCTTGACATTATAGTCAATAATTTCTTCAAAAATATACTGAACTCGCTAAAACGCTTCATAACCGGATCTAGTCACATAACCAATCTTTGTCAGAAAAATAGCGCGCTCAGAATGATTAAAAGTGTGACATATCTAGCCCGTTATTTAACGATTTTTTCCTGCCAATTCTTTGAAAAGTAGTAACGATTAATCTGATAATGTGGTGTTCTTTGACGTTTTGCAATGAACGGCTGTGCAGCTTGATCAACCGCTAACCACCCACGCCACCCTAGATGGATGCTATCCTGCATAAAATAATTGATATTCCCATCTTGAGTTAAATCAAGTACATTATTAAAACCTTGACTATTTAATTGTTGTTTAATTTTGTGACTAGTCGACATCAACATCTGCTGCGATAGTCCCGTATACTTTGCCCATTTGGCATTGACTGGCGGAATGATGAACAAAACATCAGTATTAGTCTGTTTAAACTGATTTAGCATAAGCTCAAAATCACTGTATTCGGGAGATTGTCGATAATCAAGGTTGACCTGACAATTTTTCAGCGTTTTAATTTTGCCACGTAACTTTTTACGATATAGATTGTTTTCAATCTGAAGTTGATTGGAATTGGTGTTTCTTTTCCCCATCGCTCCGGCTAATCGGTTAATCTTCGTAAATGAATAACTCTGAGGAAGTTTTTTTGTCCCGTTATTTAGCCGTCTCATCTTATTTTTTACAATAAACGCCGAAAAGAAATGGTCTTCACCGTGTAATACCTTTAAGCGTAACTGCAAGTAACGGCGTTGATTAGCTGACAATTGCTCACCGTTTGCAATTCGTAAAGTAGCTTTTCCCATCATACTAGTACGGTGAAAAGCGTTCATTTTGAGAAGTCGTTTTGCCGCATATTGATCTGCTTGGGTGTTCTTCGCTTTTAATAACCACTGAGCCGTTGCTAAAGGCGAATAATAAGCTGAAAAGGCTGCAGGTATTTGACCTTTTTTTGTAAACCACTGGGGCGAAACGACGACGACTGCTTTCTTATTTTTAAGTTGTGACGTCATGTCCTGCATCGCAAAATAGTGAGTCAATGATTGTGTCCCTGCCTTACCTAATAAGAATGGGCGTTTTGACCAATGATACTTCTTTGCGACGACACTTGGATGAGTCATATCCAACCGAGAAAGTTCAGATGACCCGAAAAAGGGAACGTAACCGTTCTTTAGTGCGGCTGTTTTGATAGCTTGTCCTTTTAACACATTATTCGACTGTGACAAAGAGGCCTTTTCGAGCCCTGAGGCACTATATGATCCAGCTTTGTACGGATAAATTAGTAATAAGCATGACATAATTATCGCTACCAAAACTGGCCCAATGGTTAATCCAAGTTGATGACGATGTTTCATTGTAAGCTTTCCACCTTTGAAATAATTTTGTTCGGTGTTTCCCATTCCGAACGATTGAATTCTGAAATTGGGATTGAAATGCCAAATTGTTCTTCTAACTCCATAACTAATTGAACGGTGGCCATAGAATCAAGCAGGCTATTCTCATAAAGATTGGTATCCATTTGACCGCTTAAATCTTGACCTGTTAGTTCCTTTAAGATGTTAAGTACCTTTTGTGTATTGTTCATAATGCAATTCCTCCAATTATTTTATTTGAACCATAATGTATTTAAAAATCCTGAGAAAATTAAGAAGCTAAAACAAACTGTGTTAAACGTTAAAAATATAGCAATCCCTTCCGTGAACATGTTGTGTTTAATCAGATTAGGATGGGCTTTTTTATATCTAAGCCAGTAATCATTGATAATGATGGCGGTTGCGTGAAATAGCCCATAAACAATGTAATACCACGTTACGCCGTGCCAGAATCCCATGATCAAAAAGTTAAGGAGATACGCTACTTGGGACACTCGAATACGATTTTTAATGAGTCGCTTTTTCATGATAAAGAATGTGACGCGCATAAAAACAAAGTCTCTAAACCAGAAAGATAACGACATATGCCACCGATTCCAAAAATCTTTAATGTTGTGCGATCTAAATGGTGCATTAAAGTTTTCCGGTGTTTTAATACCTAAGAAATAACTAATCCCAATTGCAAACAAACTATAACCCGCAAAGTCGAAGAAAAGGTACATGCTGTAAACGTACATATATTCGACCAAATGCAGTGAAAGTCCAGTTCCAAAAAATGCATGGCGTTCTAGTAGAGCAACGTGTGCAATCCGTGGCAGCAACCAGGTTCCAAAAAAGTATCCAAGAATAAACTTATAAACAAAGCCTTTGAATATATACTGTACCCCACGATCGACCATTACCAAGTATGCATCTCTGCTTAATACTTGCTGTTCATCCGCTTGGAATCGTTTAAACCGATCAATCGGTCCTGAAGACACCGTCGGAAAAAACAGAAGAAATCTTACAAAATCTCGAACACGAATTTCTTTAATGGTTCCATCTCGAAGTTCCATCAGAACTTGTACGGTTTTAAACGTTAGATAACTAATTCCTAAAAAGCCAAACAAAGAAAGCTGAGAGGACGGAAAAATTGGTGCTAACTTAACAATTACTAAGGGGAAAATACTGAGGATAATCATCGATAAAAACATCGCAGTTGAGTTATGACGCTTACGATAGGCTTTGTAAATTTGAACTAATAGTTGTTGAAAAATGATATAAGCTGCTAGTGCAATACCTTGGTGCCATTTAATACCACCAAAAGTAATCAATAGGAAACTAAATGTCCAGATTGCTTCATACACTTTCAACCTTTTTCCGAAATATAAACCGATCATTGCTGGCAGTAGTGTGCCAATTAAAAGAATAAAATACGCCGGATTCGTGTATGGTTGTAGGTTAATCATGACCATTAACCTCAGTAATCAAAGTTTTTACGTCGATTTTACCGTTAGCACTCAACGGTAATTTGTCCCGAAAGCTAAACCGTTGCGGGATCATATAGGGCATTACTAACTTACCTAAAGCGTCTTTTATTTGATTGGTGTAAGCCAAAGTATTGTCGGTGGATTGCTTTGGTGACACAATTCCAATGAGTTGCAGAACTTTTCCTCTGTTATCATATTTGGGTACTACTACACCTTGTTTGATCAGTGAAAGTTGAGAAAGATAGTGATTGATTTCTTCCAATTCAATTCGATAACCATTTAATTTAATTTGGAAATCGGTTCTACCACTATAAAATAGCAATTTGTCACTGTAGTAACCTAAATCACCGCTTTTATAGGCACGATGGCCATTTAAATCGATAAAAGCTGCTGTTGTTTTTTCTGGGTTATTCAGATATCCTTTTGAAACACTTGGTCCTACAATGATAAGTTCGCCTTTTTCATTATGTTCTGATTCAATCACAATCGAAGTATCAGACTTCACATAGCCAATAGGTAATCGGGAATATTTTTTTAGGATATCAGTAGTTATTTCGACACTTGTCACCGCTACGGTAGTTTCCGTTGGCCCATAGGTATTGTAGACGTGTGCTAGTGGGAACCGCTGTTTTAACTTTTCAGCCGTGGCATGTGAGAGTTCTTCACCGCAAAATAGGAAAGTATCCAATTGTGGGAATGCTTCTGCAGTGAAATTAGGATCGACTAAACAGATATCGATCAGTGATGGTGTTGAAATCCAACTATTCAGTGCCAGCTTCGGAAGCAAAGTAAACATCGACATGAAGTTATCGGTAATTTTTTTGGGTAATACTTTCAACGTGCCACCACATACAAGAGTTGGATAAATTGCCATAACTGATAAATCAAATGAAAATGAAGGCTGCAGTAAAACATTTTGCCTATTAAAATTAAATGATTGCGTCATCCATTCAACAAAACTTAGCAAGTTCTGATGGGTAATTTGGACGCCCTTAGGTTTTCCTGTTGTGCCTGATGTAAATAGGATGTAGAAATTATCATTTAAGGCGAGTTCTTCTTTTTTTGTATCGTTGGAAGAAGTGATATATATTTCGTGTAGCTCTTTCAAACGAAGTAAGGGAACCTTAGTTTCTAATGGGAAGGGTTCAATGCTAATAATCAGTCCAGGATTGGCAGTCTCGATGATCGAAGCCAGTCGCTGCTGAGACGAGTGGGCATCTACAGGGATGTATGCGTGTCCCGATTTAGCGACACCAAGAAACGACACTAACATGTCAAAAGTTTGACCGCCATAGACCATCACCGGCACATCTTTATTTAAATTCAAGTGTTTAATAGCTGTCGCCATGCGTCCTGACCAAGTTGACAGTTCTTGATAAGTATTTTGGATTCCTAGATAATCAAATGCTACTGCGTTAGGATGCGACTTTGATACTTGATCAATTGTTTCCAAAATGTTTTTGTTCATTATAAACACCTCTTAATTTTAATTTTTAAAATTCATTATAAATAAAATGTCCACCATTGATGCCACTGTAATCGTAAAGGTATACCAAGGTTAAAATGATGATGATATAGCCAGCGGTTCTTAAGATGAACTGGATGCCAACACCATGGCACATAAGCCAAGTCTTGACTAATTGGCATCTTTTCTTGAAATTACTTTTGCCAATTAACATAAAAATGCCTCCTGTCTGAGTTTTTACTTAGTCTACCCCAGTATCAGAAGTGGGACTACCTATAAAAAATAAACCTAAACTGAAAAAAATTTAGTATTGAAATACGTTTTATTTATTTAACAATTAACATTAACAGTTTAAATAACAGCACTAAAACACAAGAAGCGTCCCGACATTGATGTCAAAACGCTTCATACTAGCTGTTATCTAAAGGCTGAAAGTACAAAAACAGACCGAGTCTTTACTACAAAAAGCATGTGGTATCAAATATTAGTGCTTTTAGATTTATTAGGCATTACCCAGCAGCCTCGCCAAGTTGCTGGGGAATGCCTTTTTGAATTCATTGAAAATGGTATCAAGAACTGCGGTCAATATTTCGAATCGTGCACCTTGACCAGTTATTGTTTCTAGTAACCAGTCTAAGACTTGGGCAACCTCAATATCGGGTAATGCATAGTAATCAAGGGTCAGCTCATACCAGTAAAACGTACAACACTGTCTTAGCTGCTAATAGGGTTCAGCAAGTACATCACGGTGCCGGAACCCCCGGTAACAATAGTTCAATGGAGTCATTTTGAAGTCATATGAAAGATGAGTTTTTCAACTTCCATCAGGCGACCACTAGAACTGAACTAATTAACTTGATTAATCAGTATATTCATTGGTATAGCACCAAATGTCTACAACAAACACTAAACGGCATGACCCCGGAAGAATACCGAAATCATGCCGTTCAAAACTGCGCATAAATCTTTAATTATTTGGTTGTCCACTTGACCTGTGCCAAGCCACTGTACCTTTTTAACTTTCAACTTTTAGTTAATGTTAAAGATGCAATTTCAGTTCGAATCTAATTACCAAGCAACTTTGCCGCCTTCTTGAGTAAAGGTCCCGTTAGCATCGTTCTTGGGATCACTGGCCATTTCAATTCCGCGACGGGCACCATCACTGACTGACTGTGCGCCATGTTCTTCAAAGGACTTCTTATTTACTAAATCAGTTGCAGTCATACCAGGATCTACCGAGTTCACAGTGATACTGGTTCCTTCAAGCTCTTTAGCAAAGGACACAGTAATCCAGTTAACGGCACTCTTAGAAGCGGAGTAGCCAAATGAATTCAAGTGGTAGAACAATGAATCTGGATTCATAGCAGCGGTTAACGACCCCATTTCGCTGGAAACGTTCAGAATCTTACCAAATGGTGCTTTCTTTAATAATGGTAAAGCGGCTTGAATCATAGCGGTCGTCCCTAAGAAATTGGTATCAAAGACTTTTCGCAAAAATGCGAGTGAAGTTTCTGAGGGTTTCTTTGGTGCACCACCAGAAATGCCAGCGTTGTTAAACAGAATGTTCAGGTAGCCAAATTTCTTTTCGATTGCTGCCATGGTGCTATCAATCGTACTTTGATCAGTAATGTCACAGTGAACTAAATCAACCGCGATTCCTTCGGCGCTTAAGTCTGCTTGCGTCTTTTTACCGGCTTCCATGTCATAGGCACCGATAAAAATGTGCTGGCCTTTTTTACCTAATTGTTCAGCGTATTCACGACCTAGCCCTTTTTCAGCACCAGTAATTAAAGTAACAATTGTCTCTTTTGACATTATGCATTCCTCCGACTTTTTTAGATTCACAAATTACATTTAGGCAGGCTAAATGCAACATTAAATTGTAATGACTAATACTCCAAAAGCAGTGACGACTTGCAAAACTCTAGCGGTTATCCGGTCATAGTAGCGCTCAAAGAGATAACTAGGTAGATAATCTTGCTCAATTCATAACTTGATAAGTTAAATAAAATGTATCAATATGCCATTTTGAGTCGTTTAGCATCACTTTTTTGCGTATTAGAACTTACACCATAGAGCTTATCACGAAAATATGTGGCTGGCAACATTAATTATGTAGCCGGCGCCACTTTTTAAATTTATAGTTCTTATGCATTACCCGTATGGGGAGCCTTGGTATCTAGTATAAAATAACTAATTTTGCGTTACTGAACCATTGAACACATGCTAGTAACTTTGCCATAAGAAATTGCTCACCAATTCTGAATTTTTTTCATTTTTTATTCAGTTTTACCCCGTTGAACAGTGTGATATCAATTGTTTATACTGTCTATATGTCCAAATTTGGGGGTGTAAGTTACCTAAAATTTGGTCTTTGAATTCAGAAAAATGAGGATCGATAAAGATGAAGTTAATTCGTGATTTACACTGGTTTCAAGCACTAATCATTGCCGGCATAATTACTCTGGCAATTGCCGCGCCTGTGATTTTTCCGCATGTTACAATGATACAACGAGCTGGCTTGGGGTTTGGTGGACTAATCGTTGCAGGTATCCTCATTGGCACTGCTCATTGGCTTCAGCACCAATCGGCACGTACGCAACGGTGGGTACTGACGGGCCTATTAATAACCATTGGCATTCTTCAGGTAGGTTTAGCCATTTTTTTTGTTGACGCTGGCGCAGCAGACTCATTTATCGTGAAGAACCAGTCAGTTATGCTGGCCAGTCACCTTACAACGCACTGGAACTCCTATTTTCAGGTCTACAGCAACAATAATAACCTGGTGTTACTGCAAACGGCCCTGTTGAAAATCTGTTACTGGCTTGGATTAACTGCACCCTGGCGATTACTCAACCTCCTGCGCTTTTTATGGTTAGATACTGCATTGTGGGCGGGGCTCACTATTCTTAAAACGTGGCACCGCGAATCCTTAAGACCACTATTTGCCGGTATGTGGCTGTTGACGATTCCCCTTTTCTTTTTTGGCTTATTTTTGTATTCTGACCCACTCGTTATGCCGATTCCAATCGTCACACTGGCACTGTGGCAGCAAAGTCGCCGGCATACTGGTTGGGCACGCTATGGATTGGATGCCCTGTTAGTTAGTGAACTTTCCATTGGGGTACTCATTAAACCGAATATGATCGTTATCTTGATTGCTTTTATCGTCATGCTAGGATATGGTTGGTTTAGACGAATAACGGCAACTAAAACGGTCCTTGTTCTCGGGTTAGCTTGTATTTTAGCGTGCGGCGGTGGCAGTTTAATTGCCAAAAATGCTGCTAAGCAGGCTGGTTATCAGGCTGATTCGAACCTTGCCCTACCTTCCACTAGCTGGATCGCCATGAGCTGGAATCCAGCTACTAATGGTGAATATACTTTCCAGGATGCCTATCAGGAACGTCTATTGCCAACAAAACAGCAAAAGGCAGCTCATGCTAAACAACTGCTTCAAAAACGAATCATAAAATTAGGTCCTACCGGTGTTACCAAACACCTGATCAAAAAAAGTGATGCCTTTTTGTCGGCTGGAACGTTTGGCGGCTTCTATTTGACAAATCAATGGCAGACCGCACCACACTGGTTTCTTGCATCAAAAGAAGCCATTAATTACCGTCTGTCAGTCATTTCACAGATTCTTTATATTGGCGTGTTGTTAGTGGCACTGCTGTTTTTTGCAACACCAATGCTCTTTTGGGAAAACAGTTTTCTATCGCTTGGTCTTCTTGGACTAATGAGTTTTCACATTATCTTTTGGGAAGTTGAACCACGCTACGCCCTACCGTTACTACCGCTATTTTTACTTTGGGGGGCACTCGGTACCCAACAAGTACCCGCTTTAGCCGCCCATGTTCATTGGCGACTGCCGAAATACACGTTACCAGTACTGACCGGTATCGGTCTGGTAATTGGCGGTATTGGCCTCACTAGTTTTCAAAAAACGACTCACTTACGGAATGTTGCGGAGCAATCAGACGGCAAATACTATAATAACTACCAGCTCCGTCTTAGACCGGGTCAGTCAGTGACTTCACGCATTCGCGTTACTGTTCCAAGTTCCGCAATCATCTTGCAACTCAGTCAGCATTCACGAACGCCAGTAGCAGTAAAACTGTATCGCAACGGTAAGCTTGCGGCACACGTAGCTGGACCCGCTAACCTGAGTAATCAGCTTCGATATCACCGTACTGCAAACGGATTATTTACGGTTAAAGTAGCCAATATTGGACACCGTAACGTACCTTTAGGTGTGGCTAAGAGCGCGTTTTTAATCAATCAGGAACCGCTAGCCAGGCATAAAAATCTTTACCTGCGTTACCACGTACTGCTAGGTCAAATCGCACATTACTAATATCAACACAAGCGAAACAAAATAAATATAAATCAATTTTTTTAGAACCCTGAATTATCAAATCGAATGCAACACTAATAACCTATTCTCATAATTAGTCTTGTAGTGACTATAAATCAGGAGGTTAAAATAAGGCATACCGATTCTGCTTATTACAAGCAGAATCGGTATGCCTTATTAAATATCATTATTAATGACCCACAATGACCTTTTTAACTAATTTCACCCCACCAAAGCGCACCACAGTTTTACCCTGATGATTATGGTGATCGAGAATTAATTTAACCACGGAACCAGCTCCATCTTCAACGGTCCGCATGAAGCGGTTATCCATATGGTTATTCAAGTCGGTAGTCACACCGCCTGGAACGGCACCAAAAATTTCTACGGGAATATGCTGGGCTTTAAAACTGTTTCCAAACATCATGGTCATTTGGTTAAGGGCTGACTTGCTGACACAGTAAGCAAACGGATGAAAGAACCGGTTACCAGTAGCTGGAATGGTCATATTGACGATTCGACCGTGATTTTTCGCTAAAATTGGTGTAAATGACTTGATCAATTCAAAGTTGCCGGTGACATTGACGTCTAACGTTGCTTGCAGATCAGAAGTCTTAGTATCCATCGGTTCAGCACTCATATCACCGGGAATACCAGCGTTATTGACCAGTACCTTCAGCTCTGGATGAGTTTTAGCGATGTTAGTCGCCGCGAAGTGGATCGTTTCATAATCATTGAGGTCGATTGGCATCCATTCCACGACAATGCCTTCTTCCTGTAATTTTTGCACTGCGGTCAGTCCACGCTGCTTATTCCGTGCACCTAACAGAATCGTCCAGCCCTTTTTACCGAGCTGACGGGCAATTTCAAAACCGATGCCCTTATTGGCACCAGTGATTAATACTGTATCTGACATTTTAAGTCCCTCTTTACTGAAAGATAATCGTAATTCTAGTTTAACACGCCACAACTGATGCACTACAGCTTAAAAGTTACATACAAATTAAGAATCTAGTAACGTTGAACTAAGAATTGATACAGCGGATGCGTAAACTGGGTGTATTGAATGGCATCAGCAAAGTTGCCAGTGACCATATCGGCGTCATGACCCGTGATTAATTTTTGAACCCAGGTTGGATCAACTAACAGTTGCTGGCCAACTGCCGCAAACTCTGCGTGCTTTAGCAACCTCTCAACATCCGAACGGGTCCGCACCCCGCCAACACCAATCAGTGGTTTACGACCAGCAATGTGTTCATGTAAGTAAGCCAGAATTGATTTTTCCTGGTAGGTTTTGGTCCGTGAGACCCGGTCAAATTTATCCAATGAGACGTGCAGATAGTCTAGCGGCCTTTGCAGTAGCTGATCAACTAGATAAAAGGTATCGTCTAAACTAATACCCGGGGTTGTGAACTCTTCAGGCGAGAACCGGTAGCCAACAACAAATGGCCGGTCAGCATATTGGTCAACTGCGGTAAATACGCTGTCTAAAACCTGCTTGATAAACGTAAAGCGTTTCTCCCGGGTACCGTCGTATTCATCGGTTCGCCGATTGGAATGCGGTGAATAGAATTGCTGCAGCAAATATAAATTGGCACCGTGCAGTTCGACGCCATCAAAACCGGCTTCAATGGCCCGTTTAGTTGCTTGACCAAAGGCGTCAATCGTTTCGTGAATTTCGGCTAACGTCATAGTTCTGGGAGTGGCTGTTTTGGGTGAACCATCACGGTGCTGTCCCGCAACAGCACTGGCACAGAGCGCCTGCTGCCCGTTTAACGCATCCGAACGACTCATACGGCCAGCATGAAAAATTTGAACAAACGCCTTGGCCCCCTGCGCCTGAATTGCACTGGCCAATTTGGTCAGCCCTAGTAGATCGTCATCATGAGCGATACTGAGCTCGCCAGCCCAGCCTTTACCCATGTCAGTGACGTTGGCAGCACCGGTGATTACCGCACCAACACCGTGTGAGCGCTCAGCGTAGTAATTGATTTCGTCACTAGTAATTGTGCCATCATAGAAGCTCTGTAAAGTCGTCATTGGGGGCATGACCAGTCGATTCTTAACTGTCACACCCGATTGAAATGTAAATGGTTCCTGATAATTTGTCATGATATTCTCCTATTCATAATAGCGATGTTCATTAGCTATTAATTATTTAAGTCCAGCTTAATTGGTGCATGATTAGCCCGTTCTGAATGACCGACGAGTGCGGCATTTAAACTATCGATATTTCATGAAATAATTTGCATCTGCTTTTTCTCCCCGGATTAACTTATTTAAATTGACATCATATAGTCTAACATATACCATTTCAGTACCAAAAAAGACTAAGCTGTTTGCTTAGCCTTTTTGACGTCATTTCGTGGATATTAATTCAAATTCTTAATCTATGAAAATAGTTTCTTAGTGGCTTTAGCCAACGTCTTTAAGTCCTTATCATAACGTGGTGTACGAACCAGCTTGCTCATTGGAATCCCCGTAAAGTGATAGGCCGCAATTTCACCTGAACGAACGGCACTTTGTTCAGTAAAGACCATTTGATATGGCTGTTCGGCAAATTCACCGGTAAAGGCTAAATTAGTACTGTGGTCTGGGATGACTTTTGGCCGATCCGTTTTAGCCCGGTTATTGAAGAGCGCCGAAGCATATGGCATATAGACTGGAATGCAGTTGACAATGCTATCCATGATATCAGCTTTCTTGTCCATAATGTTACCTGGACCCGGATCAACTTTAGAGAGCTGACCAATCAATTCTTCAGCCATTTCTTTACCATTCATCTTGATGTACGGCTTGTCGACAAATTCACCGTGGCGTCTCGGATACAAGAAGTAGCCCCAGATAACGGATTCATTCGGCTTTTGCGTTGTAAAGTGTGGCTGATGGTGAACCACGATGGACATGTTAACGTCTTTTTGACCTAGGTCAGTAATCAGTGTGGTCGAGATAAAGGAGTTCAGCGCATTGCCGGGTAACTGGGTGGTGATCCGGGTAATTTCATTTAACAGTAAGTGATTCTTAGTAGTCAACGTGAAACTGCTCCACTCGCAGGCGTTCCGGTCAGCAAAGAACTTGTCAGGGTTACCAAGGTTGTAGAAGTGCTCCGTAGCTTTCTTCCACAGACCGGATGCGGCCCCGTAGTCCATGTTTTCGGTAACTGGCGTATCGTAGTCCCCCATGGTTGCTGAATCGGTAATAGAACCGTTGGTAAAGATCACCGCGGTCTGCTCATCAACATCCACCGTTTCTTCTTCACCCGTCTCCGTGTTGGTCATGACTAAACCAGTGACGGTAATTTCATCTTGCAGCGGCGTGTCTTTAAAGTGCCAGTCAGTAACTCGCCGGTTCAAAACGAAGGTACAGCCTTGATCTTTGAGATAGTTGATCAATGGCAGCATCATGGATTCGTATTGGTTATAACGGGTCCGGTTGACACCAACTAAGTGTTCAATTTGTGTAAATTCGTAGATCATTTGATGCATGTAGCGCCGGAGTTCTTGCGCTGAAGACTGAATCCGGAAGGCAAAGGTGGTTTCCCACATGTACCAGAAATTAGTCTGGAACATGTGCGGATCATCATTGAAGTAGTCCGCAATCGTCACGTTATCCAGCCGTTGTTCCTGGTCATCAGGCATCAAGATCAGTTTAGTCAACAGCGAACGGTCCTTATTATTTAGTCCCAATTTACTGCCGTTAACGATTCCCTTGCCACCTTGCAGCAAGCGGGCTTTATCAAACGTTTGGTGACGGGCGTCAAATTCATGGGTATCGGCTGCGGCCGTCATACCCGTTTCAGTACCGGACGGAATCCGCCCCAGCAGATCCATGAGATCAACGTACGTCCGGTAGTTAAGCATCCGACCGCCACGGGCTACATAGCCGGCCTGATTTTCGGTGGGATGATTTTTATTCCAGTAATCATCCTTGGCATACTTCACTTCATCACCGTCGTTTGAACCATGGTCATCAATTGAATAAAACGTGATCTGATCGCCAGACCAGTGAGCTTCTTGAATCAGATAAACGGCACTTGCCATGTTAGCCAAACCAGCACCGATCATTATCGCTTTAGTTTTAACCATGCAAAATCCTCCTTTATCTTTTATACCGAATCACCCTTATTATAAAACGCTTTCATGAAAATCAAAACCCCTAGAAAAGCTTCAATCAAAAAAAGACCCGCAATCGTTCGCGAAGTCCTTAAATATAGTCTTATTATGATAGCAAAATCAAGCTTTATCAGTGTCCATGAGCCAGGCTAAGGCCAAGGATTTTTCACCTAAATGAGTCCCAATAACTGGACCAAAGAAACTGCGTTCAATGGGAATCTCGGGAAACTTATTTTTGATCTGTTTCATCCAGTTATCGCCACCTTCAGGATCGTTACCATCGATAATGATCCCACGGAGCGGATAATCTGCTTGCGCTATGGCTTCCGCAAATAAATCCTCCACTCGCAGCAACGCTTTTTTACGGGAGCGCACCTTTTCAAAGGCCACGATCTCGTGACTTTGATCATCAAAAGTTAAAAGCGGCTTAATTTTTAGCAGACTGCCAACAAACCCGGAAGCGTTTGAAAGCCGGCCACCACGAACTAAGTTTTGCAGGTCATCCACCACAAAAATTTCATCAATTGTGGCTCGGACAGCGTCTAAACGAGTAATGATCTCGTCAACGTTCTTACCCGCACTTGC
Source organism: Secundilactobacillus hailunensis (assembly GCF_005405185.1). Lineage (GTDB taxonomy): Bacteria > Bacillota > Bacilli > Lactobacillales > Lactobacillaceae > Secundilactobacillus > Secundilactobacillus hailunensis. Next base: position 16,346 of record NZ_BJDO01000001.1, read on the forward strand.
CATTTTAGAAGCTTCAATGGCCAAATAGCCCATTAGTTTAACCGTGATCTGTGAGTCGTAGACCACCACATGTGTATTGGTCAGATTTTCGTTTACCTGTCTGAGTGAATTCACAAAACCAGAAATCGTGCTGGCCAAGTGAATACTAATGATGGTGTCATAGCCCTCATCACCCAGCTGCTGGTACAGCTGAATCATTTCACCCAGCGGTGGCTGAGAGGTACTTGGAAATGATTTTGAGGATCGCAATTTTGCCCAAAATTCTGCGGTGCTAATATCGACACCTTCATTGTAGGAACGGCCGTCAATGATCACTGGGATCGGAACGACGTGGATCTGGTAGCGCTCAATGTCTTCTGTTGACAAATAGCTGGTACTATCAGTGACGACAGCTATTTTCATTGTAAACACCCGTTTCTTTTTTCAATTTGATTAACTTACTTTTTAAGTCTGAGTTTAATTGTAACTAATCCCGGAAGTGAAAGCAAGCACTCACCAAAACGTAACGCTTGTTTAAATTTTAAACGGTTTGGTGGTTATTTGGTGTCTTCTTCTAAAATGCTATCTGCCCGATCCAGACTGCGACTCAGCCGGTTCAACATGATCTTCATCATTTGCTGTTCGTCTTCCGGCCAATAATGAAAGACCGCATCGATCAACGCTTGATAGTCAGTATCAATGTTGGCCAGTGTCTCGTGCCCCGTTGTTGTTAAAGCATATTCCAACTGGCGGCGGTCTTTACCAACCGCAGTTTTGGAAACCAGTCCTTTGCTGGTCAAACTTTTTAACTGCCGGCTTAACGTTGACGTATCCAACTGTAATGCTTCAGCCATGGCATCTTGCGTGATAACTTGATTCTGAATTTGACGTAAAAGTCGCCATTCAGCAATGGTCACGTGATAATGTTTCGTAATTTTCGTCGTTTGCGTCTGCAATGATTTGGCGGCTAAGCTTAAATTATCTAGGATTCCTTCCAAGGCACGTCTCCTCCTTATAAGACTGATTTACTTGTATTATACATCTTTTTTATTAAAATGCGGCTGATTTGCGCTATTTTACGCTATAATATAGAACCAATCGGTTTACTAAGCTTATGAACACCGTTATACTAGTAGCCGTGCGAAAAAACGAACGAAGGAAGTGAGACCATGTCATTTGATGGTGCATTCACCCACGCGATGGTTGGCGAATTAGGTCAACAACTGGTTGGCGGTCGCGTTTCAAAAATCAACCAACCCTATAATAATGAAGTGATCTTAACCATTCGGGCTAACCGCAAGAGCTTGCCATTACTGTTATCGGCAAACCCAACTTTTGCCCGAATTCAAATTACCGATATCCCCTATGTTAATCCGACCACTCCGACTAACTTTACGATGATGATGCGGAAATACTTGAGTGGTGCAATTTTAACCGCAGTTTCTCAGGCTGCCAATGATCGGGTCGTGCACTTGGACTTTACCAGCCGCAACGAACTGGGCGACCAAGTGACATTACGCTTGATCATTGAAATCATGGCCCGCCACAGTAACGTGATCCTGATTGATTTGGCAACGGCCACGATTTTAGATACGATCAAACACGTTGGTTCCGACCAAAATCGTTACCGAACGCTGTTACCTGGTGGCCATTATATTAATCCGCCAGCTCAAGATCTCATTGATCCCTTTGAAACGGCTGCGAGTCATTCGGTTGAAACACTGGTCCGTGATTATCCCAATGAAGATGTGCTGGCCAAACAGCTGCGGCATACTTATCAGGGACTGGGTCAGGATACAGCATTGGGATTAGCCCGAGCCCTGCATCAGCCTGGTCATCTCGATACTAACTTTAACGGTTTTTTTGACCGGTTTGATCACCCAGAGCCGGTTCTGGTCACAACGGACAAGGGCAAGACTGGCTTTAACGCCTTCCCGTATGGCCAAGAACACGTGACGAGCAAGTCGTTTGACAGTTTAAGCGCCATGCTGGACTTTTACTATCAAGACCGCGCTGAGCGCGACCGGGTCCAGCAGCAAGGCAGTACCTTGATTCACGTGGTTCGCAATGAACTAAAGAAAAATAAAACTAAGCTCAAAAAACTGCAGTCAACGCTTAAATCAGCCGAAGATGCGGATGAGTACCGGGTCAAGGGTGAACTTTTGACCACCTATCTGAACAAGGTTTCCCGTGGGATGACAGAGATTTCGCTGCCTAACTTTTATAATGACGAGAAACCGCTAAAGATTGCCTTATCCAATCAAATCAGCCCCTCACAAAACGCTCAGAAGTATTTTAAACGCTACAATAAGTTAAAGGCTTCAGTAGCCTACGTCAACGACCAAATGGCCAAGACGAACGCCGAAATTGATTATCTGGATAACATTAGTTCACAAATTGAACTGGCGGCCCCTAAAGATTTGGCAGATATTAAAGCTGAATTACAACAAGGCGGTTATCTGCGTGATCATGAGCATAATCAGCGCAGTGGCAAGAAGAAGCGCCGGCAAGTTTCCAAACCAGAAGTTTTTGCCGCTAGCGATGGGACAAAGATCGAAGTTGGTAAAAATAATCTGCAAAACGAAAAATTGACGTTGCATAGTGCAGCTAAAACTGATATCTGGCTGCACGTTAAAAATATGCCAGGTTCACACGTAATTATTCATAACCCAGATCCGACTGACCAGACCCTTTTGGAAGCTGCGAACATTGCTGCTTACTATTCCAAGGCCCGGCAGTCTAGTTCGGTGCCAGTTGACTATGTGCAAGTTAAGAAGATTCGCAAACCCAATGGCGCTAAACCCGGTTACGTGATCTATGAAGGACAGAAAACCCTGTTCGTCACGCCGGATAGAGCGTTTGTGGCAAAACTAAGTACCAAGTAATAGAGATAATAAAAACCAGGCTTTCAGCCAATAACTGAAAGCCTGGTTTTTTAGTTATAGCGTTTCAAAACTAATTCGAGCACCCACTTCTTGTGTCGTGAGCCCCAACTGGTCAGGTAGCTGCAGCTGCTTAAACGGGAAGGTCCCGCGAACTTGCGAGCGCCGGTCCGAGCGAATATCCACTGCTAACTTCGCAATCAGATCCTCATCGATCTCACCCAAGGCTTGCCGAACTAACATGCGTACCCAGTTAATCCCCGTCACCTTATTTAAGTAGGCAATGGTCGTCAGCCGTGTCGGCCGCACCCCTGCAAACTGAGGTGCCTGCTGACCATTAGTTGTATATAGCATCTGGACCATGCCAGTCCGTTTGTGGGCACCAAGATAGTCCTTAGCATGGGCGATGATCGCCGTTAACTGCTGATCCGTTAAAGTGGCCGGCGTGCGCATTAACGTGATCTGGTCCAGCGTTGTTGCAATACCCCGATCCGAACGCAGATCACTGGCTAAGATCGGTACAATGTGGCCCTCAGTGACGAATAAATCAAGGCCGATATTGGCGTGGTCATTAAGCAGCTCACTACGTTTCTCTTGATCCGGTGGCAAAATAGAAATCACGTAATTGCGGTGACGCAACTCCCGTGTTAGATAGTGCCGGTTACCGGGAACAAAGATTTTAACGGGGTGTTCAATAGCAATGACGTTCATAATGTCCCCTAATTGCACGGGGTCAATGATCTGCTTGTCAGACAACGTTGCAGTTAACGAGCCGGCATTCGGATTGGTATTCATGATCACCGTTTGATAACCTGATTTGCGCAGCTGCTTAAGCATTTCGGTTGTAAAATAATCCGCTGAAGCGTTCGGTCCCAGTTGATTGCCGCCACGGCCTAAGACCAGCACGGTTTTCGCCGAGATCTGCTGGCTTTCATTTTCCAGTTCAAAGGTACTGTAATACGCTGTTGGTGAATTGAGCAGCTCGCCGGCGGACGGTTCGATACCTTTATAAGTTGGCGAGATATGATTATCTTGGCCGAGTTTACGAACAGTGTCGATATCGGTATGCCAGATTCGCGCAATCATCCCGTCACCAAAACCGTAATAGCGGCCTTCATGTAGCGCATCGACGCCCATTGGATGGGCTTTGATATGGTCTTCAATCTCTAAAATATGTCTTAATTTAACAAAGTAAAACGGATCAATTTTAGTTAATTCAGTCAGTTCATCGATCTGATATCCCCGTCGCAGTGCTTCAATCAACACGAGAATACGGCTGGACAACGGATGAATCAGCTGTGAGATCAGCTGTGAATCCGTTAGATCGTTCATTGATGGCAATTCATCTTGCGGACTGAACTGCGATGAACGTAGGGCCTTTAAAATGGCCTCTTCAGTACTGCGACCCACCCCAATAGTCGAACCCACGGACTTCATGACCGTGCTTAAATGCTGGTCAGCATTTTTGACATCTTCAAACGGCCATAGTGGGATTCGGACGACCACGTGATCTAAGCTAGGTTCTAATAACGCCGTCTGTTTAAAATGATAGATCTCTGGCAGATGCACATCTGTCAGTTTTTGATTTAAGTATAGATTAGCGGCTACGTAGGCAATCGGATAGCCGGTAGCACAAGCAACCAGTGACGTTCCCCGATCATTATAGGGAGTGACTTTAGTCACGTAGTAGCTGTTCTCAGAGCTGCCTAACGCAAAATGGGTGTGGACCACGCCGGTAAATTGAAACTGATTGTTAATGGCAAAGGCGGTGTCGCGCAGCGTTTCGTATTCTTCATTGCTTAAGGTCAATGTGGGGGTGACCACCATTGAGTCGCCCGAGTGAATCCCGATTGGGTCAATGTTTTCCAAACCGGCAATGAGCACTTGGGTACCCATGGCATCACGCATGGAGACTAGTTCAATTTCTTTATAGCCCACGATACTTTGCTCGATCACACACTGCTTGAAGCGCGACCAGGAAAAGCCCCGGGAAATCGCGCTGATCATGTCCTGTTCGTTTTCACATAGCATCCGGTTGGTATCGATGCGCGGTGCAATCGGTTTGACAATCACCGGATAGCCAATTTTAGTGGCCACGTTAATGGCTTCATCTAAAGTTCCAACCGTTTCCGAAGCGATTACAGGAACGCCGACATGGCGCATCACGTCATTGAGCCGATCCGGATTATTAATATCCATCAAAGCATCGGCCGGAATGCCCAGCGTTTTCACATCGTTGTCAGCCAATACGCCATTTTCCTGCAGTTCTTGAACCACACTGATTGCCGTTACGCCACCCACTGAGGCTAAAATTGCGTCGGGCTGTTCCCGTTCAATGATGCGCTGAACGTTATTCGCCGTGACCGCCTGGATGAATATATTGGTTGGCTGAACGTCCTCCAGCGCGACTGAAAACGGGTTATTATCAATTAAGAGTGAGCGGATGCCCTGTTTTTTAAAGGCCTGAATGACTTGAACGCAAGCCGCGTCTAATTCAGTTTCATGACCAATTTCAGTTGGTCCACCACCGATTATAAGTACTTTTTGAATTTCATTATCCATCTGATCACTCCCGTGTCCCCATGATTTCAACAAATTCGTCAAAGAGGTCCACCGAGTCGTCAGGACCGGGTGCACCATCGGGGAAAAATTGGACCGAAAACGCTGGATAATCGCGGTGCCGCAATCCTTGAATCGACCCATCGATTAAATCTAAGTAAGTCGTAATTAACCGATCACGGTCCACCGAATCTGGATCCACAACGTATTCTTCACTTTCCATTGCATAAATAATTTCATTAGTGATGATTTTTCGAATCGGGTGATTAGCGCCGTGGTGAGACAATTTCAATTTAGTGATTTCAGATCCATTGGCTAACGCAAACAACTCGTGGCCTAAACCAATCGCAAATAACGGAATACGCTCCTCAATCGTCCGGATCATGTCCAAGACACTTTCTGGCAGATCAAGTGGCGAGCCCGGACCTGTGGATAACAAGACCCCATCCGGATCCAAATTGATAATGTCTTGTGCGCTGGCGTCCCACGGTAAAACGGTCACGTTGCAATCCCGTTTAGATAACTGCCGTAAGATCCCATGTTTAAGACCAAAATCGATTACGACCACGTTATAGCCCTGATTCGGGTTGGGGTATGGCCGTGGTGTCGCCACTTGCGCCACTTGCTGGTTCGTTAACACCGTGGCGTGCAGCTGATCGAAGGCGTGGTCGTCGGCGACATCCACAATACTGCCTTTAATCGTCCCAGTCTGTTTGATCTGGCGGATGAGATGCCGAGTATCAATACCACTAATTCCCGGAATATTATGCTGTTTTAAAAATTGATCAAGGGACAGTGAGCGCTGCCGATTTTTCGAAATGTCGGTGATATCGCGGACCACCATGCCTTTAGCGGTTGGCAGAATTGATTCATAGCTGTCATGTGCAATACCGATACTGCCGATAATCGGCTGTGAAAAAACAATAATCTGGTTGTGGTAGATCTGGTTCGTCACGATTTCTTGATAGCCCAGCATACTGGTGTTAAAAACAATCTCGCCAGTGGTCGTTGCACCAGCACCAAAACTGTGACCTGGGTAGATTGAACCGTCTTCCAATATTAAAAAACGTTGTGCCATTTATCTCTCATTCCAATCCTGATTACTGGACTATCTTTCGATGATCTCGACGCTGTCTTGACCATCGATCTCACTAACGGAAACTTTGATGCGTTCCTGCTGAGAACTGGGAATGTTCTTGCCCACAAAATCGGCGCGAATCGGCAGTTCTCGGTGACCGCGATCAACCAAAACCGCCAAGTTGATCTGCTTAGGCCGGCCGAGATCCATGATGGCACTCATCGCAGCCCGAATCGTGCGGCCCGTGTACAAAACGTCATCTACTAAGATCACTTTCTTATCGGTAACGGGAAAATCAATTTTGGACACAGTGACTGTGGGATCAACATCTTGAGCGTCGTGTTCAATATCATCACGGTATTGGGTAACGTCTAATTCACCCACTGGAACGGTAGCGTTTTCTAATTGTTTTAACCGGCTGGCGATGCGCTGTGCCAGATAGACACCACGGGTTTTAATGCCAAGGATCACCAAACCATCGATACCCTTATTGTGTTCAATAATTTCGTAAGTAATGCGTGTCAGTGCCCGTTGCATTGCCATTGCGTCTACAACTACTTTTGCCATGAGTGGCCTCCTATTTTTTAATCCTAAATGTTTAAAAACTGCTATAACTTTACAATATGCTGGAATGACTGGACTTGCAAGCCAGACTATTTTAATCCCGGTGTCTGTTCTCTAAGCCGATTGACCACCCGCTTAAAATCATCAGGCAGCGGTGCTTCAAAGACCAGTTGTTTACCCGTAACGGGATGCTTAAAGCCCAACTTTTTTGCGTGCAAGAACTGACCGGAACCGGCAATGGTTTTACGTGGTCCGTAGAGTGGATCGCCAGCGAGCGGATGACCGATGGATTTCATGTGAACCCGAATCTGATGGGTTCGGCCGGTTTCCAGCCAGCATGAGATCAGCGTATAGTTCAAATAGCGCTCTAAGACCCGGTAGTGGGTAACGGCGTGGCGACCATCGGCTACGATTGCTTGCTTTTTGCGATCTTTTGGCGAGCGGCCAAGCGGTGCATCAACCGTTCCGCTATCTTGTTTGATCACCCCATGGACCAGCGCAATATATTCCCGGAGATTAGTCTTATTTTTGAGCTGTTGGGCTAATGACCGGTGCGCGTTATCGTTTTTAGCAACCATCAAGAGACCCGAAGTATCCTTATCGATGCGGTGCACGATGCCGGGTCGATACGTTCCGTTAATGGTGGACAGCGGTGAATGATACAGCAGTGCGTTGACCAGCGTATGATCGGGGTGCCCGGGTGACGGATGGACTACCATGCCCGATGGTTTGTTAACGACAATGACGTCATCGTCTTCATAAACGATATCGAGGGGAATGTTTTCCGGTTCCAAGTCCAGTGGCACGGGATCTGGAATCGTGACTTCGATCTGATCGCCAGGTTGTACTTGATATTTAGGCTTTTCAACCTGACCATTGACCAGGACCCGTTTTTCGTCAATGGCTTGTTTGAGCTGCGAGCGGCTTTCATCGGGCATCATGCTGCTCAGAACTTTATCTAACCGGCCCGTTTGATCCGTAATGGTTAACTGTTCTTTTCTAGCCATGGTTGGCCTCCGCTTTATCCTCGAAAAATAACACGATCATGATCCAAATGACGCCAATAGTGAGACACGTATCGGCAAAGTTAAAGATCGGGAAGTTAATGAAGTCCAGCTGAAACATATCCACGACAAACCCGTTAACCAGCCGATCATAAAAATTACCGAGGGTTCCCGCAATCATGAATGCCAGGCCGATCTCATACTGCCAGTTGTGACGGTAACGGACTAAAAACCAGATCATCACGGCTAAAGCTACCACCGAGATCACTAGAAATAACCATTGCTGACCTGCTAGCATACTCCAAGCTGCCCCGTTATTTCGCAGATACGTTAACGACAGGACGCCGGGGAGCACGGTATGGGTACCGCCCAAGGCAATACTCGCCACAACCAGGTGTTTGATCCATTGATCAATGAAAAATAATAAAATAATAAATACGGTACTTAGCCCAATTAACAAGTTGGCAGCTCCCTTTATTCTGTAATGTGTGAATCACCTGCTCAGTTTAAATGACAGGTAGTGTTCAGATAGCTTTATTATATCAAAAAAGCGGCTGATAAACTTAATTGTCATCAATCCGCTTTGTTTGATTTAAGTTTTAATTTAAAACAGGCCGGTAATCTTGCCGTCAGCATCAATGTCCATATCTAAGGCGGCCGGATGTTTTGGTAATCCTGGCATGGTCAGCACGTTACCGGTCATGGCAACGATAAAACCAGCACCTAGTTTTGGCACAAATTCGCGAACGTGGATGGTAAAGTCAGTTGGTGCCCCAAGGGACTTCGCGTTATCCGATAATGAGTATTGCGTTTTGGCCATGCAGACTGGTAATTTATCCCAGCCATATTTAGCAAAGCGCCGCAGTTGCCGCTTAGCCTTAGATTCCAAAACCACGTCCTTGCCGCCATAAATCTTTTGGACGATGGTCGTCATTTTGGTGACGAGGTCATCATCTGACTGGTAAAGTGGCTTGAAAGTACTAGTTTGATGAGTTGCGTTGACCACGGCATCGGCTAAGTCCAATGCACCGTCACCGCCATTGGCCCAAACGGTGGTGTCAAAGGCTGGTACCTGCAGGTCGTTTTTAATATAAGCTAATAATTGCTTGATCTCAGCATCAGTATCTGAGTTGAAGCGGTTAACTGCGACGACTACTGGTACGCCGTAACGCTGCATACTTTCCACGTGACGTTTCAAGTTAGCCGAACCAGTTGCTAAAGCATCTAGATTCTCAGTTTCCAAATTCTTTTTGTTGACCCCGCCATTGTACTTCAAAGCGCGGACAGTAGCGACGATCACGACAGCATCTGGCGTTTTACCTAAAACCGGTGTCTTAATGTCCATGAACTTTTCGCCACCCAGATCAGCACCGAAGCCCGCTTCAGTGACTACGTAATCAGCTAATTTCAAAGCGGTTTGAGTTGCCAAAACGGAGTTGCAGCCGTGGGCAATGTTAGCGAAAGGACCACCGTGAATGATGGCTGGGGTGTGCTCCAAGGTTTGAACCAGATTAGGCTTGATCGCGTCCTTTAACAGCAACGTGATGGCCCCGCCGACCTTTAGATCAGCCACTGTTACGGGCTTTTTATCGTACGTATAGCCAATTACAATGCGATTGATACGGGCCTTTAAGTCAGCGAGGTTTTTGCTAAGGCAAAGGATCGCCATTAATTCGCTGGCAACCGTGATATCAAAACCGTCTTGACGCGGTACACCGGATGTCCGGCCACCTAGGCCGATCACCGTTTGCCGCAGTTCCCGGTCGTTAATGTCTAGAACCCGCTTCCAGATGACCTGGCGTGGATCGATGTTAAGTTCATTACCCTGCTGAATATGATTATCGATCAGCGCTGCCAGCGTATCATGGGCTTCAGTAAGCGCATGCATATCACCGGTAAAGTGAAGGTTGATGTCTTCCATTGGCACGACTTGGGCGTAACCACCACCGGTAGCACCACCTTTCATGCCCATCACTGGGCCTAAAGAAGGTTCCCGCAGTGCGATGGCAACTTTCTTACCCTGACGTTTAAGCGCATCACCTAAACCAACGGTCACCGTTGACTTACCTTCTCCAGCCGGTGTGGGGTTGATCGAAGTCACTAAAATTAATTTAGAATGCTTAATGTCCCCTTTAACGGGTAACTTAATTTTAGCTTTGACCGCACCATAGGGTTCAATCTGGTCAGCAGATAGGCCGAGACCAGCAGCAATCTTGGTAATTGGGTCTTCTTTTGCAGCTTGTGAAATTTCAATATCGTTCAAGTTAACAACCTCCAATTTATTTAACAATTCCCTTTTGGGTCTCACTAATGATATTACTCAGTTCGATGGTAGAATTCAATGGCATTAAAAATTGATAAATTTTGCCACCATAAATAAAGCCTAGGCGATACTTTGAAACGGTCACTTCTTGAACGTCTTTTAATTTAATGTTGACCCAGTTATGATTAATGACGCGACTGACCCGAATGCTGCCATGATCGAGGTAAATGTGGCGAAAATGGATCTGCGCCCAAGTCAGTATGAGAAAGACTGCGCCTAACGCATAAGCCACCCACTGTAATTTAGCGGACAACTCTAACCCTAAGATCAGGGATAAAAAGAGGACACAAAACGTCCAGGACCAGAGGATGATGCTACTTAACGGCGCTGGCTGATATAAAAATTTACGTTTTTGATTTATGATAAGAATACCTCATTTCGAAAGGTTTGATCGCATGTATACGTTATACACAGATGCAGCAACCAATGTTGATACGCAGCGCAGTGCAGCCGGAATCTTGATCATCCACGCTGGCAACCAGCAGCAGCTGCATGCACAGTTACCCAATGGTGATAATCACCACGCGGAATTTTACGCGGCACTGGCTGGTTTTAATGCCTTATTAGAGACTTTAAACGGCACGGCAAAAAACGTCACCGTTCAATATTTTACCGATTCTAAGATTGTGGCCGAAAGCGTTGAAAAGCGCTACGCTAAGCACTATCAAGAACTAGTGGATCAATTATTAGCTAAACAGACCCAGTTCGGTCTGGTCATTACCCAATGGCTGCCAGAAAAGCAGAATCAAGGTGCCCATAATTTAGCTCAGCAAGCCTTACATGAAACGAATTAACTCAGGTAATCCGACAAAGGCTTTTCGTAGTTAGACCAGTCGGGAGTGCCACCATAGATCAAGGTACCGGCTAATAACCGACCAATCAACGGCCCAGTGGTCAACCCAGAAGCGCCTAATCCACTAGCTACTAATAGCTGCGGATGTGATTTTAATCGACCGAAGAATGGTGAAAAATCAGTGGAATAAGCCCGCGTCCCCACTTTGACCTTGGTCACGTTGTCGGCAGTTAAGTAATCCGCAAACTGTTTGGCGCTATTTAGCAGATCCTGAGTTGCTTCAGGAGTAGCTGTTAGATTAAAGCCGGCTTCATCATCATGGGTAGCCCCCACGATCAGCTTGCCGTAGCCCAACGGAATAAAGTCCCGTTCACCTTCTGGCATGAGTGCTGGCATGTTTTCCTGCGTACTATAGTCAGGGACTGACAGTTCGATCAACTGTCCCTTTTGCGGTCGAACAGCGGCTTTAATCCCCAGTGGTTTCAGTAGATCATTCAGCCACGGACCAGCGGCGATGATCACGTGATCAAAGTGCTGCTTTCCCGTTGGAAATTGCAGATTACCGTCCCCATCGAGGTTCACCCGTTCGTGTTTGACCGTTAAATTCACCCGTTGTGCCTGTGCTAACAGCTCAGTAACTAAGGCTCCACCATCGATTCTGGCACCACCGCTGACGAAGATTCCCGGTTGCGGGTTGGTCAGTAACGGCATCCGCTGTTGAACCTCTTTAGCGCTCAGCAGTTCAACGTCACCCATATCGGGGGCATCAGCTTGCCGTTCCTGCGCTAATACGTACAGGTCATGCAGGTCTTTTTCATTGGTTCTGGTAATAATGGTCCCTGTTTGATGGTAGATATCGGTAGCCAGATTGGCCTGCCGAGCTAATGTCATTAAAGTGGTTGCCCCATCCTTGGCCAGCTGATACCACCGTTGATTTCGACGCTTAGATAGCCACGGTGAAATGATACCGGCCGCAGCTTTGGTTGCTTGACCCGCACCATCATCATATAACGTCACACTAATTTGGCTGCCTCCAGGTAAACTGCTGAGATAATAGGCAGCACTTGCTCCAACGATGCCGCCACCAATAATTGCAACTTTTTCGTTCATGATATTGACCACACTCCTGACATCAATTTTGTTCTCATAGCGTAATTCTAGCATACTATTGCTTTCAACAGTAAACTAGAAATTTCTGCAAATTTATGAAAATCGATAGCTAAAAAGTCCGTCATGATCATCATGACGGACTTTTGGCGTTAGTTGTTAATGTTTAGCTTATTTAAGAACCTTAAACCGATCGTCATCAGCCATAAATTCTTTATCACCGGCTGGAGATTCAATGGAGCCAAAGTCCATTTCAGCTCGTAACTTCCAGCTAGCTGGAATGTTGAAGGCAGCTCTGACTTCATCATCGATCAGTGGATTGTAATGTTGCAGATTAGCGCCCAAACCGTTTTCAGCTAACGCGGTCCAAACCGCAAACTGGGCGTTACCTTGGCCCTGTTCTGACCAATCATAGAAGTTATCAGCGTAAAGCGCAAAGTCACTTTCAAAACGGTGCACGATGTCCATATCAGTAAAGTACATCACGGTACCATAAGCGGCTTTAAAACCATTGATCTTCTGTAACGTTTTTTGGTAAGCCTCTTCGGTTGGTACTTCAGACTTTAAGCGTTTAGCAACAATGTCCCATAATTTTTCGTGGCTGTCACCAAACAGGATCACGGCACGAGTCGTCTGGTTGTTAAATGAAGTCGGTGCCCACTTGATGGTATCTTTGATCAACGTTGCTAATTCATCTTGGCTAGCAGTCACGTTGCGACCTAAAGCGTAGATTGAGCGGCGGTTCTTGGCTAGATTTAATAATTGTTCTTTCATTTGATTAACTCCTCCATTTATGTAAGCTAGTTGTTTTTGTTTACAAGCAATAGTATAACAGCTTACTTTTTGTAAGTAAAGCATAATCTTAACTAAAAACTGGTTTGTTCTCTCACAGTCGGCATGCTAAACTGAGACCATTGATTAATATGGAGGGCGTGACAATATGTTGCATCAACGAGCTGGCCGTCAGTTGCTTATCCAGTACGGCTACTTTTTAGTTTTATGGTTTGTAGTTCAAATCTTTGTGAATGTACCGATTCTTAATTTAACCCGTGGCTGGACCCAGGAACTGCTAACGGATGCGGTTAAAACGCTGATTTGGCTTGGTATTGGGCTATTTATGATCCACCACACAAAAAAGGACCAGTTCGTTATCGAACGGCCCTTTCAGTTGAATCTAAAATTTAAACCACTCTACATCACGCTTTTAGCAATCGTGGTTTATATGTTAGCAACGGCGCTCATTCAACGCCACAGTATTGGTATCGTGGCCACGTTTAAACCCACGATGCTGCTGCAGGACTTTTTGGTTGTGGGAATTTGTGAAGAAACGCTTTTTCGGGGGTATCTGCTGAATCGCCTACGAAAATTAGTCCCTTCAGAACAAACTGCCTTGATCATTCAAGCCATTTTATTTGCCCTGATTCATTTGCCGCGGTACCTGACCACCTATCCAGCGCTTTCGCTGCTCACGATCGTCGGTCAGTTAGTCACCGTTGCCTTACTTGGCTACCTGTTTGGCTGGCTGTTTCTCAGGAGTCGCTCACTGTGGCCAGGCATCATCGTGCACTCCGTTTGGGATCTATTGATCGTTCTTTTGATTGGCAGTTAAGTGTAATTGCCCATTCATGACTGAAGACACCGCTGAAACGGTGTCTTTTTTTGTAAAAATGGCAAGCATTTCCATAAAGCTTTCAGCCGTATTCGTGGCGTTCAAGGCCGTTAGCGGCAACCAGAAGATACGGCCTTCATCGCCCTGTTTAATGGTACCTGAAAAGTGACTAGTGCGATACAAGAACCCAATCTTTCGGTAACCGGCCTGCTGGTCGAACCATTCGACACAGCCACAGGCTTCAAGCTGGCTAATGTGCAGACCAGTTTCTTCAAAGACTTCGCGAATAACGGCATCGGCCACGGGTTCATTAGGTTCAACGTGGCCACCAGGAAACGTGTGACCAAACTTCCATTTGATATCCGTTTTATCTTCAACTAATACCTGCTTAGTTGCCGTATCGTAAACCATGCACATATTTACTAATTCAACGCGCTGCGTGCGATCCAGTCCCATGTGACCACCTCATTTAATTTAGTAGTTTCATTATAAGATAGTCGTTCATTTACGTAAATGGGCTGTTTGACCCTTAAATTCAGTCGCGTAGAGTTTCATATCAGTTTGAGCTTTAGCCATGTCTGAGCTGAGCCCAATGGTGTAGTCAGCTTCTTCGCCATGTTCACCAATATCTAGACCTAACGCTTCTTCGTCACGGTCGACCCGCATTGGCATAACGAGTTGAAGCACTTTGATGAGGACAATACACATGATTGCTACAAAGCCAATGGTCAGGGCCGTGGCAGCCAGCTGAATTAAAAATAGATGAGCCCCACCGCCATAGAACAAACCGTTTCCGGTCAAACTGCTGTTCACGGATTTAGTGGCAAACAAACCAGTCGCAATACTACCGATAATGCCACTGACCCCGTGACAGCCAAAGGCATCTAACGCATCGTCCACGCCAATGCGATCCTTGAGCACGTTCACAAAGAAGTAACTGCTGCAAGTGGCGATCAGCGCGATCCAAAAGGCCCCGGCAATGGTCACATAACCAGCTCCCGGTGTGATGCCGACCAACCCACACAGTGTCCCGGTACAGACACCGACCAAGGTTGGTTTGCCCTTAGTGAAGATGTCCAGAAACATCCAGGCCACCATGGCCGTAGCCGTGGCTACCGTGGTGGTTAAGGTTGCTTGGACCGCCACATTGTTAACGCCCAGTGCGGAACCCGCGTTAAAGCCGTACCAGCCGATCCACAAAATCGTGGTGCCCAGTAAGACCCATGGCAAATTGTAATGGGTGTGGGGAATATCGCCGAACTTGATGCGTTTACCCAGAAAGGCTGATAACACAAATGCTGTGACGCCGGCATTAATATGAACCACGGTCCCACCAGCAAAATCAACAGTCCCCAGCTTAGCTAGAAGTCCAGTTGGGCTCCAAACCATGTGCACCATTGGGTAGTAAATAAAGATGGACCAAACCACTAAAAAGGTCAGTAGAAATTTAAAACGAATCCGCCCGACCACAGCACCCACGAACAAGGCTGGCGTAATAATGGCAAACATCATTTGAAATAACGAATAAAGGCTAGTCGGAATATGAGTGCTGGTTAACGTATTCAGATTTAAGTGACTCATGAACGGATGCGCAAAACTACCGAAAACACCGCCATGATCACCCACAAATGACAAAGAATAGCCAATTAAGACCCACAACATAATAGCAACACCGGTCATCACAAAGACTGATAGCATTGTATTGACAACGTTTCGCTTTGACACCAGACCACCGTAGAAAAAGGCCAATCCAGGTGTCATGAACAAGACTAGGATACTAGCTAGAACCATGAACGAGACGTTAACAAGACTCATAGAATCACTTCTCTCTTTTATTATGTTATGAATAGTAACATGCTTTCAAACGCTATTCCAGCGGTATTTTACCGATGTCAACTCAAAAAAATAAATAGTTTACCAGTAAACGGTGTCGGCTAGACATGAGGATAGCATTAAATTTTTTTGAAGTTTTCCATAGTGATGTGAGCTTTTAACACGCTGAAAGGTCATAAGTAGCAAAAAAGCAGCAACCGACATGTTTCGGTTGCTGCTTTAGCGTTTGATACAGTTAGTTTTTACGGTGACTAGCCCAGAATTGGAAGTAATCCGTTCTTAGCGCACCGTTATAAAGCTTCCGGCGCTTAGTGGCTTTTTGACCGTAAAAGGTTTCAAATTCAAGGTCGGCTGTCAAAATATACTTCGACCAAGTCGTTAACGGTTTGAAGACGTGGCCCATTTGTTCGTATAACTTCCGGACACTCTTCTGATCGCCCATTCGTTTCCCATATGGTGGGTTCACGATGATCACACCGTCTTCTTTGTCGGTCTTAAAGTCTTTGACCGCTACTTGTTTAAAGGTGATATCGTGCAGTACGCCAGCGCCATTCGCATTGAGCTTAGCGATATCGATCATTGACCCGTCAATATCGCAACCGGTAATGTCGACTACGTCATCGTTTTGTTGCTCTTTAGCTTCTTCTTTAAGCTCATTGGAAGCCTTTAGATTATCAGGATGCCAGTTCTCACATGAAAAATGACGGTTGATTCCTGGCGCAATGTTGCGTGCCATAAGAGCTGCTTCAATGGGCAACGTCCCAGAACCGCACATTGGGTCAACAAATGGCATATCAGTATGCCAGTTTGTCAGCATGATCAAGGCAGCCGCAAAGTTTTCCTTTAACGGTGCTTCACCTTTTTCCTGACGATAGCCCCGTTTAAACAAACTGTCACCGGTGGTATCAAGGGTTAAGGTCGCTTCGTCCTTATTTAGTGCAATCTCTAGTGAGAATAATGCACCCGTTTCTGGGAACCGGCTCTTACGGTGATAGGCACCAGCCATTTGGTTAACGATTGCTTTTTTAGTGACCGCTTGAATATCGGGAACACTAAACAGTTTTGAATTTTTAGACCGGCCGTTCACCGGAAATTTAGCATCCATTGGGAGTAATTGATCCCAATCCATGGCCGTCACCGTGTCAAAAATATCATCAAAAGTCGTTGCCTTAAAGGTTTTCAAAATAATTTTGATACGGTCTGCCGAACGCAGCCAAATATTGGCCCGTAAAATATCGGTCATATCGCCTTCAAAATAGATCCGGCCATTATCAACACGAACTTTGTATCCTAAATCCCGTAATTCTTGACCCGCTAACGCTTCAAGTCCACTGGCGGTTGCTGCATACAGTTGAAATTGTTGTTTTGCCATGATTTGCCTCTTTCTTTTATGGTGAGTGGCCGTTTAAGTGCAAAAAAAAGGTGAGAGTCGCCTCTCACCAATCCTGAACTGTAAATCTCTATAAGCCATGTTCCGTACTTTACTAGATGTCAGGGACAGTCTAATAAAGCGGTAATCATCTATCTCGAGAGTTAAAAACTCTCCCCCCACATTTAGTTCATTTCCAGATGTGAAGCTCCCCTACCATAGTTTGGGTTGCCCGCTCGAGGGGTTTACCAACGTTCCACCGTACCAGTTTTCCAATACGTCATCGTCGCTGTGGCACTTTTCAGGGATATTAACGCATAGCCGAGGCCTTAGCGCGTTTTCCCGCCGTAACTTCTTACGAAGTCCCCCGGCTTATTTTTTCACCGAGCACGAACACTACAAGCATCTCAGCTTGTGCGAGCATGGACTTTCCTCAGCCGACATAAGCCGGCCGCGATTACCCGAGATTTACAAGTTACTATCAAATTGTTAAAGACGGTGTGATGTGTTAGCACCACTGTCTATTTGAGAACCAAACACATGACGTTCCAAGTTAGAAAGACGCTTCAAAATATCCATGTTCGTTACATTGGTAGCTGGCTGACTCGGTTGAGCCGTTGTTGTGCCACCAACAGACAATTGTTTCGTCAATTCATCAACTTTTGCACGCAGACGTTCGTTCTCGTCTTGAAGGTGCTGACTTTCCTTCGTAAATGCTTCATAGTCCTTGATCACATTATCTAAAAAGCTGTCAACATCGGCAGGATCGTAACCCCGCATCTTCTGACGGAACTCTTTTTGAAGGATGTCTTTTGGATTATAATTAATGGTTGCCATTTAAATACACCTCATCATTTATTCAACACCAACATTTAAGATGTTATCAAATTTTAGTTTAAATTGAAACCCTTTTTTGAATTTTCTTTTGAATTTTCTGCAAATTCGTACGAGAATTCTTGTAATTGATCGAAATCAACGAGTTGCAGCGGATAATCATGCTCATCTTGCCATTTCACAATTGCATTATAATCGTACCTCGATTTGCCTTCGTTGTCTACATCGTATACTAAGATTGCGCCATCGGTATGTGTCAGCATGAATTCTTGATAATTTCTTAATTGTTGCGGTGACGAATAATCGTGGTTGCTGACACTGGCATGAAAATCAACCTGTGAGATCAACGTGGCTAGCTTAGCTTGATTATCTGGTTTCCAATTATTACCAAAGTGAGTAAAAGGTGTCATCATGGCAACCTGAAGTTCCGGATAATCTTTTTTTAACGCCACACCAACCTGGGCGGCCCACTGCTCGATTCCCATTTGACCGCCCGTGATCAGCCAGTTCGTGCCGTCTTCAACGGCTTGTGTCATGAGCCGTTTCAAGGCGTATTGCAAAACTAAAAACTTGGGTTCCTTCTCAGAAAAAACACCTAATTCATAGGCGCGATAACCTGTTATCCACACACGTTGCATACCTCTAAATCTCCTTTTGTGGTATCATTTCAACCATGAGTATGATACTGGAGTTGATTTTCTTACATCATACTTAACTTAATAGTTTCATATTCCAGTTTTTATTCACTAGCCAACTTGGTATAATAACCCTAACTGGGTAGGCACTTTTTTTCAATATTTTACAATAGGAAAGAGATGATCCAGCCAGTGACAATCCATTATCCTAACGGGACACAATACCGACCGCAACCGGTCAATCGGTCTAAGCATACAGAATCTGCCTTAGTCAAACACGGGGACCGCGGCATGACGTTAGAACAGGAAATAAACGAAAGCAATCAATATTATCTTGCCCACGATATTGCAGTTATTCATAAAAAGCCGACTCCTATTCAAATCGTCAAGGTCGATTATCCCAAACGGAGTGCTGCAGTGATTCGGGAAGCCTATTTTCGGCAAGCCTCCACTACTGATTATAACGGAATTTATCGTGGCCGGTATATCGATTTTGATGCTAAAGAAACCAAGGAAAAAACGCGTTTTCCACTGGATAATTTTCATCAGCATCAAGTTGAACATATGCGTAGTTGTTTAAAACAAGGCGGAATTTGTTTTGGTTTAATTAAATTTGTCGCGTTTGATCAATTATATTTGTTGAAGGCAACTGATTTAATCAACTATTGGGATGCGCGTAATCATGCGGGGGGCCGAAAATCAATTCCGTTCACTGCATTTCAAACCCAAGCCATTCCAATTAAATATTCACTCAACCCCACCATCGCTTATCTTGATGCGGTTGATCAACTCATCTAACGCCTTAATCAAAGGAGTCTATTTATGTCAAGCAATCAATCCGATCCACAACCGACCCGTGCAGAACTGCGAAAAAACCAAAAGCGTGGTTCTAATAACGGTCATCACTATATACGGCGAATAATTAAATGGGTAATTGGCCTTTTCTTAGCTGCCATCCTAGTAGGTGCCGCTGTGTTTTTCTACTATGCACAGGGTGCACCAAATATTTCACAGTCGTCGCTAAAGAGCGACACCTCTACCAAGGTATATGATGCTAATAACAACGTCATTTCCAGGTTAGGTGCTCAAAACCGTGATTATGTTAAATCGAAAAACATTCCTTCACAGTTAAAAGCAGCCGTTGTTTCCATTGAAGATCGACGCTTCTATAAAAACCATGGTGTCGATCCCGTCCGAATCATGAGTGCAGCGATGCATAACGTCACCGGTTCTTCACTGGGACTCCAAGGTGGCAGTACGCTGACGCAGCAACTCGTTAAGCTGTCAGTCTTTTCAACCGCTCAGTCTGATCAAACTTTGAAACGTAAATCGCAAGAAGCCTGGTTGGCAATCAAAGTTGATCAAAAATATAGTAAACAGCAAATTTTGGAATTCTACATTAATAAAGTTTACATGGGTAATGGCGTTTATGGGATGCAGACTGCAGCTCATTACTACTATGGTAAATCATTGTCCAAACTGAATTTACCGCAATTGGCCATGTTAGCTGGGATGCCGCAAAGCCCCACTAACTATGATCCAATTCATCACCCTCAATATGCGAAGTATCGGCGTGATCAAGTGTTGACCGCGATGGTTGCTAATAAGCAAATTACGGCTGGTCAAGCAGCCACTGCTAAGGCCACGAGTGTCCAAGCTGGGTTAGCCACAACGCACCCAGTAAGTACGGTTAATTTGACCAATCAAAAATATATCGATGCTTACCTCAAACAAGTTTATGCCGAACTGAGAAGTGATGGCTATAACACTAATACCGATGGACTGCGGGTTTACACTAACCTTGATATGTCAGCCCAAAAGCACCTTTATAACATCGCTAATAGTAATAATTACGTGGCTTATCCAAGCAACAAGTTCCAAGTTGGTGCCACGATGGTCAATCCGCATAACGGTAAAGTTGTCGCTATGCTGGGTGGTCGTAAGACCGGTAAGGTGACCTTTGGACTTAATCGCGCGGTTCAAACTGACCGTTCCAGTGGGTCAACAGCTAAGCCGTTAGCCGATTATGGGCCAGCAATTCAGTACCTGAAGTACCCAACGTATCAGCCCGTTCAAGATACGCAGTACTACTATCCGGGTTCTAACCGCCAGTTAAATGACTTTGATAATAAACATGAAGGTACGATCACCATGCGTAAAGCACTGGTTGAATCACGTAACATTCCAGCGGTGAGAACGTTGGATGCTGTTGGTATTAACCGTGCTACTGATTTCTTAGGTAACCTTGGTATGACGTTCAATAATAAATTGACGCTTCAAAACGGGATTGGACTTTATATTTCCACGG
Source organism: Secundilactobacillus hailunensis (assembly GCF_005405185.1). Lineage (GTDB taxonomy): Bacteria > Bacillota > Bacilli > Lactobacillales > Lactobacillaceae > Secundilactobacillus > Secundilactobacillus hailunensis. The sequence continues at coordinate 37,223 of NZ_BJDO01000001.1, forward strand.
AGCAAGAAGCAGCTGCTTATGCAGCTTTCGCTAATGGCGGTACTTATTACAAGCCACATTTGCTTAACCGTGTGGTTACCGCTGATGGCAAATCACATTCCTATGGTTCTAAGGGTACTCGGGCAATGTCGCCGGCAACTGCGTTTATGATTACCGATATGCTGAAGGGCGTGATGTCCAGCTCAGACGGTTCTGGTACCGCAGCCAACATCTCTGGCCTGTACCAAGCCGGTAAAACTGGTACCACTGCTTATCCAGATGATTTTGCATCGCAAGTTCCTGCTGATGCAGCGATGGATTCTTGGTTCACCGGTTACACCAAGAATTACTCACTCTCAATCTGGACTGGCTATGATAAGCAATTCCAGACTGGCCACTATATTCCTGAGGCTCAAACTAGGATTGCGCAGGAAATCTATCGTTCCGAAATGAGTTACGCGCAACAAAACGCAAGTAATACGGACTGGACTGCCCCATCGGATGTTGTTTCAACAAAACGGGGTAATTCAACTGAGTATTACGTTGCGGGATATCCTGGTGATGCTTCGACACCAACTAATGATAGTAATAGCAGCAGCACAAATACCAACGATACCACTGGTAATAACCAAGCCAATACCAATACTACGTCCAGACCGACCTCTTCCAGTGAACGGTCCGGCACGTCCACTGAGCAGCGTCCAACCGGTGGTAATGGCGGAAATGGTAATGGGAACGGAAATGGCGGCGGAAATAGCAATAATAATGCTCAGAATACTAATTCTGCTTCCGCTGGCAGTTCTCGAACCGGCAACAATAATAGTAACAATAGCAATAGCACTACTGCTAATTCTAACGCGAGTTCTGGTAGGTCAAGCACATCAGCGCCTAGAGCTGCTCAATAAACAAGCAATAAACTAAGAGGGTTCTGGTATTAATCAATGAAAATTGGTTAATGCCAGAACCCTTTTAGTTTTCGAGATAATATTAAAATTCAAAATTGTTACCAGTAACGCTATTAAAGCTGATTATTAGCATTAACAAATTGTCTAATTCGTTCGGCTTCTTGTTTCAAATACTTGGCATCCTTTTGATCAACAATGTCCCCGACTACCGATACAAGCGGTATGTGAACAGCTGGATGATCAATATTAGCATCAATAGTCGGGTCGTATACGAATTTAAGATTGGCACTATACATGACTTTCATCTCAAAGGGATCGTTGATCGGTGTATTTAAATAACTCGCCATAATTTTGGCAACTTCTGAAATGATTGCTTCACCAGTGAGTTTAGTATTTTCGTTACACCTAATAAAGAAATGTAGGGCATCGCTATCAGGCATACCAATGGTGATGTTGGTTAAGCTAAGACTGTCAGCATCGCCCGCTTCATGAGTGATGCTGACCTCCCTATTCAACATTTTAAAAACTTCTTCAAGAAAACCCTTTAGTTCACTGGGCGAATAGTTCTGAAATAGTTTCATATCCTTTACCACCTTTATTTTCAAACAGTGAGGAAATATAAGTTTATAAGTTCTTAAATATAAATCAGATGGAAGAAATTGTCTATTTTAATGTTTGTTGGTGGTTTTGGGTTTGTTTTTTAATAATAAGTTAAAGTAACTTATTATTAATTTATTTAATTAAAAAAGATCAATTCGTAAATGAACTGGTCTTTCCCATTTCCATCTTAAATGCATCTAGCCTATTTCTCAGGCTTTTATTTTTGTGGCCGCTCCCCAATCTTAAACATGGGAATATCTGGCAGTCCCTTCTTTTTAGCACCCTTATTCGCTTTATTTGAGCTTGTAGACGTCTGTGCTTGACGATGCTGTCGTTCATGCTGAATCTGTTCAGGCGTCGTCAGGTGCCTTTTTTGCCAGTTCAGCAGGATTCGATCCATGTACTTCAAACTGTAAACTTGGTTTAAGACTGCCTCTTTCAACGCTAAGCGAATGATCTCAACTTGATAATGATCTTCGTCCAGCCATTGAGAAATCATCTCCAATTCAATTGGGGAAAGTGGCCGACCAAACTCGGTTTCAATCTGGTTAAAAATCGTTTCGCGATTATTTTCAACTTGACTGGTCACTGCTTTGGTTTCGGCTTTTTTAACGTACTGGGCTAACTTTTCGTACAGTAAGGTAAAATCATACGAATCACGCGCCAATTGACCTGGCTGCTGCACCGTGTCGATCTGCATCAACCGCTTACCGATCATCGTGTGTAGCTCTTGGAAAATTTGGTTATCAGTCAGTCCGACTGCCTTCGCAATCGTTTCAGTCTGCGGAAAACTAATGCCCCGATCGTTATAGCTTTTGATCTGCAAATAAATCAGGAATTCAGTATTGCTCATGCCTAGTTCGCGATAATGTTCCAGCAACAAGGTTGAAAGGCTGGTATCGCCCGATTTAAGTAACGCTTTCGCAAATGCATCCATGCGAACTCCTCCAATCATTTAAAATTGTTCTAAACGTGAAGAAACTCCCCCATTGCACTAAAAATTAGGCATTGGAGAAGTTTCTGCATCAAAAATAGTTGTCTATGGCCTACGGGTAGATCCGGTTCAATAAACGTGGAAATGGAATGGTCTCCCGGACGTGGTCTTCACCTGTGATCCAAGTAAGTGCACGTTCAAGGCCTAAACCAAAGCCTGAATGAGGAACGCTGCCGTACTTACGAAGATCTAAGTACCAGCCATATTCCTTGGGATCAAGACCTGCCTTGATAATTTGATCATACAAGTAATTGTAATCCGTTGCCCGTTCAGAGCCACCGATAATTTCGCCATAGCCTTCTGGTGCTAATAAGTCAGCACAAATCACAACATCTTTACGAGTTGGATGCGGCTTCATGTAAAATGGTTTGATTGATTTCGGATAGTTCAAAACAAAGACGGGTTGGCTAAAGTGATCCGCCAAGAAGGTTTCTGCTGGTGAACCGAAGTCAACGCCCCAGTCAACATCAAAATCATTTTCCTTCAGCATTTCAACGGCTTCATCATAACTGATTCGGGGATAAGGTAGCTGAGTATAACGCTTGAGTGTTTCAACATCACGACCCAGTGTATCCAATGCATCTTTACAGTGATCGATCACGTTTTGAACCAAGAAAGCGATGTATTGTTCCTGAACCTCTAAGCTTTGTTCTTGGTGCATGAAGGCCATTTCTGGTTCGATCATCCAAAATTCGATCAAGTGACGACGGGTCTTGGATTTTTCAGCACGGAAAGTTGGTCCAAATGAAAAGACTTTATCAAAAGCCATGGCACCAGCTTCTTCGTAGAGCTGACCAGATTGTGACAAATAAGCATCACGATCGAAATATTCCGTATGGAACAGATCAGTAGTTCCTTCAGGCGCACTGCCAGTCAGGATCGGGGCATCAATTTTAGTGAACCCTTCCTTGTTGAAGAATTCATAGGTTGCCCGGATCACTTCGTTACGAATGACCATCGTGGCGTGCGGCCGTGATGACCGTAACCATAAATGACGGTGATCCAGTAAAAAGTCGATCCCGTGTTCCTTAGGTGTGATCGGATAGTCTTCACTTTCGCCAACGACTTCGATAGTTTCCACTGCAATTTCGTAGCCAAATTTAGACCGACTGTCTTCATGAATCACACCGGTGATCCACATACTGGTTTCTTGCCGAAGTTCTTTAGCAGTTTCAAAGACTTCCTCTGAAACGTTGTTTTTTAACACAACACCTTGGAAAAAGGCGGTACCGTCCCGTAACTGCAGAAAAGCGATTTTCCCACTGGAACGTTTGTTAGTCAGCCAAACACCAATTTTGACTTTTTCGTCAACATGGTCTTTGGCGTTGATGATGTTAATCTGTTGCACAATGTAACCCCCAATAAATAATTAGTCTTTAAATTGTACCATGAACTGGTTAATTCTAGCCATAGCTGTTTTTAATGCGTCCAGATCAGTTGCATAGCTGATACGAACGTGGTTTTTAACACCGAATGCAGAACCGTCTACTAAAGCCACGTGGGCTTCAGATAATAAACGGCTAACAAATTCACCAGTCGTGGCGATATCTGAGATCTTCAAAGCACCACTCACGTCTGGGAAAAGATAGAAGGCACCCTGCGGTTTAACTTGCAAGTCGAATCCGGGAATCGCTGTTAACAGCGGATAGATCGTGTTTAAGCGGTCTTCAAACGCTTTGCGCATCACTTCAACTTGATCTTGATTCCCGGTAAAAGCCTCTAATAATGCGTATTGACTGACAGCAGTCGGGTTACCGGTCGCGTGGGACAGAAAAGCTGAGATCTTACTGATCAGCTGCTCATCGGCCACAACGTAACCCATCCGCCAGCCAGTCATAGAATAGGTCTTGCTGCCACCAGAAATAATAATGATCCGCGGATCTAACTGATCAGCCAATTGCGCGATCGAAGTGAAGCTCGCACCGTTATAAACCAGCTGACCGTAAATATCATCCGTGACCACCATAATATCGTGATCTTTCGTCCAGTCATTCAAGGCCGCCAACTCCTGCTGATCGTAGATAACACCAGTCGGATTTTCAGGACTGTTCAGCACAAAGGCCACCGTTTTATTGGTTAATTTCGCCGCTAGATCAGCTGGGGTAACTTTAAAGCTGGCCCCAACTGGCACTGAAACCGGTACCCCGCCAGCGAGTTTGATCTGTTCAGCATAACTGACCCAGTATGGTTCTGGCAATAAGACTTCGTCGCCCGGATCCAGAATCGTTTGAAACGTGCTGTACAGAGCCATTTTGGCACCAGTCGTAATGGCAACGTTCTGAGCTGATAAGTCAGTTAGACCGTAGTCACTAGCCGTTTTATCCGCCACAGCAGTCCGTAGTGGTAAGATACCGGCAGCCGGGGTGTAAAAGCTGGTTTTTCCCGATTTGATAGCATCAATTGCTGCCTGTTCAATATTTTTAGGCGTTTCAAAATCCGGTTCACCAATGCCAAGGTTAATCACATCAATACCGTCAGCAATCATTTGCTTTGCCTGAGCAGAAACTTTCATGGTAGCAGATGGCTGAAGCTGTTGTGCACGCTGCGAAATCTTCAAAAGAATGGCCTCCTTGAATAACTAGATGTTTTCGATAGACTGTAATAATTTACCCGATTTAAAGTCTAACGTTTCATAACATAATTGACCCTTTTGATTCATATAACTAACGACCCATGCTGTATGGCCGTTAAAGACACTTAGTGACGCCGAGAGTACCTTCTTAGGATGATGTTTTGACCAAACGCGGCTTAACGCTTGATTCCGTGATAAGCCGTTACTTTGCTGCAGAACCCTAACGTTGCCACCCTTTTGGGGAACAATAATATATACTGACTGATTCTGATTATTTTTACCAGCAACGGTGTAGTAGGTCTCGTCTAAATTAGTCCAGTAAAAGCCGTCAGTCGTTTTTAAACCAGCATATTTTCTGGCAATCGAAACGGACTGCGCTTTAGCTTTAGTCACTGGAGAAGTAGCATGATGAATCCCCACAAAACCAACTAATATTAAAACGATGATGATGCCAAGTACCGTCAGCATAAGCCGACTGCCAAACCGTTTTCGGCTCGCATGTTCCCTTCTCATGTTCTTTGATGCGCCTTCTTTCAGTTATCACTGCGAACAATTATATCAAAATCTCAGCTGTCGTGGCTGATACTTTTGTGTTTTTTAAAAAATTTAGTCATATCGCTAAGTAATTGCGACACCGTCCCGGTCATCGTCGGTAGACTAGCCGGCAAAGTTTTCAAAATGGTCTGCCCATAATGTCGCGAAACTAACCGACTATCTAAGACGATCACCGCACCGTAGTCTTGCCGTGTTCGAATCAGCCGGCCCACGCCCTGACGCAGTCGCAGCGTCGCTTTAGGCAGCGAAAGATTGTAAAACGGATTTTTGCCCTTAGCTTTCATCCGGTCGTACTGAACTTTCGTTTCTAACTGATCCGGTGAATCAAACGGCAAGCGGGCAATGACTAGCAGCTGCAGTTTATCCTGTGGCAGGTCAATACCCTCCCAAAAACTAGCTGCCCCCAGTAAAACGGCGTTGTCTTCATCCATAAACCGCTTGATGAGTTTTTCCTTAGACCCCGAGATCCCCTGCGCTAAAATCAGCCGCTGCCTAGGGTGAATTGCATCCGTTAGCCGCTCATAGACGGCTTCGATAGCTGCTAAGGAATTAAACAGGACTAGCGTCGGTCGGTTGACCCGCGACAATGTTTGAATCAGCGTTTGTGAAACGTACTGATTGTAAGCATCCTCGTCTTTAATGTCAGGTGCGTCGTTACTAATGTACATTTTCGCTTGGGTCGCAAAATCAAAGTCTGATTTCAGCCGGCGCATCTTCACGGCACCCCGATCAAGGTCTAACTGATCATACAGATACTGTGAACGGTTGGAAGAAAAGAGCGTCGCACCCGTAAACATTGGTGCTTGAAAATGCGAGTAGATCTGCTGTGATAAAAAGCCTTCCACGGTCATCAGGTTAGACGCCACCATAATATGACTCAGATCATTACTGATCGTCAACCAGTAGAGGTAGCTGCCCGTACCAGCTTCTTCATGCTTAGGGGCTTGCCGAATTGCCGACAGCGTGTCCCAGGCATCCGTGATGGCATTGACCGCATGACTAAAGCGTAAAAACAGTTCTTCATCGCTCTTCAGCCAGCGGTTAGACTGTTTGTAAAAGGAATCGGTGATCTTAGCTAACCGGTCTTGGAACTTACCCACTAAAATGTCTAATTGTTCAAATAAACCTTCACGCTGGGTGAGAAAGCCGACCCAGTCATCCTCAGAAATCACAATTTCCTTGTACGGCTTGGTAAACTTACCGCCAAACTGGGCTTTGAAGTGATTGGTTAAATAATCGCTTAAAGCGCGCAGCTGGCGACTAAATTCAATCAACCAGCGGTAAAAGGTATTCAGATCATCATTTAACGTTAACCCGTCAGTGGCAGCCGTCAGCCCGTACTCGTTTTCCGGGTCCAACAACTCCATTAATCGCCGGCTGGTCGAAAGTGACACTTGAAAATCGAACTTTTGCCGCTGAGTCTTTAACGCGTAATCCGCCAGGTGCTGGGCTTCATCCACAACCAAATACGGCTGGTGAAAATTATCGCCTAGCAGATCAGCATGCTGAATTAAAAACGCGTGATTCACGATAATAAAACGCGTGTACTTCAACCGCTGATACAGCCGACGGAGAAAATCATCTTCGTAAAAGGGATCCGTATCCGTTAAGTCGGCCATCCCATGATGGTAAACACTATCTAGGTATGGCGGTTCATTTTTAAAATGCAGTTCATCGAGGTCCCCAGTGGCGGTCTGGGTTAACCAGACTAACAGTCTGAGTTTAATTAATTGCGTCTGCTTCGAATGGTCGGTTTGACTCAACGAGATCTTAAACCGTGACAAGTCCAGATAATGGGCGTTGCCCTTAACCACTTCCGCGTGGGTCTCAAAGGGCAGCATCCGTTCCAATAATGGCATGGTCTGATTGATCAGTTGATTTTGCAGCAGCACCGTATCGGTAGCGATGACCACCTGCTTATCAAATTTTTGGGCGAGATACGCCATTGGCAATGCATAGCCCAGCGTTTTCCCAGTACCAGTCGGCGCTTCAACGATCAACGGCTGATTTGCCGTTTGCGCATCCGTGTACTGCCGGTAAATTAGGTTCATCATCTTGGCTTGATCAGCGCGCCACTCAAAGTGTTCGGGAAACCGTTTTAACTTATTTTTTTTGGTCCGTGGATACGTGTATTCACGGTCATCAGTCGCCGTGATCACCGGTGTCTTACGCAGGGCAATCCCGTGTGACACGTACAAATAATCTGGTAAACTGCGAGGGTGTTTGCGAACTTCCGCTAACCCCCACTTAAATACTTCACCAGTATCCTGCGGTAATTCAGCATCCTCCGCGACGATTTGCTGCAGCGTCACGATTGGCAATTCCAGCATCCGCTTAAACAATACGATCAACAGTTCACCGGTCACTAACGCATCATCGTTAGCCGTATGCGGGTGATCATGAACGATATTTAAGTACTGGGTTAAATCATGCAGGCGATAACTCGGCACAGTCGGCATTAAAACCTGACTCAGCGTCACCGTATCAATGGCTTGAATATCAAGTCGCGGATACCCGACCCGTTCCAGCTCAGCGTTAACGAACGGAAAGTCAAAATTGACATTATGTGCCACAAAAACCGTGTCAGACAGCAGACTAAAAATCGTCCCAGCAACGTCATCAAACAGTGGTGCCCGCTTGACCTGCGCTTCTGAGATCCCGGTCAAAGCCTGAATCGACTGCGGAATTGAAGTTTGGGGATTAACGTCCGTATTGAAATGGTTAATAATTTTGCCATTTTGCACGAGGACGCACCCAAATTGAATCATTCGGTTGCCTTCAGCAACGTTAGTACCGGTCGTTTCAATATCAACGACGGCATAAATTGTATTTGCATCCATTAATTTCACCAAATTCTCTATTAGCTTTCTTTGTTTATCATACTACACTTGGTTCCTAGGCGGAAGCAGACGTTGACAGATGACCCGTTTTAACCGTCAAACAACCGCTTTTTCAAGGTTTGTCGACTTTTCCTATATAATAGCTGATTAATGGTAGCTGGTCACTGATAACTCCAAGTTAATCCGTCAAACCATTCTTAACAAAGCATTAAATTTAGCGTATTTCGAGCGCTACACGCCACGCTATCTTGTAACCACGGGCTATTTGTCGTATGATACCATGTGTTTCTAAGCATTCAAAACAAGACTAATTTAACTTTAAAACTAAGATTAACTATTTGAGGGGAGCAGTTACAGTGGAGACACCGGTCAGTGGCAACAGTCACGCAAAAATCATATTAATTGGTGAACACAGTGTGGTTTATCAGCAGCCTGCAATTGCACTGCCCTTACCTGCCGTGCGTGAAACCGTCACTTTAGCTCTGCGCCCAGATGGTGTGCAGCAGCTGATCAGCCGCTATTACACGGGCAACCGGCAGTCAGCTCCTGCACAATTACACGGTATCAATGAATTAATTGATGACCTATTAGCGCGGTTTGAAACTCAAAATGTCGGTTTTGACCTCACCATTAACAGCCATTTACCGGCTGAACGCGGCATGGGTTCATCAGCCGCTACCGCAGTGGCTATCATCCGCGCCCTGTACCGTTTTTTCAAACGGCCACTCTCCCACGCTCAATTATTAGCAGATGCCAATATTTCAGAAAAAATTATCCACGGTAATCCCAGCGGCATCGATGTCGCAACGGCCAGCGCCAGCAATCCGATCTGGTTCGTAACTGGCACGCAGCCGGTCACCCTGCCCTTTCACCTGCACGGCTATTTAATCATTGCAGACAGCGGGGTTCATGGTCAAACCGGCTTAGCCGTGAAGGCCGTGGCCCAATTACGAACCGCTGACCCGCAGTCCGCTAATCATGCGATCAAAGATCTTGGTCAATTAACGTACGCCGCTAAGAACGCACTGGCGACTGACCGACTAACCGAATTGGGCACGATTTTTGATCTCGCTCAGATTCAATTAACCCAGCTTGGCGTTAGTCATCCGCGGTTAGACGAAATGATTACGGTCGCTAAGCAAAATGGTGCGCTGGGCGCCAAATTAACTGGCGGCGGCATGGGTGGCTGCATGATCTGCCTGGCAGAAAACGAGGCCACCGCCACCAAGATTCGTTTAGCCTTAGCCAATCACGGTGTGGCCCAATCTTGGGTTCAGCCCTTAAAAAGTGAGGAAACCAAATAATGGCAATCACAGATCACCCCATTACCGCTAAAGCCCATACCAACATCGCTTTAGTAAAGTACTGGGGAAAATTAGACGAACAGCTGATCATTCCGCAAAATGATAGCTTATCGATCACACTGGATGAATTTTACACCCAAACAGCGGTGCAATTTGATCCGAATTTAGCGGCAGATGAAGTCGTGTTTGATGATCAGATTTTATCCACTACTGATAGTCACAGAGTGCGAACCTTTTTAGATCAGGTCCGCGCTTTAGCCCACATCGATTATCGGGCAAAAGTGACTACGCAAAATTTCGTACCGACCGCTGCTGGATTAGCATCTTCAGCCTCTGGGTTTGCTGCTTTGGCAGGAGCTGCCAGTCGCGCAGCTGGACTTAACTTAAACCGCCGAGATTTGTCTCGGCTTGCACGGCGCGGCTCCGGTTCAGCTACCCGCTCCATTTTCGGGGGCTTTGTCGCCTGGCAGCAGGGTCATGACGATGCCACTTCCTACGCCTATCCCATCGATGAACAGCCAACTTGGGATATTGCAGTGGTGGCCTTAGTTTTGACCGCCAAGCAAAAGAAAATCTCCAGCCGAGTCGGAATGAAACGCGCCGTTGAAACCAGCCCCTTTTATCCGGCTTGGGTCACTGCCAGTCAGGCTGATTTTAAGACGATGAAGACCGCCATTGAAACGCAGAATTTTGACTTACTTGGACATACGTCCGAACAAAACGCCATGCGTATGCACGCTTTGACCCTAAGTTCTGATCCAACCTTTACATACTTTAACGCGGATTCACTGAAGGCGATGAAGATGGTCACCGACCTTCGTTTGCGAGGAATACCGTGTTACTTTACAATGGATGCTGGTCCCAACGTCAAAATCATTTGCCACGGCAACGATGCCAAGCACATTGCTCAGCATTTTCAAACAGCATTTGGTCAGGATCACGTGCTCGTTACCCGACCCGGTGCGGGTATTTCAATTTCAGATTAAAAATTTAAAGTAATTAATGATTTAATTTATCAATTAGCAGTGAGTACCTTTAGCCTGCTAGTGAAAGGACATGATGTTTTGATTTCTGTGAAAGCCCCAGGCAAACTTTATATTGCGGGTGAATACGCCGTCGTTGAGACTGGTTTCCCCGCGATCATCGTTGCTCTGGATCAATTTGTAACGGTGACGATTCAATCAGCTGATCAAATTGGCAGTATTGTTTCCAGCCAATATCAGGAGAATTCCATTTATTGGCGTCGTGAAGAGGGTAAAATGGTTTTTGACAACCGTGATAACCCCTTCCACTATATCTTATCAGCTATTAAAGTAACTGAAGATTACGCCAAAACAGTGGGAAAGGACTTAGGTATTTACCACTTAACCGTAGAAAGCGACCTGGATAGTAAGGATGGCCGGAAATACGGCTTAGGTTCTTCAGCCGCCGTGACTGTGGCTACGATCAAAGCACTCTGTGAATTTTACGCCCTGCCAGTTGACCATGATAAATTATTTAAACTGGCTGCTATTGCCCACTTCCACGTACAGGGCAACGGTTCTTTAGGGGATATTGCTGCCAGCGTCTATGGTGGCTGGATCGCCTACCGTTCATTTGACCGCGACTGGTTAAAATTAGCCGAAAAGAGCTATAATTTTGCTGAATTGCTGGACATGGATTGGCCAGGGCTCGACATTGAGTTACTGACGCCACCGAAGAGCTTAAAGCTACTCGTTGGCTGGACGGGTTCGCCGGCCTCCACTTCTCATTTAGTGGACCGGGTCGCACTTAATAAAGCCAAGCGCCAGCAAGCCTACCAGGATTTTCTCAATCACAGTCAGGCCTGTTTGAAACGAATGATTGCCGGTTTTCGCAACCAGGACCTGCACGCCATTCAGACTGAAATTGCGATTAATCGCAAATTACTGAACGAACTGGATCAATTTACCCACGCCCACATTGAGACACCACTACTAACGAAACTGTGTGACATTGCTGAAGAATTTGGCGGCATTGCCAAAACTTCCGGTGCCGGTGGCGGTGATTGCGGCATTGCAATCATTGACTCACATAAAAAGTTAAACCAGTTAATTGAAAAATGGGCCGCCAACCAGATTATTCCCTTAAGTTTTAACGTGCATCACGTCAAGGAGTGATAAAATGACTTCGCAACAGTCCCACCGTAAGGATGAACACGTGTCGTTAGCTGAAAAATTCCACCAGCCGGTTGCCGACAGCAGTTTTAATCAAGTGCGGATCCTCCATCAGAGCCTCCCAGAACTGGGCTTATCTGACGTGGACACTAGCACCATCTTTGAGGGTCATAAACTAGCCTACCCAATTCTGATTGAAGCCATGACCGGTGGCAGTGAACAGACTGGTCGGCTGAACGCACAAATTGCGCGGTTAGCTGCCGCAACTCACCTGCCGATGGCTGTGGGCTCTCAGAGTGTCGCTTTGAAACAACCGGAATTAGCCCCAACCTTTTCCGTAGTGCGGCAATATAATCCTGATGGCCTGGTGATTGCTAACGTCGGTGCCGGTCATAGTGTGGCTGATGCGCAGGCAGTGGTTGAAATGGTTGCGGCCGATGCGCTGCAGATCCATATCAATGCCGCTCAAGAAATTATCATGCCGGAGGGTGACCGGGAATTTTACTGGTTAGATCAGCTGGCAGCCATCGTTGCTAAACTTGATCTGCCCGTCATCGTGAAGGAAGTCGGCTTTGGCATGACGGCTAAAACGGTGCAAAAATTAATGGGCATCGGCGTTAACAACGTTGATTTAAGTGGCCGTGGCGGTACCAGTTTTGCTAAAATTGAAAACTTTCGCCGCCCCGAAAAGGAGATGGCCTACCTCGATAACTGGGGGCTGACCACCACCGAATCATTACTTGAGATGCGCAAATTATCAACACGGCCGTGGATCTTTGCCAGCGGTGGTATCAAAACCCCGCTGGATGCCATTAAAGCCCTAGCTTTAGGAGCAGACGCGGCTGGCATGGCAGGTGAAGTGTTACACCACTTGATCACCACTGACTACGCGACCACGGAAGATTGGTTACGTCATTGGCTGCAAGGGTTTAAACAACTGATGCTGCTGACTGGCAGCCAAACCGTTAAGGACCTACGCAAGCAATCAATGGTCTTTTCCCCGGAGCTAGAGTCATTTGCCCGGCAAAGATTCATTTCACTTGAATAACTTTAGGATAAAAAAGAAATCGTAAGCTTTAAGTTTACGATTCCTTTTTATTATGGGTTGGTTTTATGATATTGATATATAAGTTAAAGTAACTTTTGTCAGCTTAACATTCTCATAAAAAAAGCAGCCCTTTAAATCAGGCTGCCTACTTAAGTCTTTAATGAACGTTAAACCTTAATCCCTTAGGAAAGAAGTTTTTAACCGTCTGATTAACCGCCTTACCAAACGCCACTGGCTGCTCGTTACAGAACAGCCGGACCCAGCCCTTTTTAAGGGGTAAATCCGCTTTGGTGAAAATGTCACCATGGACGACTTGTTTCCAGTCATCCTCTGAAATTTCGGTTTCATACTTAAACTGACCGGGGCGTAATGCCAACGCCATGGCGTAGCTCGGTTCAAAGCGGTTCTTTTTAAGGGTCCCCAAATGCAGCCCTGGCCGAACGACTTTTAACCCCCTGAGTGACGGTGTACCAGCCGGCAATAAGTACAGTTGATCACCAAATGCCACTAAGCGATGCGAATCCACCTTAAAGTTTAAGTATTGATCAGCAAATGCTTCAAATAAATTGGATTGGTCACGGGAAACGTTAGAGGGCTGTTGATGGTACTTTGTCACTCTGCCAATGGCTTCCTTCAATTTCAGCTTGGCAACAAAGTGACCTTCACCACGCATTAAATGCGGGAACAGTCGCGCAGCTCCCTTCAAAGCTGGATCACCATTGCCCCACTCTGGCTTGGCATCAATGATTCCGGCCGTTTTTTGAATCGGCACCACTTCAAACTGCGGGTAAGTTTCCAGCAGCCAAGAAATCATCTGCTCGTCTTCTTCAGGTGCAAAGGTACACGTCGAGTAAACCAGTTCACCGCCCGGCTTAAGGACCTTCACCGCTTCAGTGAGAATTTCGCGTTGCCGTTTAGCACAGGTTGCCGGATAATCGGGGGTCCAATAGCTAACAGCATCTGGATCTTTTCGGAACATCCCTTCACCCGAACACGGTGCATCCACTAAAACTTGGTCGAAGAAAGTGGGAAAGGCTTTCGCAATCGCCGCTGGGTCTTCATTGAGCACCAAGGTGTTACTTAACCCGAAGCGTTCCGCATTTTCTGCCAGTACTTTTGCCCGTTTCGGCATGATCTCGTTGCTGACTAGTAACCCCGTCTGCTGCAAAAAGCTGCTGAGATGGGTTGTTTTGCCTCCGGGAGACGCACACAGATCGAGCACGCGCATGCCTTCACTGGGATGGGCAACTTCCCCCACAAACATTGCGCTGGGCTCCTGACTGTATACGGCACCGGATTGATGGTCCAGCGTGTGGCCGCTGACTTTACCGTAATACCCCCATTTGGTGTAGGGTACCGGATCCGTTAAATCAAGGTCAGCCGGAGTTGGCCGCAAAGGATTGATTCGAAAACCGCTATTTTCTGATTGATCGAAGCTAGCAAAGAAGGCTGGCGCTTGATCACCAAGTAAGTGTTGATATTTAGTTTTAAATGCTGCTGGTAATTCCATAATCTATCCCTTTCATTACGCAAAATTAACTGAAAAAAGTATACCTTTTCAAAGCCTAATGGTCAATTCAAATCACCCTTGAACCCGTCAGTATGACGCGAGACATTCTTGCCCTAGTCCCCTTGATTGTGGTAAATTAGGTTTATTAATCTGCAAAAACTAATCAACAAGAACGGATGTGTAATCTTGAATCAAAAATTAATCGCACTAGACCTAGATGGCACGACCTTAAACAATGAAGCTAAACTCTCTCAAAAAACAATCGCTACCATTCGGGCAGCTATTAAAGCCGGTCACATTGTCAGTATTGTCACTGGCCGACCGAACCGACTTTCGCAAAACTACTATGACCAATTAGGGCTAACATCCCCAATGATCAACTTCAATGGTAGTTTGGGTCACGTCCCGCATAAACACTGGCAGTATGAATACCAGTATACCTTTGATCGCAATATCGTCTTTGACCTACTGAAACATCAGCAAGAGTTTAACATCTACATGATTGCTGCAGAAGGTAAGCACCTGTTTTTAGCACACCAAACGACATCCACTCAAGTGGGCTTCTTCCCCACTGTGTTAACCCACGATCAGCAGTTGAGTCCCACTACGTTGACCCAAAACCCAACCAGTATGACGATTGCGGTTGACCGGCCACTGCAGAAAAAGCTGCAAGCCTACATTGAAACCCATTTCGGTAACGACGTCGATGTGGCGCCTTGGGGCGGTCCCAACAGCGTCCTCGAAATTGGCACTAAGGGTGTCCAGAAAGCGGTTGGCCTAGAACGTCTGGCTAATTACTATCAGATCGACCGTCAAAACGTGATCGCCTTTGGTGACGAACATAACGACAACGAAATGATTGCTTATGCTGGTCAAGGGGTGGCTATGAGTAACGCCACTGATAAATTAAAGGCCATTGCCGACGATGTAACGGCCCTCAATAATGATCAGGACGGAATGGCTGACTACCTCGCTAAAACATTGAAATTAGCTTAAACTAAAATAATGAAGCTGTGACAAAACTCGGTAGATTCCAGAATTTAACCCCAAAAATGCTTGTTCCGGCGAACTTTTTCGGGACAAGCATTTTTGGGGTTAAATGGCCGGAATCTGAGTTTTGGCACGCGATTAGACTATATTGAAGTATTGAATAAATAGACACTTTCTTGCTATCTTCAGTTAAGAAGTCAGTTGAAATACTTACCAATATCGACTTATGTCACGGGCTCTATTTAAGTAGATGCTTCTTACTTCCAAAGCGTTTTTTCAACACGCTGAATGGTGTTCAGGTAGTTCCCGTTTGCTTGGTGCTGTGACTGAACGAAATACACGTATTTACCCAGTAGTGAGATACCCGTTAGCGCCGTATTTTCCGGTAACTGGTCGATTGGCTGATCATGAAAACCGTTTTTCAGTAACCAAAAGCCCTTGCTGACGGCATGTTCGTCGCCATAACTTTTAGTTGCGTAGAGCGCTCTGCCGTTTGAAAAACTAATACTTTGAATACTGCCGATCGTTTCGGGTGCCAGCTGCTTAACTTTAGGCTTAAAGGATTGGTAGACCGTGGCTATCATTTTTAGATCACCCGCTTCAATGGTCGTTTGACCATGAGCCGTCAGCTGCCAGAGTAAGTGATTCATCTGCGCCATATTATAGACCGTCCCCTGCAAGTGCTGGCCTCGATCTAACACCATGACAGCCAGTTCACTACGATCACTGGATAAGGCTGAAACCGCACCAATAACTGGACCTGGCAGCGCTGTACCAGTAATGTTGGCACTTTCTAAATGGGTCATCTTAAAGATCTCTGGCTGCTGGTCTTTAGTAGCCGTATCAACACTCACACGCCATAGCTCAGGGGCGTTCAGCTGGCCACTGGCATCAGTTGGCTGACCGCACAGCAACAAGCTTAATTTGGGTGCGCTGGTAATCAGTGCTAAACTATGCACGTTAACCAAGTTAGACAGGGTAATCTGCGTCTTTAAATCAGCTGAAGCACTAGCTGTCGAATCATCTAAATGACACGCCGTAATCACCGTAGCTTGCTTAACCGTTTGCGCAACGTAGCTTGTCTGATGGTCAATACAAAAAGCGGTCACGGGCGATTGGTGTGCTAATCCCTGGATCGTATAGGCTAAAGTTGACTGCATTTCAAAAAACTCCTTTTCTTTACAGGTGTTTATCAAGCATCTATATAATCATTAACATAATTATACCATAAGAATTTAAAACAAATGGCGGTGACAAAATTGACCCATCAAAAAAATCGTTTTACAGCCCATCTGGTTGATGGCCAAATGATTCATCAATCAGGCAGTTTCACGCCTAACCGTTTCTTGGTCAGCCGCAAGCAGCCAAATCGGATCAGTCCGCGTCAGCAAGTGTTTCCTGCACACCAACCGGTTCACTATCGCGGCAAGCTAAAAAGTGACGGTCGCTATTGGCTGATACTTAATACTGGTTATCTTTGTGTGGCCACCAATAATCAGGGTTTATATGGCCAGGATGACAATCCGAATTGGCGGGTTAACACCAATTCCCCCAAAACAGCTAAACCTAAACCGCAGTTATCAGTTGTCGACTCACAGTCTAAAACCCATGAATTTATCACTGCTGAACCACTTGTTTTTCGAACTAAACCGGAGTGGTCAGCAATCCGAAAAGACAGTAAATTGTTGCATACAGGAAGCCTAATTGTATATAGCAAAATCGTACAAAATCAGTCAATCTCCTATCTGCAGACTCAGCATGGCTTTTTACCTTATTATGATCATCAAACGGGTAAACAGTATGGCGTCCTAATCAATGCTAACTTAAATCTGCCGTTTAAAACCCAGCGAGAGCGACCCACCTTTTTCAAAATGAACGGTCAATTTTGTTTCAGTCGGCGGGGTATTGATTGCTATCAGCATCCTGACCTGCACGCACCGATCATCGGTCACCTTAATCAGAATACGGTGGTCAACTACACGGGTAAATTAGCTGATCAGCATCGCGGCTGGTTACAGCTCACCCACGCTGGCCGCCAGACTTACGTCCCCTTTATGAGCAGATATCCCCATTTTGAACACTACTTTGGATATGAAATAACCGGCTCAAAAAGCGTATCTCGTCTACGGGAACCCTGGACGTTTGATCAGGCTGATACACCGGTCAGCCTTAAGCCAACTCCATTAGAAAGGAAAAATCTGCTTAAGCTCACCCGACAGCTCAAGCAATTACGGCGGCCGGGAGACATCGTCATCGGCCTCATTAATGACACTCACTACGATTCACACCAGTCAACGTACAGCCAGCAATCATTACGTGATCTGCAACTGATCAGCATCATGGCACGTGAACAGCAGTTTGACGGCTTAGTCATGAACGGCGACCTTGTCGATGGTAATCAACCGCTTAGTCGAACGATCATCGATACGGGTGACGCAGTGTCCGCATTGCAGCAAAGTCAAGTACCGACCTTCATCACTCAGGGCAACCACGATGACAATTCCGGTTTCGCCCGCTATCTAAACGGTTACCGGACGGAACAGGTTATGACTGAACAGCTTGCTCATAACCTGCGCAATCGACACCATAATGACTGGTTAGCAAACCAGAACAACTTTTACGGCAAATACCGGGTTCCTGGCACGAAGGTAAGCCTGATCATGCTCAATACCTTTGATATTCGAGATTCAACCGCTAACGGCTATTTTAGCCGTGATTATGACGACCGGCCGAATGGCATTCATTGGACGGGTATTTTGCAAAATATCCGCCACAGCCGATCCCGCATCGCGCATCAGCAAGCTGCTTGGTTCACGAATACGTTGGATCAATTAGCCCCAGATGAACAGGTCATCGTGTTTACCCATGATTCCATTCGCTCCGCCACGGATAAACAAGCTGTCTGGCCCTTTTGGACTTACGACTGGTTTGCTAATAATCAGCAAGGTGACTTTGCCCGCGTTTACAACAGCTTAGTCCAACACCGTCGGCAGATTATTGCCGTGATGTCCGGCCATACCCACGTGGATGACTGGTCGCACCAGGACGGCCTCAACTGGATCGCCACCACCAGTGACATTGCTGATCGACGAAAAACGAGTCGCCTGAACAGCAAGACGCTGGGTGCCTGGGACGTCTTAGTGATTCACCCTCAGCAACACCAGTTGTTCCGTTTACGCTACGGCTGGCAGGATCGTGCTGGCCGGCTGCGTCACTGGCAGTACCGCTTGTTTGGTGATGGCACTGATACTCGGCACCGTTCGTTAAAGGAAATTTTGAAACAGCCCGATTCACGGCCGCTAACTGGCAATGCCATGTACTATCGCAATCAAAATAAACAAGTCGATCAAGTTTGGCGTGGTTTCCGCGGTTACTTTGAGTATTAATTGGCTGAAAGCACAAAAAGGGACTAATCCAGTGGATTAGTCCCTTTTTGTATCATACAATCTTAATAATCAAACCTGTTTTGGTACATTCTCACCAAGAGCTGCTTGCCATTTTTGCCAAATTGATTCAGTACTGAAAGTCTTGGCTTTATTCACTGCAGCTTCGGCCATTTGATCAATATTAGGATCCGTGAGTACTGCCACGATCTTATCAGCCAGCCCAGAAATGTCACCGCTTCGAACGAGATAACCATTCTTACCTGGATCGATCATTTCATTTGGTCCGTAGTTAATGTCGTAAGCAACTTGAGGGATACCATGAGCTTCGCCCTCTAAAATAGTCTGACCAAAGCCTTCAGAAGTACTTGCCAATACAGCAACCTTACCACCATCATAAGTACCATTAAGGCGTTTTTTGTCAGTGGTATACGGCCGTTGGATCACTTTATCCTTTAATTTAAGCTCATCCAGCAATTTCAGAATTTTTCTGCCGGTATCGCCACTTACGTATCCCCTAAATTCAAGAGTTGCATCAGGAACTTTTTTGATGACCAGACTCAATGCACGCACAATATCTTGTGGTCGCTTCTCATCTGAGATTCTCGAAACAGCAATGATCCGGTTAGGCTTTTCGCTCAATTTCTTGGGGGTCTTTAATTGGTCAACGTCGACCATACCAACTGGTACTTGATACAGCTTACTATCCAAATTAGGGTATCGTAGACTTAAATCATTTCGCTGATGCTGCGTAGAGACAATGATGGCATCTAGTTGCTGCGAATGGTTTTCTAAAATATTGGCATAAGCTGGGTTCAATTTTCCATCCACTTGATTATCATCATCCAAGGACACAGTGCTATGAATAACTGCAACTTTCCGACACTTTGTCTTCATGCTCAATAACCCGGTGTCTGCATCATTCACTCTACGATCAGACATAAAGGTATTATTGCCGCCATAGGAATTATTTAGCTCATCTAAGAAAAACGTAAATAGTTCCAATAGGCTATTAAAGTAATAGTCTTCACCTTGATAATTCACTAATTTCAACAATGAATTCCGCTGTTTACCACTGGCATCCTTTGCGTAGTAAGACTCATAAACGACGTCACCGGTTGGCGTAAGCATCTGTTCCTTAACCGTAATGCCGTTCACATCGTAATATTGCTGCATCGATTTAAAGCCACGCCAATCGTAAAAATCAGTCTCAACGGCGTTACCAAAGCGGTCTAAATAAGTGATGGTATTGATTTCTTCGAAAGTCCCCGGGATATAGTCGATTTTCATGACCAGTCGATCATTGTCGTAAACCTTGGTGTATTTGCTTTGACGGTCTAGCTCGTAGGCGTTATCGATTGTTAAATCATCGGTACGAAACGGCTTACGTTCATAACCGATGGTGTGCTGAAAGAAGTCAAACATACTAACGGACTGATCAGCTGGCACCCCTTCATCCTTTAGAAACTTGTATAAAAAGCGATTATAATTTCGCGTGACCAGTTTGGCTTCTTGCCCGTGATTTTTGAACAGTTTAAGGCGATTAAAGGCAGCGTGCTCGACACCAGAGTTATTCTGCACCACTGTGGGATCAATAAAGAAGTACATTATTTCTCACCCTCCTCATAGTATTGAAGTACGTCATCATTTAACGCATCCCATTTACGCCACATACTGTCAGTTGAGAATCTCATTCGGTCTTCATAGGCCGCGTCTGACAAACTTTGCCAGTGTGCCTTATCCGCCAGCGTCTGAACCAGAGCATTAGCGATGTTATCAATATCTTTATTATCCGGCGCAATTAAATAACCGTCCCGTTCATTAGTAATGATATCGTTAGGACCATAAATCACGTCTCGGGCAATTAATGGGATACCGTGGGATTGTGCTTCAATCAATGACAGTGGCAATCCTTCCGCGTCACTGGACAGGACCGAAACCATGGCTTGATCATAAATTGGATTCAAGTTATTAATGTAACCCTTTAGCTTAATTCGATCAGCCACATTGAGGTTTTTTATCAACTTTTCCAAATTATCGTGTTCCGGACCAACACCATAAACGTCAAGCGTAATATCCGGAATTTCGGTCTTAGCTTTAGCAACTGCTTTAACCACTTTTTCAACGTGTTTATCCTTTGTTAAACGGGCGATCACGACGACTTTATCCATCGTTCGTTTCTCATACGGGATTTTAGGCCCATTAATGACTTCATCATTAATAATGCCACCACCAATGGCATAGATCTTACTCTTGGGAAACCGTTTCTCCACATCGTGCTGCTGTGTTTCACCTAACGCAATCACACCGTTCCATTCACCCTGATGATCCAGGCCATACTCATAATTATAGTTGAGCCGTCCCGTTTCAAGATTATTAGTATTGGACTGAACGTTATGCAGTTGAAGTAACTTGAACGCTTCTGTCTGCATATTTTGCATTGGCCAATCGATGCCGTAGTTCCGGTCAACAACGAAGACGTTCTTTTCGCCATATGAGCGATTTAATTCATCGATGAAAAAGCGGGTAAAATTTTTCAAACCAACAAAGTTAATTTCCGGATTACCTTTATAATTGATCAGTCTCAACGCAGAGTTAGCTAAGTTTCCCAGACGATTTTTCATGTAGTGTGACTTATAGACCATCTGTCCGTTAACATCAAACATCGTTTCTAGCATTACCCGGTGCTGATTAGAAAAGGTCTCATTCATGGACTTAAACCCGCGAGAATCATAAACGTCAGTAGAGACATTATTACCAAATTGGTCAAAGTACGCTACTTTATCGATTTGCTGATCATCCCAGTCAAAAGTGTAAATTTTAGAAACCAGCTGCTTGCCTACATAGACGTTCATGCTGCCTTCTTTGGTTCGCTTCGTAATGATCTTTTGACCATGGATAACCGGTAAATCTTTCAACTGAAATGGACGCGCTTTAAAATCGGTCGCTTTTTGGAAAAAATCAAACATACTGATCATATCAGCATCATCCAAACCAACATTTTTCAGATAGTGATGAAAAGTACGGTCATAATCACGAACCACGATCTTAGCCTCGCGATGATGTTTTTTAAAGAGTTTAAGCCGCTTGATCTGAGCATGTTCGATCCCCGTTTTTTTATCACGCATAACTGTATTTACGAAAAAATACATGTTACATTCCTCCCATATCTAACAAAAGCCTCAGATTAATTAGTCTGAGGCTTTTGTAGCGTTAGCCACATACAAGTTCAATTATACTGCTATGACATCGTATTCTTAGAATTATTTTTCGTCATGACGCTTCCGCTTGATTCCGAATAATCCAAGCAAACTCATGAGTTCAACACCCAATAGACCTAAGACGCCACTTTGGTTAGTTTCATTTGTTTGTGGTAACTCCTTCTGTTCATTTGATGCTTTGTTACCGTTTTGAACGGCTGAATTTTGCAATGATACTGATGCATTTTCATTATTAGTACTCATCTCACCATTGCCAACCGCTTGAGTATTAACAGAACTGTTCATAGCCCCTTCACTCAAGTTAACTGAGCCAGTTTCAGTAACATTGCTACCAGTATTCTTTGAACTGCTACGACTGATATTATTCGTACCACTCGAAACCGTTCCAGAAGTTGCCTTGCCTTTTCCTGCTTCAGTCGTGACATTGTTTTGAGCATTGGATGAATTACTATTTTCAGCCGATGTCGCTTGACCTTGACGACTGGTGGTACTGCTTTGACCATTAGATGAACCATTCTCGTCAGATGTTGCTTGACCTTGATCACTAGTGGTACTGCTTTGACTATTAGATGAGCCATTCTCGTCGGACGTTGCTTGGCCTTGGTCGCTAGTGTTATTGCTTTGACCGTTACTCAAGGCATTAGAGTTTGAGGTTGTCCCAACTACATTGGCTGCACTGGTTACGTCGTCACTGTACTCGCCGGAATCGCTCTGGTAATTACTATTATCATTGCTCAACTGCGTACTGTCGCTGTTGACAGCCGTTTGCTGATCCGAAGTTA
>NZ_BJDO01000001.1:60138-140278 GCF_005405185.1 Secundilactobacillus hailunensis
TACGTCGTCACTGTACTCGCCGGAATCGCTCTGGTAATTACTATTATCATTGCTCAACTGCGTACTGTCGCTGTTGACAGCCGTTTGCTGATCCGAAGTTACGTTGGAACCCAGATCACTCTTTTCCTTCGTATTATCCGAAGTCAATTTACTGTTATCATCACTGAAGTTGCTCAGATCATTGCTCGTCTTGTTCTCATCGCTGGTCAAGGTGCCCGAGGTGGTATTGCTATCACTTAAGTCCGAAGCCACGTTGCTCTGATCACTCTGGAACTTATTCGAGTCGCTGTTGACCTTCGTCTGATCACTGTTGATCGCGCGCTGGTCATTGCTCAACGCATTCGACTTCGCACTGGCGGCACTCGTGACGTCGTCACTGTACTCGCCGGAATCGCTCTGGTAATTACTATTATCATTGCTCAACTGCGTACTGTCGCTGTTGACAGCCGTTTGCTGATCCGAAGTTACGTTGGAACCCAGATCACTCTTTTCCTTCGTATTATCCGAAGTCAATTTACTGTTATCATCACTGAAGTTGCTCAGATCATTGCTCGTCTTGTTCTCATCGCTGGTCAAGGTGCCCGAGGTGGTATTGCTATCACTTAAGTCCGAAGCCACGTTGCTCTGATCACTCTGGAACTTATTCGAGTCGCTGTTGACCTTCGTCTGATCACTGTTGATCGCGCGCTGGTCATTGCTCAACGCGTTCGACTTAACCATAGCTTGATCACTAGCGTATGCATTTTTATCATTATTGTTGGGAACATAGACTGCATTATAATCACTAGTGAACTGTGCAGCATTAGTAACAGTAAGTGCTGATCCAAGACCGTTTTCTTCCTTGCCGACATCACTAACTACGGTACTTTCATTAGTACCCACTCCACCTAAGTCACTATTTAAATTACTTAAATCATTCGAAACCGTCCCAGATGTTGTATCCGAAACCGCAATGTCGCTCATAAACTTCGTTTGATCCGAGGTGAAATCGCTCTGGTTAGGAGTGAAATTGCTTAAATCACTGTTAAGTTGGGCATCATCACTCTTCAGTACCCCGTCATTAACATAGGTGCTGTGACCATTAGAGGCATTAGCACTATCCGTATTGAATATAGTCGTATCACTAGTTAACTTGGCAACTTCATCAGAGGTCCCATTTGAGCCAACGTCTGACTTCTCATTACTCAAATCAGAACTAACTGTACCCAAATCAGAATTCATATTGTTAACATCGCTAAGAACATTAGCTATATCACTGGAAAGGCCAGCTGAATCGTAGTTGCTTTTAACTAAATCTGAAACAAAGTCAGATTGATCATTTGTTAATTTATCAGAAACACCATTAAAGATACCGGCATCTGAAGCTAAAGCGGAGGAATCCTTGGACTGGTTGTTAGTATACGCAACAACTATGCCAGCCTTACCATTATTCGCACTATCAAGAAGCGCATTATCATATGTCAAACTCGTTGCTGGTGTGACTGTTGGCTGCTCAGTACCAGTTGCATAATTTGAAATTGTTAACGTCTGTCCTAAATCAAGAGTCAACCCATTAGCAGAAGCTGTACCATACGCTACTTTGCTTCCTTGTGAAACAGTCGCACCATCACTATTAGTAATGGTATAGTCAAAGGTTTGACCTGCAGGTACATTAGTTGCTGTAACTGAAACCGCCTGGGTCTGTCCCTCTTTAATTTTCTGGGAGCCATAAATAATCTTAATAACCCCACCATTTTCTGGAACAGCATACGTACTTAAATCTGCTGGTTTAGAAATAGGCTTACCATCAAATGTCAAACTTGCAGGTAAATTGGAAGTATCAATACTGCCACCATATACGCCAGTCAAAGCAGCACCACTAACATTAGTGGTAATTGGTTTGCTGAGATTTGTATCAGTCGTACTGATAACATCGCCATCACTGTTCGTTAATGTTGTCCGATATATAGGCTGTTCTGAATAAGCCAGTGCGTTAGCCTTCACTGCAGCATTATAAAAACTCGTGAAGTATGCTTTAGACTGTGGGCTGACATAGTTTGCCTGCTCATGAGGGTTAGTTTCTGATGTATCAACGCTAGCATCAGGAGTTAAAGTAAGCGCTTGACCAGCACTATCTGTAAGTGTTTGGCCACCCTTAGCTGGATTAGTGACCCGATCCCAAACAGCATCCTCTGTTGCTTGCGGAGTATCACCTGTTACTTTTCCAGTTGCTAAATCTTTTAGAGCAGCATCATAAAATGGCTTGATGTAGTGGTAAACATCCCAAGCACCTTGTTGGAATGTCTCTACCTGAGTCTCTTTAGTTGTATCAATAGTTGAATCTAGATTTGCAACTTTAATGTCCTTGGGTGCCGTAGTTGCAGTAATTCCAAGCGCTGTCCACGCAGCATCAGGATCAGCTGCATTTTCTGAGTACATAATTGAAAGCGCCTTATATTTCCCGAGCATAGCTGAACCATACAGCGTACTTACAAGTGCTTTTGAATAAGCATAATAAATATCATTAAAAGCAGAAAAGTTACTGAATGCTTTCATATTCCCAGTTTCAGTCTGAGCGTTCCAATCACTAACTGAGCCGGGAGCTGCAGCCCCAACGTATTCTGCCAGCGTTTCTGTATCATTTACGCCAGCAATACCTTCCATAATACCTAAGCCAGACAAAGCTTTTTTTGCATTCTGATACATTGCTTCTAGGTGAGGCAAAATAGTTGTCAATGAATAAGAGCCATCAATCGTCATTAATGAATGTACCAACGGATAAAGGTTAGCATCTACTTCACCCTGAACCCCAGTATCCGTTGTTGAAGTCACTCCACTAAGATCAGAAATCGTATTAACAGCGGGCATTATCTGATTCAGCACATATTTTTCAGCAGAAGGCACAATCGCATCTATATACGTTGCAAAAATACTATCGATAAACTGACTAAAAACACTGTCATAAAAGTCTTGACTCATTCCTGCAGGCAATTTAAAGGTACCAAGTGACCCCTTTAAATCATCAGCAGTAGCTTGCGGATTTTTATAATCCGTTGAGTGTAAAATGTTTTTTAATGAAAAAGCATGCACATCCTGTTCAAGGGATTGCAAGACACCTGTTCCGGAATCGTCCATACCAGTTTGGGCCATCGCAGCTTTTTGCTGAGGTGACATGCCGTCAATAGCTTTATTCAACTGGCTAACATAACTATCAGAAGCACCATCAAAGTAATAGTAGATTTCCGATAAGTAATTCATATAGGTTCCGAAAGTGGTCGCGTCATTTTTAACTGGCTTCAAGAAGTTACTAAACCTCAATGCATCAGTCGAACCGGAACTATACTCAGTTTCAAGTTCGTTATAATAATTCTGCAATTGAGAAACACTCGCGTTAGTCACAACTTGCTTGGTAGTTAAATCCGTATATGATCCAGTTCCAGCAGCACCCATCAGTGCAATATCACCCATTGTTACAGGAGTTGAAAAAACAGTTTGAACCGAACGCGCTTGTTCATCAGATACCGTACTTGTAGAATACGTCCGCCAAGTTTCTCCTGCCGCTGAAACCGTTAAATTAACCGACTTAAAACCGGCAGTTACCAGTCTCGATTGGATCGAGGTAATTGTCGTTTCGTCAGTAGCTGAGTTCAAGGCTATCGTTAAGGTACCATCTGTGCCAACCTTATAAGTGGATCCAGTTGGTAGACTGGTCAATACCGCAGTTTGAGCAGCAGTTAAATCAACAGGAGCTGTTTTAGCTGCATCACTAGTGGCTGTTTTAGAAGCACCTTGACCCAACTTAACTGAATTTTGAGTTAAATCTAGGGTTGTCGTATCTGAATCAGATGAAGTCTGTCCTGTTTTTACGTTATCACTGCTGTCTGTTGTAGTAGTCTTGCTGGTTGTATCAGCTGTAGCGTTACTGTTATCAGGCAGTGTCTTCGCATCGGACAAGGTACTAGTACCAGATAAAGCGCTGGAATCAGTACTGTTGGTCCCATTGGAAGCAGGCGTGACCGCAGTTTTAGCTGATGTCACATTACCGCTACTGGCATCAGATGCGCCAGAGTTTGTAGCCTTGGTGGCAGTTTTATCCGTGTTCGTTTTTGTTGAGTCAGTAGTTGCTGTATCAGCCGTACTCGTTTTTGTTGAATTGGAAGTTGCTGTATCGGCTGTTGTCGGCGTATTAGCTGCAACATCGCTACCGCTAGATTCATTGGAACTAGACCGTAAAACAGCCGTTGTCGATGATTGGTCAGCTGCTGACACCGTTCCAGTAGATTCTGTTTCTGCATCCTGTTGCGTATCGGCGCGAACAGTATTTGGTGAAAATGTCGCTAACACCGCTGAAAAGCCTAAAGTTAACAAGCTGGCAAATACAAAATTCTTACCAACTTTATACATCTTGTAATGTAATTTTTCATCCGTTAAATCATGAACTAATTGTCGTTCTTTGCGTTGATTTTTTTGCATCATAAAATTCCCCCCAATTCTAAAATTCAGGACCGGCAACTAACTACACTAATAGTTGCAAAATCGGGCATCCGTTTGGCCCCACTCCTCCAAGAAAGGGACTTCTACTCGAAATTAACGATCCATATCATACACTTACCTGACATTGTACATTATTTATACTTAATGTATATAAACACTTCGGCTAAAAGTGTCTATTTTTACTAATTTTTTAATAGTAAATTATTATGTTTTAAAAATAGCGTATCTAACAAGTTGATTGTAAAAAAGGTCTTCTCTTACATAGCTATCGAATTTAATGAAAGCATGATTAACCAGTGTTTTAGCCCAATGAATGCTTACTAAAAGTAATATAAAGTGGTATAATGCTGACATTGAACACTGAAGCATCACTTAAAAAGGCGGCGAACAATATGGCTGACAATTCCTTATCAAGTAATCATCAATCACATCGAACCACTGAACAACTGATTGTTCAATCATTCATTAATTTGTTAAATAAGACACCCAATCACCCACTGAAAGTGACTGATATTTGTCGGGAGGCTTCCATAAATAGAGGCACTTTTTATCATTATTTTGAAAGTGAAGCGGAACTAATTGAAGCCTGTGAAGACCATTTAGTTAATAAATTTTTTTTATTCGGACAACAGATTTTTAAACACCAAACCCTGACTTCCTTTACAAAGCAGCTATCAACTATTCATCTTAATTTTTTCAAACAATTTGTTGATGAACTGCCGCTAATCGATGTATTGTTGCATAAATCACCCAGATCTCACCTAACCGATAAATTAATCGAAGTCATTGAAAATAGCGGCACTGCAGGTTTAGCAATGTTAGCGCCGCACTCAAATAAACAGCTTAGAACCCTGATTGCAGTCGATAGTGCTGCAGAGGTAGTCGGTCTGCTTTCATATTGGAGTATGCATCCCGATATAAAACCTAACGTGCTAGCTGATTTATTATCACTTAGCGAAAAAGGTCAATTTACCCTGCTTCAAGCTAAAAATTAATGTGCTACATAGAAACTAAAAACTGGTATTGGTGAATAACCAATGCCAGTTTTTTTAACATATATAGAAAAAGTACAGCCACAAAATTGTGACTGTACTTTTAAGACACCATCAATATGATTTGATAATAACCCAATTAATATTCAATGTTCATTTAAATTTTACAGATTCTTCTTCGGTTTAAATAACTGAGTGGCCTTAACCGCTTGCTGCCAGCCGGAGTAACAATTCTCGCGGTCTTTAGCAGACATTTGCGGATCGAATTCTTCGCCAGCTTTATGCATCTTTTTAATTTCATCCATATCCTGCCAGAACCCGGTTGCTAGGCCCGCCAGATAGGAAGCACCCAGCGCAGTCGTTTCAGCAATCGCTGCCCGTTGAATATGGGTATTTAAAATATCAGCCTGGAACTGCATCAAGAAGTTATTGTTGGCAGCTCCGCCGTCCACACTCAGCGTCTTAATATCAATGCCGGTATCAGCGGCCATGGTATCCACGACATCACGGGTCTGGTACGCAATGGCTTCCAGCGTGGCTCGGATAAACTGTTCTCGAGTTGTCCCACGCGTCAATCCAAAGACCGCCCCACGGACTTCCTGATCCCAATAAGGGGCACCCAGTCCAGTAAAGGCTGGTACCACGTAGACGTCGTTAGTCGTTTTGGCTTCCACCGCCATTTTTTCGGATTCAGAAGCGTGTTTAAATAGCCGCATGCCGTCTCGCAGCCATTGAACAGCTGAACCGGCAACGAAGATACTGCCTTCTAGAGCGTAAGTCACTTCATTATTGATCCCGTAAGCAATGGTCGTTAATAATCCCTTGTCAGACAGCGTCGGTTCGGTACCGGTATTCATCACGATGAACGCCCCGGTGCCATAAGTGTTCTTAACGGATCCCTTGTCAAAGGCGGTCTGTCCAAACAACGCCGCCTGCTGGTCACCGGCGATCCCGGCAATTGGCACCTGCAGGCCAAAGAAAGTAAACCCAGCCGTGTAACCAAAGGTGTATGACGATGGGTGAACCTCAGGCAACAGACTAGCCGGAATGTTTAACAGGTCTAGAATCTCCTTATCCCACTTTAAATCGTGGATGTTAAACAGCATGGTCCGTGAGGCGTTGGTATAGTCAGTCGCATGTACCCGGCCACCAGTGAGCTTCCACAAGATCCAGGTATCGATCGT
Organism: Secundilactobacillus hailunensis; assembly: GCF_005405185.1. Lineage (GTDB taxonomy): Bacteria > Bacillota > Bacilli > Lactobacillales > Lactobacillaceae > Secundilactobacillus > Secundilactobacillus hailunensis. Next base: position 66,788 of record NZ_BJDO01000001.1, read on the forward strand.
GCCAAATAATAATTCGCCCTTTTCAGCCCGTTCACGCACGCCAGGCACGTTATCCAAGATCCACATGATCTTAGTTGCTGAGAAGTAAGAGTCGATCACCAAACCGGTCTTTTTGTGAATTAGATCAGCGTAACCCTTGGCTTTCAGTTCATCCGCGATCTGACTGGTCTGCTTTGACTGCCAGACCACGGCATGGTAGACCGGCTCACCCGTATTCTTGTCCCAGATAATGGTCGTTTCACGTTGGTTGGTGATCCCGATACCCCGAACTTTGTAGGGCTGAATCTTTGCGTCAATGACCGCGTCTGAAATCACCGACTGTACGGCACTCCAAATCTCATTGGCGTCATGTTCCACCCAGCCAGGCTTTGGAAAATGCTGTGTGAATTCACGTTGCGCCTGACCCACAATTTGACCATCCCGGTTAAATAGAATTGCCCGTGTACTCGTCGTACCCTCGTCAATTGCCATTATATACTGTTCGTCATTCATCGATAAGTCTCCATTCGTTTACGTTCTCAAGATAGTTAATCAACCTATAGTATACCGAAGAACGGCGAATTAGCCAACTAAATTTCATTTAAAAGGGGTGATATCAGCACTGTAATCGGTTACACAAAGCCCATCAAAAAAGGGTTAACGCAGTTTCGTTAACCCTTTTGAATTACTTTTCATCGCTTTTAAGAACACCGGCAACACCGTAACGGTTCTTGGCCATTTCTCTCAAAATAACGTGAACGTGTTCAGCGGGTGCACCCGTATCTTTAACAACTGCATCCGTCACGTCTTTAACTAAGTCTTTAAGCTGTTCTTGTGAACGGCCTGCGATTAAATCAATGTTTACGATTGGCATGTGCAATGTCTCCCTTGTTTAAGATGTTAAAAGTATACCCTGTTTCCAGTTTTCAGGCAAGTTTCTAAGATTGTTCCTGCCGTGCCTTTAACTGCTCCGTTTCATCGTAGAAGTTACCCTCAATATCCACGGTGCTGACGAGGTTCACAAACGATTCCGGATCCACCGTTTTGACCACGTGTTCCAGTTCGTACAGTTCATAGCGGGAAATAACCACCATTAAAACTGCTCCTGGCCGCCGCTTATACGCCCCTTGAGCTGGCAGGATCGTCACCCCGCGGATCAGCGTGGCTTTTAGCCCATCGATGACATCATCCGGCTTAGTAGTCACAATAAACGCGGTCAGTTTTTGGTGCCGGGTATGAATGGCATCCACTACCCGCGACATGCCATACAGCGAAATAATCGTGTACATGGCATTTTCCCAGCCAACCAGTGTGCCGGCAACCAAAACAATCACCATATTAATGGCGATCATCAACGTCCCAATAGTTTTACCCGTGGTCTTCTCCAGGATCACCGCGATAATATCCATCCCACCAGTAGAGAAGCCATACTTGAGTGGATAAGCTACCCCGACACCGGTCAAAATACCACCAAACAGCGCACTTAGCAGCGGATTATGTGACAGAGTCTGAATCGGCAGTACCACGGCTAGAATAGAAGTGAGAAATGAGGTCAAGAAACTGTAAATCGTAAATCCCCGGCCAACTTTTAACCAGCCTAGGATGCCAATCGGCACGTTAAATAACAGGATCAGCCAACCGGTATTAATATGGAAATGAAACCACTGCAGCGCCAAAATGGATAGAATTTGCGAAACCCCATTGATCCCCGCGCTAAAAATATTACCTGGAATCAGAAAAAAGTTCAGCGCAATGGCGTTGATCAACGCTGATCCAACGATCAAAGCACATTTAATTGCGAAGTCTTTACGGTCGATAATTGCCTGCATATCAAGCACCCTTTCAACTAATTTGAGTCACAGCATTTATTTAATCACATTTTAGTGGCTTTGCCTATATCAATTAGCCGCTTGGCTTACTTTTAGACTGGTTTATGATACCATGCTTTGGACTGATCTATGATAGAATGCACTTAGCAATCAAGCATTGGAGGAATTCACATGACAGTTACACCTTATTCAGCCTGTACCAGTATTTTAATCGGTAAACAGGCCTCGGTTGATGGCTCAGTAATGATTGGCCGAAATGAAGATTCACGTCCGGCCTGGCCGAAACGCTTTCTGGTTCATCCGGCTGCCACGACCAGTCAAGCTAATTTTGAATCAACGGATAACGGTTTTAAAATGCCGTTACCGGATACCGCTTATAAATACACCGCTACTCCTGAATGGACCGATAAATACGGGTTGTTTGAAGAAGATGGCATCAACGAATACGGCGTGGCAATGAGTGCCACCGAAAGTACGTATGCCAACGACCGGGTATTAGCTGCCGACCCCTTAGTCAAAGATGGCATTGGTGAAGAAGCCATGGTCACGGTTACCTTGCCCTACGTCAAAACCGCCCGTGAAGGCGTTAAACGACTGGGTGCCATCGTAGCGCATTACGGCACGTCTGAGTCCAACGGCATTTTGTTTGCTGACCGTGATGAGGCTTGGTATTTTGAAACGGGTTCCGGTCACTACTGGGTCGCCCAGCGGATCCCGGATGACAGTTACGCGGTGGTAGCCAATCAAATGGCGATTCAAGAGGTTGATTTTGACGACCCTGAGCACTTTATGTGGCAGCGTCACATTAGTGATTTTGTCCGTGAAAACACACTGAATCCGCACCGTAACAGTTTTAATTTCCGGGAAATCTTCGGTACTAACAGCCAAATGGATGCCTACTATAATCTGCCACGGGTCTGGTACGGTCAAAAAATGTTCAATCCAAGTAGTGAACAAGCGACCAACAGCCATCAGTTACCCTTCATCCGCCAAGCAGAAAAATTATTATCGGTGGACGATGCCAAAGCGTTCTTGAGTTCTCACTTCCAAGAAACCCCCTATGATCCAATTGGTGCGGGCTCTGAAGCGGATAAGAAACGTTTCCGGCCAGTTAGTCTCGCTACGACACAGGAATCCCACATCCTGCAACTACGACAATTTAATCAACCTGGATTGTCTGGCATTCAGTGGCTGTCTATGGGGCTTACCGCTCAAAGCGTCTACGTGCCGTTCTACGCCGGTATTACGGAAACGCCGGCCGAATACCAGCGTGGTCTGGAAACGTACAGTCCAGACAGCGCCTACTGGGTCTTCAAACAAGCTGGCGTTTTGGTTGATGCGCACTACGACCAATTTGGTGACCTATTAAAACAAACGCAAAAAGAGTTGAACCAGCAATTTGGACGTTCAGTATTACAGACGGATCAAAAAGCGCAGCACTTAAATGGGATTGAACTGAGTGCATTACTCACACAAGAAAGTATGGCAAATGCGGCACTCGCTTTAAAAAAATACCGTGAGTTAACCGCCGAATTAATTACCCAAGCCACTGCTTTTTCACCATTAAGTTATAAACATGATGCGAATTTGTAACAAAAAGGCACCCACCTTTGAGTGGATGCCTTTTTGATTACCTTAAACTTGAGATAAGAAGTAAATGCCTAGGATCAGAAACAGCGCTGCTTCAAAACTCATGGCAAGTTTTGGCAGCCAATTTCGACTGACTTTAGTGATTTTTCCAGCCCGTTTTTGTGCACTGGCAATCACTGCGCCTAATCCCCACTGCATCAGTATGATCACCAACATTGCTATTAATACGCTACCAGTCAGAAATTGAAAATGAGAATCAACCATTTTAAATAACAGCGTGACCAGTGCCACCAATGCGCTGCCCTGAACCACTAATTGCGTGCTGAAAAGGTGGCGCTGCCGCGGTGTAAATTGATTACCAGACATCTCTGTCACTTCCTTTAGTTAAACCTGTTAACCTCAGAATACAGGTTCAAGTGACAGAACTCAAGAATTTCAATGACACAAAAAAGCGTTCACGTCAGCTAACTGCTAACATGAACGCTTTTTTAACAGAAACGGTCGACTACTTACGAGGACGACGAGCTTCTGGGATACGAGCTGCTTTACCGTTTAATGCACGGATGTAGTAAAGTTTAGCACGACGTACACGGCCGTAACGGATAACTTCCACTTGGGCAACACGTGGTGAGTGAACGGGGAAAGTCCGTTCAACACCAACACCGTTAGAAATCTTACGAACAGTATACATTGATTGGATACCAGTACCGTGACGTTTAATCACGACACCTTCAAACAATTGGATACGTTCGTGAGTTCCTTCAACAACCTTGGCGTGAACACGAATGGTATCCCCAGGGCGGAAGTCAGGAATATCTGTCCGTAATTGATCCTTGTTGATCTTTTCGATTAATTGGTTTTGGCGCATATTGTTTCTCTCCTTCAATCAACATTCATACTCATTCTCGACAGCGGAATGTTGTTAATTGTGGCTAAACAGCCAGTTACTAGAATATCATATCTAAATACCTGAGTAAAGGTTTATTTATAATTACTACTGGTTATCATCTAAATCAATCTGAATATCGCGTAATTTGCGCTTTTGATCGCCAGTCAGGTCTAATTTCTCCAATAGATCTGGCCGTCTGAGCAGCGTGCGTTTCAGCGACTGAATCTCCCGCCATTCATCGATTTTCTGATGGTTGCCGGAGATCAGCACATCGGGTACCTTCATGCCCCGAAAATCAGCTGGCCGCGTGTATTGCGGGTATTCCAGCAAACCAGTCGAAAACGAGTCGCCGGGAGCAGATTCTTCGTTGCCTAATACTCCGGGTAACAACCGGGAAATGGCATCGATCATCACCATGGCCGGCAACTCCCCGCCAGTTAAGACGTAATCGCCCATGGAAATCTCATCCGTAACTAAGGTTCGAATCCGTTCATCGTAGCCTTCATAATGGCCGCAAATAAACGTCAGGTGGTCTTCATGAGCAAAGTTTTCGGCAACCTTTTGCGTAAAGGGTACCCCAGCTGGGTCCATTAAAATAACCCGGCCTTTTTCATGGCCTAAGTCTTGCGCCTTTTTCTGCGTTGCTGCCATGGCATCAAACAGCGGTTGGGCTTGCAATAGCATTCCCGCGCCGCCACCGAAGGGATAGTCATCTACGTTGCCATGCTTGTTGGTAGAATATTGACGAAAATCAGTTACTTCAACTTCCAGCTCATCGCGATCCAAGGCCTTGCCGACAATCGAGTCGTGCAGCGGACCGAACATATCTGGAAATAAACTAAGTACATCGATTCGCATTACTCCAAGCCCTCCATCAGTTCGACAATCACCTGTCCAGCTGACAGATCGATTTTTTTAACCACTTGGTCGATCACGGGTAACAGCAGATCATCCTTACCAGGTCGGGCCACCACCCAAACATCGTTAGCACCAGGTGCCATAATTTCTTTAATGGTACCGATTTTCTTGCCGTCTTCAGTGACCACGTTGAGGCCAATTATCTGATGATAGTAATATTGACCATCATCTAAATCCTTATCACTAAGATCTTCTTCTGCAACTTTCAAAATCAGACCCTTATACTTTAAAACATCGTTGATATTGTCATAGCCGGCCAGCGTAATGAGGATAAACCCCTTGTGCTGACGCGCACTGTTGATCGTAATCGTGCCAATTGGTTTTTGATCCTGGTCGTTTTTAAAGAGCGCTAACTGGCTGCCCTTCTTAAACCGCTGTTTGGGAAAATCGGTTTCGGCAACCACGCGCAGTTCACCACGAATGCCGTGGGTGTTAACAATGGTTCCAACTTTATAGTACATTTAGGCACCTGCCTTCCACTTGATAATTTATCTACGAGAATAAAGAGTAACAAAAAAGCCCCCGAGACATGAGTCTCATTTGGGAGCTTTAGACTCATCGTTAATGACAAGTCGCACACGCTTGGGATCATTGATCCGTACGCTATATACGATTGTGCGAATTGCAGAAGCAACGTGCCCCCGCTTACCAATTACACGACCCACATCGTCACCGGCAACCGTTAAGTGATACTCGTAAAACCGATCAGTTTCAACGCGCTTGATCTCAATGGCTTCTGGATGTTCAACTAGGGGTGTTACAATCGTGGTAATTAATTTTTTAAAGTCAGTCATGACTGATCACTACTTTTTTGAAAACTTAGCTTCGTGATACTTCTTCATGATACCTGCTTGGGAAAGTAATGTCCGAACAGTATCTGAAGGTTGGGCACCGTTGTTTAACCAGTTCATGATACTCTCTTCTTCAAGTTCAACTTGAGCTGGTTCTACAAGTGGGTTATAAGTCCCAACTTTTTCGATGAAACGGCCATCACGAGGACTCCGTGAGTCCGCAACAACAATACGGTAGAATGGGCGCTTCTTAGAACCCATTCGCTTTAAACGAATCTTTACTGACATGCATGACACCTCCTGTTAATTCTTTCAACGATAAATAATATACCAGTTATCTAGTGGGTTGTAAAGGTTTTTTTCTTTACACCTTGAAACAATGTGGCTGTAAGCCTGAATAACCTTTTTAAATTTAATCACGCAAAATAATTTCACTTAAAGGGTTGCAGTAAAAATTCCCGGCTGCCCGGCGCAAAATCAGCTTGATGCTGATGAATAAATGCCATGACACTGCCATAATCGCTGGGATCCGCAAACTGGTGATCAGTTTGAACGGCCTGCAGCGACAGTGCAAATTGTAAATCGTCAACCGTCATGAACTGTCTGGCTAACGGGTTTTCGTCGTTTACGCGCTGCCAGTCATTTTTCAAAATACTTTGTGCCCGCTTAAACGGCAGATCTTGCTGGATCACGGCACGTAATTGCTGTCCTGTCAGCATAAGCTACTTCCTTTCACGAATCACGGTGACCATTCCAATGGCTTTTTTAACCGACAGATCAGCCTTGGTGGTCGTTAAACCCCAGATCAAATTGGTTAATCCATGCGTATCCACCGCATCTTCACCATGCCCATCGGTTAGAATCAGTACCAGCGCATTACTATCGTTAGCACCCCGTTTAAGTAACCAATCAAAAATCGGCTGGTAAGCAGTCCCGCCGCCAGCAACCCGCTGAAAGATCACTTGGTTGCCGTGCGAAACGGATTGCTGCCGGTCATCATACACAACCGCGTCAAACGGAATTATCGTTATTTTATCACGATAGCGCTTTAATAGCTGGACAATCTGTCCGAGAATGTTTTGGACTTCATCATCCGTCATGGAACCGGATTGGTCCACAAATAAAAACAACTGGCGGGTCGCCGCTCTAGTCACCCCTGGTAATTCCAGTCGGTATGGCTGCCGGCGGTTAAACCGGTTAAACGCCGGTTCCTGTAATTTTCGCGGTCCGTTTAGACCAACCATGACGAGTTTGCGCCAGTCCAAGCCCAATTTTATTGGTCGCCGATTCAGCCGGTGTTGTAATCGAGTCGGTATTAAGCCCCGCTGCTTGGTCGGGGTCTCCTGCCAAGAACTCACTACCAGTTGATCTAACTGTAATTGCGCCTCTTGATCCAGTTTCTGCCAACCAACGTGAGTTTCCGGTGACTGGCCCAGCATTTTTTTGACCTGTTGTACCTTGGTTCCATCTTGATCTTTTTTTAAGACTAGTTTCAATTGCGCCAAATATTCTGCCGATCCCAGATCAGCCGCTAAATGCAACCCTAATTTAAAATTAACCTGCTGGCGCGTGACAGCCCCTGGATATAGCGGATGCAGGTGGTCGTTGATCGCCATATCCGTTGCTAATTGAACCAGCTGGTCCGCACCTTGTCCTGCGTAACGCTGAGGGTGCTGCCAAGCTAAATGGCTCACCACGTGTTCCACTAGACTCAACAGGTCTTCGTCCGAACGCACCATCTCATTTAAGCGCTGTGGGTTAATTAACAAGGCTGGCCGCTTAGCTGTGGTAAGCGCAATGGCTACTGGCAGCTGCGGATCAACCCGTTTATCTAGACGTAGCAGTAACTCACCGTAAAAGCGCTGAGAATTTAGCAGCTGACTGGTAACAGCTGCAAACAGTCTTTGAGTCTGCTGCTGGGTTTTTTTCGGCTCTTTTTGGGTCGCCAAGTCGTTTAACTGCGAATGAAACATCAACTAGGCCTTCTTTTAGTTAACGTCATTTTTCAATCCAATCGCCGTCAGCTGATCGTACAGCTGCTTAACGACCGGATGCTGCTGAGCTGCCTCATAAAGCTGTTCCAACAAATTAGGCACTTCGGCGAGTTTCAGTGCCACCGCAAACTGACCGTCCACCGGCATCAAATTTAACAGCGTGGTAAACCGCGCGGCATAGGTTTCCTTAGTCAGTGGAAATTCACCGGCCTGCTGAATCAAACTGTTCATGATCGACTGCTGCTGGTCAATGCCAGCTTCATTAAAAATCTGGGTCACTGTCGGGTCTAATAGATCGCCAGTATAGATTTCTTGTGCGCTGAGGCCCACCTGCTGCTGACGGACGAACTGTTCGAAGCTGCGAGCCACCGTGACCCCAAGATCACCTTGAAGCAGGTCTAAGCGCAATTTTGACTGCTGATCAGCAGGTAATTGATTAAGTTCTTGTAAGTTACGCGACACGCGCTGCCAAGCTCGAGGTGTGGGATAGAGATCATCATCGTGGTCAGCCGGAGCCAGTTGCTGTGGATTTTCTTCAATATACCGGCGCACGCTTTTAACGATGTTGCCCGGACCTTGCGCCCACTGCAGCCAATCCGCTGTATCAGCCCGCATCACTAGGCGCACGGTCCGGTCATTAATGGCGGCGTCTCCCACCGTCACACCATAGTCGCTGGTTTCAAACCCCGTCATGGTCGCGTCAGGATTTTCAGCTAACACCATGCGGACTTGATCAGGCAGCCGCAAGGAATTGATCTGCCGCTGAAGTACCAGGTTCATTAACTCACTTTGCACCGCCTGCGTACCGCGATTAAACTCATCCAAAAACCAAATGATCGACTGCTGCGGATGCGCTTCGGCCCACTGAATAATTTCAATCAGGGTATGGGTATAACCAAACTTAACGTCGGCTAATTCACCATACTGCGAAGTTTTCACAAATGCCGCATCCGTCATGGGCGGTACTGGGATGGCCAGATCACCTTTTTCAGATAGGCTGACCACAGTTGTAAACAGTTTGGCATTCATTTTCGCCGCAACCGTTTGAATTAATGCTGACTTGCCAATTCCGGCCTCACCAACCACGGCTGGTACGTTACCAGCTTTGATCACCACCGGAATGGCTGTTACTAATTCTTGAAACGATAACATCTATCCGCCTTCTTCTTATTTCCAAAAAAGAGCCCAGGATATGCACCCCCGACTCCATAGCTGACTTATTTACGACGCCGCTTTAATTTGTTACGTCGCTTTTTATTTTTCTTAATGCGCCGAGACATTGACTTCATTGCCATCTGGCCCATTTTGCCGCCCATGGCGTTACCCATGCCGGCATTGTTCATCATGTTTTGCATTCCGGACATATTCCCATTAGAAACTTGATTCATCATCTTTTTCATTTGGTTAAACTGCTTGATCATCCGGTTGACTTCTTGAACTGGCCGACCAGAACCAGCTGCAATTCGCCGCCGCCGTGATGGATTCAGCACGTCTGGTTCCGTCCGTTCCTGTTCCGTCATCGAGTAGATGACCGCCTTCACGTGTTCCAGATCTTTAGGATCCATTTTGGCATTGGCCAAAGCTGGGTTATTCGCCATTCCAGGAATCATCTTCATGATCTGATCCATGGGCCCCATCTTTTGAATCTGCTGCATTTGATCCAAGAAATCGTTGAAATCAAACGAGTTTTCCCGCATCTTTTCGGTTAATTCCTGCGCGTGCTTCTCATCAACGTCCTTTTGGGTCTTTTCAATCAGGGATAGCATATCCCCCATACCCAGGATTCGTGAAGCCATTCGGTCGGGATGGAAGACGTCCAGATCAGACATCTTTTCACCTTCACCAACAAACTTGATTGGTTTGCCAGTTACCGCACGAATTGACAGTGCAGCACCACCACGGGTATCACCGTCTAACTTGGTTAAAATGACCCCGGTGACATCGAGTTTCTCATCAAAACCCTTGGCAGTCGCCACGGCATTTTGACCAGTCATGGCATCCACGACCAGCATAATTTCATCAGGATGGGCTAACTCTTTGATCCGCGCCAGTTCGTCCATCAGCTGTTCGTCGATCTGCAGCCGACCAGCAGTATCAATAAAGACGTAATCGTTATGGTCAGCTTCGGCTTTAGCCAGCCCTTGACGCACGATTTCCACTGGGTCAGTGTCCGTTCCCATTTCAAAGACGGGCACGTCGATCTGTTTACCAACGGTCACTAATTGGTCAATAGCGGCTGGCCGGTAAACATCAGCAGCAATCATTAACGGACGGGCCTTTTCTTCGGTTTTAAGCCGGTTAGCTAATTTACCGACCGTGGTCGTTTTCCCAGCCCCTTGAAGCCCAGCCATCATAATAACGGTGGGAATCTTCGGTGACTTATTTAGTGGGACGGCCGTTTCACCCATCGTTTTGGTTAATTCTTCGTCAACGATCTTAACGATTTGCTGGGCGGGGTTTAAACCTTCCAGTACCTTGGTACCGACTGCTCGGTCACGGACCGTTTTAACGAAATCCTTCACCACGTCAAAGTTAACGTCGGCTTCTAGTAAAGCCAGTCGAATCTCACGCATGGTGTCGCGTAAGTCGCTTTCAGAAATTTTACCCTTGCCACGAAGTTTCTTCATGGCGTTTTGTAAACGCTCGGTTAGTCCTTCAAATGCCATTTGTTATGCACCTAACTTTCATTCTTCTTCAGCCGATTCCAATTGGTGGACCAGCTGGTTAAGTTGTTGATCTTTTGGATAATGTTTTGCGACATAGCTCTGAATCTCGTCCGCTAGCTGATTGCGCTGAGTGAACTCTGCCAGCAGATGGAGCTTTTTTTCATAGGTTTCCAGAATTTTTTCAGTCCGTCGAATATTATCATAGACTGCTTGACGGCTGACATTAAAATCCTCCGCAATTTCGCCTAGTGAATAATCATCGCCGTAATAGAGCTGCATGTAATCATTTTGCTTCTTAGTCAACAGCGGCTGATAAAAGGCAAACAGCGAGTTGATCCGGTTATTTTTTTCAATCTCCACGTTGCCACCTCCATTCGCCTGCAGATAAGTTTAATCTAGCCTATTCATTATACCAAATTCTAACTATTACGATAGGGTTTCCTTGGAAAAGTCAAAAAGTCGTTAAGTCCCGATAGACTAACGACCTCTTGTCTATTTAACATCGATCAACCCTTTGAACAGGCCATAGACAAATTCACTTGGTTCAAATGGCCGGAGATCATCCACTTGTTCACCTAAGCCCACGTACTTAACTGGTAAATGCAGCTCGTTTCTAATGGCCAAAACGATCCCGCCTCGCGCGGTCCCATCCAGTTTGGTCAGGACAATGCCGGAGACGTTGGTCGCTTCCTGAAACAGCTTGGCTTGGTTCAAGGCGTTTTGACCAGTAGTTGCGTCCAGCACCAGTAAGACTTCGTGAGGGGCATCCGGAATTTCGCGGGTGATCACGCGCTTCATCTTCTCCAATTCGTTCATCAAATTGGTTTTGTTCTGCAGCCGGCCAGCCGTATCCACAAATAAAATGTCGTAGTTTTCGCTCTTGGCTTTTTTGAGGGCGTCATAGACCACGGCAGACGGGTCACTTTGCTCTGGCTTTTTAACAATGTCCACGCCATCCCGCTGCGCCCAAACATTCAATTGCTCGATTGCACCGGCACGGAAGGTATCTGCTGCGGCTAACAGCACTTTTTTACCCTGCTGTTTGAACAGGTTGGCCATCTTACCGATCGTAGTGGTCTTCCCGACACCGTTAACGCCGACAAAAAGAATCACGGTTGGCCCCTCTTTAGCAAAGTTCAACCCATTATTTTCGTTGGTGCCAGCCTGATCGTAAAGTTCAATCAGTTTTTTAACCACCACGTTTTGAACGTCTTTAGACTTCTTCACGTTTTTAAGCTTCACTTCTTCACGCAGCTCATCGCTGATCTTCATGGCCATATCGTAGCCAACATCCGCGCCAATCAGCGTTTCTTCCAGATCATCGAAGAAGTTCTCATCAACGGAACGGAAATTAGCCAGCAAATGATTCAACCGCTGACCAAACGTTAGCCGCGATTTTTCTAGACCTTTGTCGTAGCGCTCAGCATCGGTTGTTGCCGGCTGTTCGTCATCGCTAGATTCAGCATTGTTGGTTCCAGTATTGTCAGCAGCTAGTGTCGGTTGTTCGACGTCAGTTTCAGCTTGTTTTTTTTCTGGTTCAGCCGATTCCGCTTGCTGCGATTCAGGCTCCTGAGATTCAGATTTTTGTGACTCAGGTTCTTGATCAGTACTGGTTTCAGGTGTTTCAACTGTTTCTGTCTGCTGCTCGTCTTGATCAGCAGGCGTTGCTGACTCTGCTGGTTTTTCTGGAGTCGCTTCAGTCGCTTTAACCGTTTGTGGTTCTACTGGTGATTCAGCTTCATCAGACTGATTTTCATTAGTAGGTGTTTCAGCAATTTGAGCTGGCTTTTCCGCTGCTGGTACATCTGATATAGTGACAGTCTTAGCAGCCGATTCATCCGTTTTAGGCGTTTCTTTTACTGTTTCTGCTGTTTCTGTTGAATTGTCGGTTTTTGGTGTTTCCACTTTTGGTGCTTGTTCGTCAGTTTTTTTCGACTTATCCTGCTTGGCACGGCGTTTGAAAAAATCAAATAATCCCACAAGATCACATCCTTTATCACATTATTTTGAGGCTGGTACTTGATCTAGATCTACGGAAACCAGTTTAGACACACCGGATTCCTGCATCGTGATGCCGTATAGACGATCAGCTTGAACCATGGTTTCCTTCCGGTGAGTGATCACAATAAACTGTGTATCATCGTTAAAATTATTCAAGAAACTTGCAAATCGAGCGGTATTAGCTGGATCCAAAGCCGCTTCTGCCTCATCCAGCACGCAAAATGGCGCTGGCTGAACTTGCAAAACCGCAAACAAAAGCGTAATGGCCGTTAATGCCCGCTCACCGCCAGAGAGCAGCCGCATATTTTGCAGGCGTTTGCCAGGTGGTTCAGCCATGATTTCAATGCCGGTCGTCAGTAAGTTCTTGGGTTCGGTCAAAACTAGCTTGGCTTCACCGCCACCAAACATTTTAATAAAGGTTTCCTGAAACTTCTGATTTAAGACTTTAAACGTTGTATCAAAGCGTTCGATCACTTGCTGATCCATTTCAGTCATCGTTTCTAACAAATTATCTTTTGAGGCGCTGAGATCTTCTTTTTGCTGGGTCAAAAAATCATAACGAGTCTTGACTTGGTCATACTGATCAATGCTGCCAACGTTCACGTCTCCTAAATCAGCCAAGCCGCGCTTAAGTAGCTTCAACTTTTCTTGGATCTTAGCCAATGGTAACGCCACTTGATGCTGCCTGGCAAAGGCCAAACTCACGTGGTAAGTTTCGGCCAGTGTTGTTTGGTGCTGATCGACTTGCGAACTGAGCTGTGAACAAGCCACGTCTAATTTCTGGACTGCTAACTGTTCGTTATTTAGCGTGGCCGTCGCCAATTGGTTGGATCGTTCCAAAGTGGCCTGCTGGTCATTTGCAGTACCCAGGTCCAAATTCAGCTGTTTTAAAGTGGCCTGCAAATGTTGCTCCTTGTCAGTCAGCTGCTTCAAAGTGGCTTCGTGCGTCTGAGTCGACTCGCCAGTCTGAGACTGGGCCGCGTTCAGCGTATCAATGCGTTGCTGCAGCGTCTCAATCTCATCTTTCAGCGTCTTGACACGCTGGGCTTGTTCCGTGGTCTCTTTACTTAGTTGTTTGGCTTGCACCGACTTGGTAGTCACGACTGCCCGCTGATCTTGATACTGCGTACTCAGTTGCTGAACCGATTCACTGCGTTGATCCTGCTGCTGTTTTAGCGTCGCCATTTGGGCTTTTAACGCTGCTAGTTTTTGTTCAGCAGTCGCTGTGTCTTGCTGGTTATGTTTTAACTGACCAGCAAAATCTTCACCATCCTGGTCAAGGCCCCACTGCGCTTGGTGAGTCGCAATTTGTTTTTTAATTGAGGCCACGCGATCCGACAGTAATTTAACCTGATTTTCGGCTTGCTGACGCGTTGCGTTTAACACATTGAGCTGGTCTTGATAATCACTGGGATCCGCTTTTTCTTGGACAGCTTTCAGCTGCTTTAATTCGGTCTGTTTAGCTGCCAGTTGACTGGTCATTTGCGTAATGTTGGCCTGCAACTTAGTCAGTTCTTGTCTCTGACTCAAAATGCCATGGTGTTCGTGTTTATCCTTACCGCCAGACATGGCCCCGCTAGTCGAGATCACTTCCCCAGCTAGTGTAATGATGCGATAACGGTGGTGAATCAGGTTAGCTAAAGCCACGGCATGGTCTAAATCAGCCGCAAAAATCACGTTACCCAGTAAATGATCCACAACTGGTTTTAACTGTGTCTCGCTGACCTGCACTAAATCTGCAGCCACGCCTAAGAACCCAGGCGCCTGCTGACATTTGGCTAACACATTCTCGGCCACGTAAGTGATCTTCAGTTTATTCAGTGGCAAAAAGGTGCTACGGCCAAGCTGATGTTTGGTCAAATACCTAATCGCCGCCTTACCAGCCGTTTCATCGCTGACCACCACGTGTTGCTGCTGAGCCCCAATGGCCGCTTCAACCGCCTTGGTGTACTTTGCTGGCACATTTAAGATCTCCGCTACGGGACCGATGATGCCAGTCAGCTGGCCAGCAGCTTTTAACACCGCTTTAGTTCCTTGATAAAAGCCGGTGTAATTTTGCGCTAATTCCTGCAGACTTTTCAAGCGGGCCTTAGCCTGCTGGCTGATCTCCAGAGCAGACAGCCACTGCTCATTTAACTGATCAATTTGCTGCTGCCGTTTTTGGTGCTGTTCTTTAAGCTGCTGACAATTAGCTTGCAGGTCGTCAAATTGCTGCTGCTGTGTCTGCAATTGCTGCTTAGCTGTGTTTAATTTAGCCTCCTGCTGGGACCGCTCAGTCTGCAATTCACGCAGTCGCTGATTGGCTTGCTCACTGGCAGAAGTTGCCCGTTGCTGATTCTTTTCTAAAAACTGTTTTTGATTATGCAGCGTCGTTAGCGTCTGTAGCTGATCAATGTAATCGTTTTGCAGTTGGTCAGCTTCATCCGCCAATTTTTGCTCATCCAAGGCCGCCAGCTGAGTCTTCAACTGACTAGCACTGCTACGATCAGTTTTCAAAGCTTGTTTTAACGTTTGCAACTGCATCTCAGTTGCCGTTAGTTTAGCCTGAACCTGTTTCAGGTTCGTTTGGGCAGCGTTAACCCGTGTACTTAACTCACTTAAGGTTTGCTGCTGGTGTTTTTGGCGTTCTGAATCAACCGCCTGCGCGCCAGCCATTTGCTGTCTGCGCGACGTGATATCCAGTAACTGCTGGTTAGTGTCGTCCTTTTGCTTGGTGAGTGACTGTGTGGCTTGACGGGCCTGCTCTAACTGCGCAGAGTTGTCGGCCAGCTGTTTTTTAGTGTCCGTTACTCGTGACTGCTTTTCCTTTAGTTCAGCTCGTTGATCTTTCAAACGTGTCTGTAAGTCATCACTCTCAAGAACAAGCCGCGTCTGGTCCAGTTCATCAAACTGCTTTTTTTGCGCTACGTATTCCTTAGCTAAACTAGCTTGCTGCGCTAGAGGTTCAATTTGACCCCCTAGTTCTGTCATGAGATCGTCGACCCGATCAATGTACCCCGCTGTTTGGTCCAGTTCGCGCTTGGCTTTTTCCTTACCCAACCGGTACTTAGAGACGCCAATCAGTTCTTCAACGATAAACCGCCGTTCTTCGGGTTTACTGTTAAAAATCGCTTCCACGCGACCTTGTGAGATCATTGAAAAGGCATTATCGCCAATCCCTGAGTCCATAAACAGGTTCAAAATATCTTTTAACCGGCAGTCTTGGCCGTTGAGCTGATAACTGCTGTCGCCATTGCGAAACAGTTTTCGAGTGACGTTGATTTCACTGTATTCTGACTTTAAATACTGGTCAGAATTATCCAAAACCATGGTGACGCGGGCCCGATTCAACGGCTTGCGCTTGGCAGAGCCATTAAAAATCACGTCTGGCATCCGGCTGCCACGCAGATTCTTGGCGGATTGTTCGCCCAGCACCCAGCGAATCGCTTCACTGATATTGGATTTACCACTCCCATTGGGGCCCACGATGCCAGTAACGCCATCCTCAAATTCGATTTTGGTATCGTCCGCAAACGACTTGAAACCACTAATTTCTAGCGATTTTAGTTTCATAGCTGTTCCCCACTAACTTCAATATTAGACTTCGTGATCCGGTTCAAGTTTAAACAAGGCCTGCTTGGCAGCACCCTGTTCCGCGTTCTTCTTGGAATGGCCAACGCCGACACCCAGTTCTTTACCGTCAATTTTGACGGCCACTTTAAAGGCCCGGTCATTATCCGGTCCATTTTCAGACAGTAATTCGTAATCGATTACCGCAGGACCGTTCTTTTGCGCAACTTCCTGCAGTTCCGTCTTGTGGTCAAAGAATTCATCAAACCGACCCTCATCAAGTTTTGGAAAAATGACCTGGTCAGAAAATTTACGGACTGGTTCCACTCCTTGATCAAGGTATAAAGCGCCAATAAAGGATTCAAAAATATCGCAAAGTAATGAATCCCGTTCCCGAGCGTGCGCCTTCTCTTCACCCTTGCCTAACCGGATGTACTGGTCAAAGTGGCATTCCCGAGCGAAGCTGGCAAAACTGTCTTCGTTGACCATGGCTGCCCGCAGACGGGTCAAGCGGCCCTGCGGCATTTTGGTGTAACGCTTATAAATGTAGTCGGAAACAACTAACTGCATGACCGCGTCACCTAAAAATTCGATCCGTTCGTAAAACTTTAAATTCTGATTAGGATGTTCGTTGACGTAAGACGCCTGAGTAAATGCCTCGTCCAGCAAACTCTTATTTTTTATTACAATATTAAAATTAGTTTTAAGTAACTCATCTAATCCCTTAATCAAGATTCGTAACGCTCCTTTTTAATTTAATTTGATACAAGGAAAAAGGCTGTGACAAAACAAATCGTTTCACCGCAACCTTTCCGTTTATTAATCGATACTGCTATTTCTTAGCACTGTTAGACGCAATGTAATCAACAGCTTCACCAACAGTGTTCAAGCTTTCGGCCGCATCGTCCGAAATCTCCGCACCAAAGGTATCTTCCAGTTCCAAAATAAATTCCACAAAATCAATGGAATCCGCATCAAGGTCGGTCTTAAAGTTTAAGTCTAACGTGATCTTGTCACGGTCAACTTCAAACCGGTCCGCAATGATGTCAGCTATTTTATTAAAAATTTCATCTTTAGACATAATTTACCTCACCCTAATTTAGTTCAACAATCAGTTTAGCACAAACCATTCAGAAACGGTAGAACTACTGCTTACTTCTGCATGTCAGCCTTGGCCTGCGCCATCTCTTCACTGTGGGCGTTAAAGTACTCGACCACGTTATCAACGGAATGGTTTTTAAGCATAGTCTGGATCTGACCGATCGTGTTGGCAATAGTTTCAGCCTTAGCTGAGCCATGGGTTTTAATGACCGGGGCCTTCACCCCCAGCAAAACGGCGCCACCATACTTTGAATAGTCCATTTTAGACTGAATATCTTTAAAGACCGGTTTCAGCATGGCTGCTCCCAGCTTACTGGAGATTCCGCCAGCCATAATGCTGCTCTTGATCAATTTTAGCATGGACAGTGCAGTGCCTTCAGTGTTCTTAAGCACGGCGTTGCCAGTAAACCCATCCGTAACCACCACGTCAGCTGCTCCGTTTAAAAGTTCACGCGACTCCACGTTACCGATAAAGTTAAGGTCTTTGGCAGTCGCCAAAACTTCATGAACGGCCTTGTGGACCATATCGCCCTTATCCGCTTCGGTCCCGTTATTGAGCAGGCCAATGCGAGGATTTTTAACGCCCATGACGGTCTGGGCATAATACTTGCCTAAAATAGCGTACTGGTACAAATTAAACGGTTTAGAATCGGCGTTAGCACCTACGTCCAGCATCAAAAACTGATTCTGATCTGGATTATTCAACACGGGTAGTGTCGTAGTCAATCCGGGACGGTCGATCCCTTTGATCCGGCCAATGATCAGCAGACCGGCTGCTAACAAAGCCCCGGTATTTCCTGCTGAAAAGAAGGCGTCATCCTTCCCATCACGAACCGCCTGCGCAGCCAGCACGATACTGGACTGCTTTTTACGCCGAATGGCACGGACGGGTTCGTCTTCCATCGCAATCACTTCATCCGCCTGAACGAGATTGATATGATCCGCGTTGTTCAAAAACGGTTTGACTTTGTCAGTTTGACCGTAGAGATCAAACTCAATTTCTGGATAGCGGTCACGGGCAAGTTCAATCCCCGCAACAACTTCTTTAGGGGCGTAATCACCGCCCATTGCATCAACAGCAATTTTCAATGTTATTCATCCTCTCTTAATCAAACATATAAGCGTGTTCTTCAGCTTGCTTGAGATAATTGACCAAGACTGCGTTTTCTGGTTGATCCTGCCAGCCAGGCGTACTGGTCAATTTTTTAGCTTCATCTTGGGCCACACTCAGCATGGTTAGATCAGCAATCGGATCACCAACCTTAAAATCAGGCAATCCGGACTGCTTTTTACCTAACACATCACCTGAGCCTCGCAACTCCAAATCTTTTTGTGACACGACAAACCCGTCGTTGGTCTCGGTCATGACCCGCATTCGGTCGACGCCGTTTTTATTCTTGGGATCAGCAATCAAAATACAGTAAGACTGCTGATCAGACCGGCCGACCCGACCACGAAGCTGATGCAGCTGCGCCAGCCCAAAGTGGTCGGCATCATAGATCATCATCACAGTGGCGTTTTTCACGTCCACCCCAACTTCAATCACCGTCGTGGCAACGAGTACTTGGTATTGGTTATCCTTGAACGCCTGCATGACCGCTTCTTTTTCATCGTTTTTCATCCGGCCGTGCAGTAAACCGACCTGATAATGCTGCGGGGCGAAGTAAGCGGAAAACCGTTCGTAAATCGCTTGGGCGTTCTTCATGTCCACTGCTTCGGATTCTTCAATCAGCGGAGTAACCACGTAAGCTTGATGCCCAGCGGCTAACTCCCGTAAAACAAACTGAATGGCGGAATCGATTTGAGCATTCTTGATCCAATGCGTGGTAATCGGCTTTCTGCCAGCTGGTAGCTCATCAATCACTGAAATGTCCATTTCACCATAGCTGGTAATCGCCAACGTTCTGGGAATCGGTGTCGCGGTCATCGCTAGGACATCCGGATTATCACCCTTTTGCCGTAGTGCTTGCCGCTGAGCCACGCCAAACCGGTGCTGCTCATCAATGACCACTAACCCCAGACGGTGATAGTCAACGCCCTCTTGAATCAGGGCGTGCGTGCCAATAATCAGGTTGATCTCACCAGACGCTAACCGGGGTAAAATTTCTTTGCGCACGGCTGGCTTGGTAGAGCCGGTCAATAACACGATATTCACCGGCAAACCTTCAAATAACGCCTGTAAGTTATTGGCGTGCTGTTCTGCCAAAATTTCGGTTGGCGCCATCAAGGCCGCCTGGTAACCGCCAGTAATGGCCGCATACATACAAATTGCTGCCACAACGGTTTTTCCACTGCCAACGTCCCCCTGTAAGAGCCGGTTCATGTGAATCGGCCGTTTTAAGTCAGCACAGATTTCATTGACCACCCGTTTTTGGGCAGCCGTCAGTTCATAAGGCAGCGCTTGAACGAAGCGCTTTAGTCGCTGATTATCATAGTCAATGGCGATGCCAGCCTGAGTTTCGTCACGGCGTTTCAGCAGTTGCAGCTGCATTTGAAAGCGAAAGAACTCTTCGAATTTTGCTGATCGCCGGGCCGCCTTAGCTGCCTTTAAATCTTTTGGAAAATGCATGTCGTGAATCATCTGCGCCCGGTCAAGCAGGCGGTAGTGCGTTTTAATCGTAATTGGAATTAAATCGTGAATCTCCGTGTGGTATTTGTCCCAGGCCGCAACGACTAATTGTTGAATGGTCTTTTGGCGAATCCCCTGATTAGACGGGTACACGGAGGCCATGGGGTCAGCTTTGCCACTGCTAAGGATCTTCATACCGTTAAGCTGCTTACGGTTAGCATCAAATCGGCCGTAGACCATAATCGGTGATTCAACTTCAATACTCTTCTTTAACCATGGTTGGTTGAAGAAAGTCACGGGGACCACGTCTTGACCAATCAGCAGCCGAAAATTCAGTCGGCTTTTTTTGCGGCCAAAACGACTTAAGGTCGGCGGTGCGGCCACAATGCCCTTTAAGGTCACTTGCTCCTGATCGCCGATTTCGTTTAACGCCTTCACCCGCAAATCTTCGTAGCGAAACGGATAGTAAGTCAGTAACGATTCGATTGTCGTAATACCCAGATCTGCCAGTGCCGCAACCCGCTTCGGTCCAACGCCTGGCAATACCGTTACGGAATCAGATAACCCCACGAAACTCCCTCCTAACCTAACAATTAACAAACAAAGTGCCGGTTCTATTGAGCCGCCACTTGATGAAGCTGAATGACTTTAATTATTCGACACCGTTTGTGGCGTTCGAAGTTTAAATTATCAAACAATATTTTAGTTTACAACGTCCTACATTATAATCGAAATAAACCGAAAAAACCAGCCGGCCATCGCATGACTCTGGGGATGGTTCACTGATTTAATCACACAAATGGTCAAAATAACTTAACGTTAATTACTTGACTAACGCCCTCTTTTTCTACTAAGTTCCGTTGGCAGAAAAACTATCTTGACATGTACTTTGTTCTAAGCAATGTAATACTTCCGTTTTCAAAACTAGTTTTCTCAATTTCATCTTCTTTTACTATTTGTAATAGAGTATAGTATTCTAAGATTAGTAAAACACCTGCAAATATAAACACATAAATCAGATAATATTACTGATCGTAATAATACAATTTGATTTGAAAGGAGAATTCAAATTATGAACACAAGCCTACAAATTGAAAAATTACGAACATCACTTGGATGGCCATAGCCACAGTTGACCGACCAAGTGTCAGTAAGTCAAAGTACAGTTGCAATGTGGGAATCTAATAAACGTAAAGTTAACACTGAGAATTTATTAAAAACATCTCAATTGTTCATTGTCTCTACTGACTATCTGCTTGGCAATAATTCCAAGCCCAACAGTGCTAATAAAAATACCAACGATTTGTATAAGTTTCTGAAAACCAATTTCAGCTCAATAACTTGCCAAGGTGAGATCATCACCCAAGAAGAAAAAATTAAAACTTGCTATAACATTGATTTTCTGAGAACGACATGACAAGCATTAGAAATTATGATTTATGACAAATGGCTAAATCAAACAGTTGTTTAATCTCAAAAATTTAATTTATCTAACCCATACACAATGATTAATGTATTCCAAAACAACACACTAAGTGAAAAACAAAAATGGAGATATTTCAAATGAAATTAAAACAATATGCGTTCGGAGCAATCACAGTGCTATCACTAGAAATTGGTTTTCAAATTAATCTGCAACATGCTAAGGCGGATACATATTACGCAACAACTGGAGTAAAACATTATATGCCTAAAAGTTGGCGTGGAACATATTACACTACTGCAGGTGACGTAATGAAAGTAAGCACCTACTCTATTTCGCAAAATGGCAAAAATGTTTACAAAAGCAGTTGGCATGGTTGGCGGAAACTCGCTTTTGGCCGAATTAACCCTTTATACGCAACTACTCGTAAACATAAAGTTTACACACTTAATGCATCAGCAAAATATGGCTACGAAACTAGTCACGAATGGAGACTGACTCGGAAAAATGGTAAAGCAGAATTAATTCACTATGGTGCTATGGGCTCTTTATCAATCTGGCATAAATATTATGCAAAAAGATCGTCAAAATCAAGAACCACAATTGTAAATACTGATAGCTACAACTTAAATTATACTACCGCAAAAAATCTTTGAATCGATGCGTAGGTGGCACAGTATTTACTAGAATAACTGCTTCCCCTAATCATCGGTTTGGACTGTCAAACACGTTAGATGATTTTGAAAGTGATGTTTTTGCAGTCCGTTTGATTCATGGTGGTATACCACTAAAACTCAACCGCTTATCCCGTGAAGATAATTATATGTATCAAGGAGTCTACGTCACATACAACGGACAGCAATATGTAACCAACGGTGAACCTGACTATGGCGACATAGTACCCTACAACACAACTGTATCGAATGGAGTAGTAAATTCTGGATGTAAACCAACAGACACTAACTCAATTCTAGTTCAACATGATTACAGCATTAATGTATCCGACCTGTGGACATACACTAATCCACAAACAGGAAGTCAGACCAATTATAAATTCTCTCTTAAACAAAATAAGTGGCTTGTAACTGACTGATAAATTGATTTACTTATAAAAACCAAATAAAGCCAAAGAAAATTATTATTAGGTATTACTTTGGGGCAATGCTAGGAACCTGTATTCCTTACAGACACTAGCAAACATATCACCTTGAATTCCAGCTTTACTCGGAGCCATTATGCTGTCTGACTATTGTAAAAACTGACTAATGAGTAGAATATCACGAAAAGAATTCAACAAGACTAATCGTGATTACGTGTAATTATAGTGCATATTTAGCTTATAATATTTATGTCAATTTCACTTCAAACAATAGATTTATCGTTCAGTTAAACTAATTCAATATGCCCAAAATAGAATCAAAGTTAGCGAACTTATTATGATGTTTCTAAATCTTAGTGCTATTACTATCTACATCACTAACAAAAGCCTGCATTTAGTTATTTTGGTGTATGCGAGATTTCACCAGCATGGCATAAAAACATTGAATAACATATGAACTGGAATAAAATGGAGACACTCGCTAAACGAGTGTCTCCATTTTATTCCAGTTCAATTTAATTTAACTATATTGATTCTGGATACTATTCCACCGAGATCACAAACGGATAAACCGGTTGGTCACCCTCGTGAATCTCAACTTCCAGCTCATCATCGATCTTTTCAACGGCTTCCTGAACGTGTTCAGCAGTTTGCTTATCCGTATCAGCGCCGTAAATAATCGTCACAATTTCACTGTCTTCATCGACCATCTTAGTGACCATTTGAATGGCAGCTTTTTCGGTGTTATCAGTTACGACCGAAATCTTACCGTCAATGATGCCCATGAAGTTGCCCTTCTTGATATCAAAGCCATCGACTTGGGTATCACGGATGGCGTGCGTTACCTCACCGCTCTTAACAGTCGACAGGTTGTCTTCCATGGCGGACTGGTTTTCTTCAAGGGTATGATCCGGTTCAAAGCCCAACATTGCGGTCATGCCTTGAGAGATCGTCTTGCTGTGCACGATCACTGCCGGAACATCAACGACCTTAACTGCTTGTTCAGCAGCTAAGAAAATATTGCCGTTGTTCGGCACAATGATGGCTTGCTTAGCGTGGCTTTCTTGAATCGCATCCGCAATGTCTTGGGTACTTGGATTCATGGTCTGACCGCCAGAAATAACGGTAGTGGCACCTAAACTCTTAAACAGGGTCTGCATCCCCTTACCGGCAGCAATCGTAATGATGGCCGTTTCAGGGGCTTCAGCTGGCGCTTCGGCAGTGGCAACTGGTGCTTCATTAGCAGCTTGTTCTTCATCATTTTCAATGATGGTTTCCTGCTGCAGCCGCATATTATCCACTTTGACTTTAGCCAGGTCACCAAATGATTGACCCCAAGCCATCACCTTACCTGGATGTTCAGTATGAACGTGAACTTTCACAATTTCATCATCATTAACCACTAATAATGAATCGCCCAGCTTAGCCAGATAATTGTAGAAGGTATCGTAGTCAAACTTGTGTTCAACTTGCTTCCCCTTACCAATGCGAACCATGATTTCGGTGCAGTACCCATAAACAATGTCGTCAGGGTTCAATTTACCCTGCACACTGCGATGGTGTTCAGCATCGACCATTTCATCCATTTCAGTTGGATTAGGCTGGTGAGCGCCCTTTTGAGCCGTTTCACGGCCATTTAAGACATCATCAAACGCTTGGAACACAAAAGTTAGCCCTTGGCCACCAGAATCCACCACACCAACCTGCTTTAAAACAGGTAATAGATCAGGCGTGGTTTTTAAAGCAGCCGCAGCAGCATCATAAGTGGCATCCATCACGGCCACGATATCATCTTCACGAGCCACCGTCTTGCGAGCCGCCTTAGCAGCTTCCCGAATAACCGTCAGGATGGTGCCTTCAGTTGGCTTCATAACCGCTTTATAGGCGGTTTGAGCACCAGCAGCAATGCCATCGACCAAGTCAGAAGCTGACAGGGTATCTTTGTCCGCAATGGCCTTTGAAAAGCCCCTAAAAATCTGCGATAAAATAACACCAGAGTTACCACGGGCACCCATTAACAGTCCCTTTGCGAGGGCTTGGGCTAATTCACCGACTTTGGTGCTACTTGATTCGTTAACGTACTTTAAGCCGCTATCCAACGACAAACTCATGTTAGTCCCAGTGTCACCATCGGGCACCGGAAACACATTTAATGAATTAATGAATTCAGCGTTTTGATCCAGTGCTGCTGAGGCAGCCTCAATCATTTTGATGAACTCATGATTCGTTATTTCTTTCGTTTGCAACAACTTTATCCTCCGCTTCTTACTCACTTAATACTTGAACGCCTTGAACTGTAATGTTAACAGCATTGGCATTAATTCCAAGCATGGTTTCCAAATTATATTTCACTTTTGATTGAACGGTTCGGGAAACTTCTGAAATCTTCGTTCCGTAGCTGACAATAATATTGACATCAACTGCAACCCCGTTATCTTCTTGACGGACGACAACGCCCTTGGCATAATTATTGCGATTCAAAATAACATTTACGTTATCCCGGATCTGGTTCTTGCTGGCCATGCCTACAACACCGTATGAATCAGTGGCAGCACCACCAACGACTGTAGCAATGACATCATTATCAATATCGATCAAGCCATGTTTTGTTTTAATTTTTACGGCCATCAAAAGTAGCCTCCTTGCATACTAGTCTTCACGATAATTTATATTACCACAAATTGGGCATTACCGTTATGATAATTAATCGGATTGATTGCTGTCAAGTAAAATTACTTGAAAGAAAACTATTGCATTCCACCGGGGGTTATGCTAAATTATTTTAGTGAGCTAAAAAGCAACGTTTTTTAGATAAGTCTAAAAGGAGGTAGTTCCCATGGCAAAAGATTTCATCAACGGCAAGCGCACTCGTTTCGGTAACAAGCGCTCCCACGCCTTGAACTCATCACGGCGTACTTGGAAGCCAAACTTGCAAAAAGTTCAGATTTTAGTAGATGGCAAGCCTAAAAAGGTTTGGATTTCTGCACGGACTTTGAAGTCAGGTAAAGTGACTCGAGTTTAGTTAAGAAAGTTTGGCACGGTAGCCAAGCTTTTTTTGTGAATTTTTAAAATCTTTCTTTCAACCAAAAGAACCACTGCTAACGATCAATTTCGTTAACGGTGGTTTTTTTGTGCAACTAAAAAAGATCAGGTGCGATCAATCAGCACCTAACCTCTTTAAAAACGATTAATCTTTACTTTGAATAACAGCCACCATGCCGCTATCAAATGAAAAATGGTTCGTCTCACCGATAAATTCATTACTAGCGTAAGAAATTGGTCGGGTCACGTTGGCATTTTTCAAATTATACTTTTCATCAGGCAAAGTCAAATTATTGACCGGTTCCATGGTCACGAAAGCCAGATATTTTTTATCGGGTTCCTTAGTGATCTCGTAGGCCCCTGGTACATAAAACGTAATGGTATTTTGTTTATCAATGAAGCGAATATGCGGTGCAAATTTCCGGTACCGCGGTTCCAAAACCATCCAAAGATTGGCCAAAAAATGGTCTAAGCGACCACCAGTCGCCCCGTAAATGTCTAACCGGTCGTAGTGGAATTCATGTAGTGCCACGGTCACAGCTAGCTGCGTATCGGTTTCGTCTTTTTCCGGCTTGGCCTGCCGAATATCAGCAACCGCACCTTTGACGCGCTTCAGTTCATCAGCAGTCAGCGAATCAAAATCGCCAATGGCCACTAATGGCGTGATACCCAGCTTTAATAAGCGCAGGGTTCCGCGGTCAGCACCGATCCAGTCACCGCTCACCTTACCGGCAGTTAGCTGGTCAGGCCATTGACTGGTAGGACCACCTACCAGTAAGTTAAGATGTGTCATTTACTTGGTCGCATCCTTCAAAGCTTTAACTTTAGCAGCAGGATCAACCCCATCAAAGACGTATGAGCCAGCAACAGCAACGGTTGCACCAGCTTTTTGGCAATCCACGATGGTCGTGTTCTTAACACCGCCATCAACTTCGATGTCAAAGTCATAGCCTTCAGTTTGTTTCAACTGATCCAATTGGGTAATCTTCTTTAACGTTTCAGGCAGGAATTTTTGACCACCGAAACCGGGGTTAACCGTCATGACAAGCACTTGGTCAACCATGTACAGTACTGGCTTGATTGCTTCCACGGGAGTCCCTGGGTTGATGACCACTTCAGCCTTAGCACCAGCGTTTTTGATCAACTGCAGTGCCCGGTGAATGTGTGGCGTTGATTCAACGTGCACACCAATGATGTCAGCACCGTTTTCAGCAAACTGTTCAACGAACCGTTCTGGATTTTGAACCATCATGTGAACATCCAAAGTCATGTTAGTAATTGGGCGAATGGCCTTTAACCAACCTGGACCATAGGAAATAGCGGGTACAAATGAGCCGTCCATAACATCAATATGGAGGTATTCAGCACCGGCCTTGTCCACTTTTTCAATATCTCTTTGAAGATTAACATAATCAGCACTTAAAATTGATGGTGCGATTTTCATACATAATCCCTCATTTCTCAGATTTGCGATAATTTGGTTTTTGATTCTTCAGAGTCTGATACAGCTGCAGGTAATTGTCATAACGCGATTGTAAAATATCTCCTGACTCAACTAATGCCTTCACAGCACAGCCGGGTTCATTGACGTGGACACAGCCCCGAAAACGACAATCGACAGAAGCGCGCCGGAACTCCCGGAAATACTTACCTAATGATCTGGCGTCCATTGAAAACGTATCGTACGACGAAAACCCCGGGGTATCAGCGATCAAGCCACCAGCTACTGCTAATAATTGAACGCGCCGGGTCGTATGCTTCCCACGATTCAGGGCAGCAGAAATCTCGCCGGTAGCCAACTTTAAATCAGGGGCCACGTGGTTCAGCAGGGTCGATTTACCAGCCCCAGTCTGCCCCATGATGACACTGACCTTACCGGTTAACAGGTCGTCCACTTCTTTTAGTGCCACCGCTGAAAATGGTTCGGCCGTATACACGACCTGATAGCCAATTTTACGGTAAGCAGCTGCAATACCAGCAAATTCAGTCTGTTCCGCTGCCGTCAGCAGATCGGTCTTGGTCAGATAGATCACCGGTTCAATATCAGCGATCTCCAGTGCCAATAATTGCCGATCAAGCAGATTAGTTGAAAAGGCTGGCTGGCGCACAGCTGTTGCCACGATTGCCTGATCAACGTTGGCCACCGGTGGTCTGACCAGTGAATTACGCCTGGGCTTAACCTCTAAAATATAGCCTTCGTGATCGTTAGGCGCATCGATCACAACACGATCCCCTACTAACGGCGTAATTTTCCGGTTTCGAAAATTGCCGCGAGCACGGGTCCGTACCAGTCTTCCTGAGTCCGTCATGACATCATAGAAGCCACTTAATGATTGTCGAATTTGGCCTTCCGCCACATCAACGCCACCTTTCATAATTCTGGATAATTAAAACCAGTTCTCTTATATTATAAAAGAACTGGTTTTAAAATGCAGTAATTATTAATGAGAATTTTTAGTTACGTTGTTATCGGATAAAATAACCTTACCATCCCGAATGATCTTATAGCCACCATTCTTGCCAGAAGCCACCGCAAACGGAATCGAGACTTGGGTATCCTGAGCAATAGTTAATTGCTTATAAACCGTCTTGTAGTCGTGATCGTGATCCCGAATGTAGATTTGAACGGTATTCACGTCATCGCTGGACGATGAACTGTTGCTCGTACTTGAATCACTCGAGCTAGAAGAACTGGCTTCAAAGGGAATATCCACGTCAACGTTAAAGTCTTCAATTTTGGGCTCAGACTTAGAGACTGGCTTTTTCCCTCTGGATAAAGTAACGACAACGGTTGAGCCTTCCCTGACCGTACTGCCGGCCCCGGGAGTTTGGTCAATGGCCGTATCTTTAGCCCGATTATTATATTTGTATCTATAGGAGATATTGATCGATTCACGTGTGGCATACCGCTGAATCTGGGCCTTGCTTTTACCAGTTAAATCAGCCAATTGCAATTGCCGCTGACCAGCTGAAACCGTTAAAGTCACCGTCGTATTCTTCGGATCGATGCGCTGCCCATTTTCGATACTCTGCTGCAGCACGTTGCCGATTGGCACTTCATTAGACGACTCATTTTGCCGCCTAACGGTCACACCCTTGGCCTTTAATAGGGCTTCCGATCGCGTATAGGATTGACCCACATAGTTGCCAACTTTGACTAACCGGGGTCCCGTACTGACATAGAGACTGACCTTAGCGTTCTTTTTAGCCGTTTGTTCCGCTGCCGGTGACGTTTTAATGATCAGGTTCTTCTTAATATCCACACTGGATTGCCGCTTAATTGACCCAGTATTTAAATTATTATCGGATAATTTTTGCTGCGCCTCATTCACCGTCAGACCACTCACATCCGGTACCGTTACCGATTGGGGACGGCCCAACCAAAACGCCAGGCCCACCGCTGCCAGCAAAATAACCGCTAACCCCAGTAAAATGTAGCGTAAGCGCCGTCGATGCCGACGCTTTTTTTTCGGTTTAACCGGTGGCGTGTCATCTTTTTTCTGTGTCAACGGGTCCTCATCTTGCGCCACTTGCGAATGTAACGCAGCCGGATCAAGTACCTTAGTTTCACCATCATCAATTTCTGAATTAGGGACAAACTTGGGTTCTGATGCCCGTCTCGGCGATAACGACGTCTCCAGATCATTGGCCATATCGGTTACCGTTTCATAGCGGTCAGCTGGCCGTTTGGAGGAGGCTTTTAAGACCACGTTTTCTAACGCCTGGGGAATCCGCGGGTCAAATTCACGGACAGAAGGAATATCGGATTGAAAATGCTTAATAGCAATTGAAATCGCGGTTTCACCCTTAAAGGGCACCGTTCCCGTCAAAAGCTCATAGAGAATGATCCCTAACGAGTAAATATCGGACTGCTTAGTGGCCATGCCGCCACGGACCTGTTCAGGAGATAAATAGTGAACTGAACCCAAAACCGTGTTCGTTTGGGTCAGCGCGTTCTCTGATAGGGCCACTGCGATTCCAAAATCGGTAATCTTGGTAACCCCATTTTCATCGATCAGAATGTTTTGCGGCTTCAGGTCTCGGTGAATAATATTATGTTCGTGCGCGACTGCCACGGCGGACAGCACCTGTTCCATAATGTTGATGACTTCTTGATACGGAATGGGAAAGTGTTTTTTGATGTAAGCTTTTAAGTCCATCCCCTTCACGTATTCCATCACCATGTACTGCATGCCGTTTTCTTCACCCACGTCATACACACTCACGATGTTTGGGTGAACCAGCTCAGTTGCCGCTAGTCCTTCCCGCTGAAACCGCTTGATGGTATGGGGATCATCGCGTAGATCAAGTCTCAATAGCTTCACGGAAACGTCCCGGTCTAAAATGAGGTCATGGGCTAAATAAACGTTTGCCATGCCACCTTCACCCAAGGCCTTAACGATTCGGTATCGGCCACCTAAAACGTAATTTGGTCGCATTAGTCAGCCACCTCCGATTGGTCATCGATCAAGATCACACTAATATTATCCAAACCGCCAGCATCGTTAGCTAACTTAATGAGTTCATCACATTTTGCCTGCAACGCTGCGTCGGATTCAAGGACGGCTTGAATCCGATCATCATTGACCATATCGCTTAATCCATCTGAACAAAGCAGAAGCATATCGTTATCCGTCAATTCTAAGTAATGCATGTCAATTTGGACCGCTTTTTCAATCCCTAAAGACCGGGTAATGACGTTTTTCTTAGGGTGCACCCGGGCCGCCTGTTTTGACAGTTCGCCCCGTTTGACCAGTTCATTGACCAGCGAATGGTCTTCCGTCACTTGAGAAAAAACGTGATCACGCAACAGGTAAGCCCGGCTATCACCAATGTTTCCAATCAGCACCGTCTGATCAAAGATCACCGTTAGCACCACGGTCGTACCCATTCCCTTTAGATCAAGATACTGTTCAGACCGATCGCGAATGTCCTGATTTTCAGACGAGATCTGGTTTTGCAGCCAGTCTTTGGTTTCATCGATCGTTTTAACCTTGGTCGGCTGAAACGAATGGCCCATGTGCGCTACCGCCATTTCAGAAGCCACATCGCCACCTTGATTGCCGCCAATACCATCCGCAATGATGGCCAGTGTCACGCCACTCTGGTTGGTAAATATGCCAATGCTATCTTCGTTATCTTGTCGGCGCTTCCCTATTGCTGTTCGATAAGCAATCTGCATGAATTTCCTCCACTAACGTACCCGCTTAAACTGACCGATAAAGAAACCGTCAGAATCAAAATCATCCGGGTAAATTTCAAGATAATCAGTTGTCCGGTCCGCCTTTAAATCACGGGCAGTTTCCACCCGCTGTGATTCAAAATCAGGGTTTGCAGCCAAGAAGGCCTTCACCACGTCCCGGTTTTCCTGATTAAGTATCGTACAAGTACTGTAAGTAATTATACCGTTAATTTTCACTTTTTGAGCAACGGCGTTTAAAATATCCAGTTGAATTTTGGCCAAGGATGTGACGTCTTTCAGCTGTTTTTCATAGCGAATTTCGGGCTTACGCCGAACTAGGCCAATTCCTGAACAGGGCGCATCCACTAAAATTTCGTCAAAGGTCTGATCTTTAAAGACATCCTGGATCTTACGGGCATCAATAGCCTGAGTAACGACCCGATCACTCACGTTCATCCGGCGAGCGTTTTGCTTGACCAAATGAACTTTGTGTTCGTGAATGTCCAAAGCCACGACCTGGCCCCGCTGATCAGCTGACAGCTGTCCGGCGATCTGAACCGTTTTACCGCCAGGTGCTGAACAGGCATCAAGGATCATCATGTCCGGCTGAATCTGCATACTTTCTGCGGGCAGCATGGCACTTTCATCTTGAATCGTCACTTGACCGGATTTAAAGAGCTTCGCCTGATTAGCGGGCTTACCGCTAAGTACAAATCCCTGAATGGCCACTTGACTGTCCGCCACTTTGTAGCCTTCTTCTTCCAAGGCCGCCTTCGCATCCGCCATGGAAAGCTGTTCCGTAGCGACCCGAATGGACTGGTTAGCCGGGTGATTGATACTCTTCAAAATACTGGTAGTTTTATCGGTCCCCAGCTGGTCAGTTAACTCACTGATCAGCCATTCTGGCACGGAATAGACAAGGCTTTGCCGTTTGATTGGATCATCAATGTCAGCAGGATCCTTGATCCCTACTCGGTCCATTTGGTGTAGCACACCGGTCACAAACCGGCGAATACCCTCATGGCCACGGGTTTTGGCAATTTCAATCGATTCATCAAAGATCGCCCGCTTGGGAACCCGTTCCAGATATTGCATCTGATAAACGGCCGTCTCTAGTAAGATCATGACCCAGTCAGCAACCCGCTTTTGGTTTTTGATGAAGGGTTCTAGCTGGTAATCGATAGTCATACGGTGTTGAATAACGCCGTACACGATGGTGGTCATTAAGCCAGCATCACGTTGGGAAATATTGGAATCATCGATCATTTGATTCAGTTGCAGGTTAGAATAGGCGCCATTTTTGACGCGGGTCAGTGCTGTAACGGCCATTGACCGCGGATTGTTATCAACTTTACTCATAGTTTAACCACCTGTTCGCCCTCTGTTAGGGCATCCTCAGTTCCGTTTAAAAAGTCAGTAATGCTTTGTTTTGGTTTTCCTGCCGGCTGCAGCGCATTGATCTGCAGGGTGCCATGGTCGCCCGTGGACAACACTAAGCGGTGCTTTTCATGCACAACCACTTTGCCTGGTGCTAGATCCGTCTTTTCCGGTAAAACTGTCACGTCCCACAGTTTTGTACGGGTACCTGACAAAATGATATACGACGTTGGAAATGGCCGTAAGCCACGAATTTTCGCGTCGACCATTACCGCTGACATACTAAAGTCCACTTCTTCTTCAGCCGGTTTGATGGTTGGTGAAAAGGTCACTTTTTTCTCGTCTTGTGGAACTGGATTAACGTCACCGTCGATTAACTTCGGCAGGGTTTCCAGCAGTAGATCACGGCCCAGCACACTTAATTTATCAAACATGCTGCCCACGTCATCGGTCTTTTCAATGGGGATCGATTTTTGACTAATAATATCGCCAGCGTCCATCTTTTTAACCATGTAAATGATTGAAACACCGGTTTTAGCATCGTTGTTCATCACGGCATAGTGCACTGGCGCGCCGCCACGGTACTTAGGCAATAACGAGGCATGCACGTTAATGGCAGCCGTTTTAGCCGACTTTAACAGCTTGGTGGGCAAGAATTGCCCAAAGGCCGCGGTGACGATAAAGTCCGGTGCCAGTTCAATGGCCCGAGCCATTTCTTCACTGCCGCCAATTTTTTCCGGCTGCAGAACTTCAATATCGTGTGCCAAAGCCACTTTTTTAACTGGTGAGGCAGTCAGCACGTGTTTGCGGCCAACTGGTCGATCCGGCTGTGTCACAACGGCTTTAACTTCGTAATGGTGTTGAATCAGCGCTTCTAGAATTGGCGCTGAAAATTCGGGTGTTCCCATGAAGACAATTGATGTCATACTTGTTCTCCTTTTGGCTTACATAAAGCTCATTGGATTGCGGTCGATTGCAATTTGCAACCCGCCACGAGACTGTTT
This sequence comes from Secundilactobacillus hailunensis, assembly GCF_005405185.1. Classification (GTDB taxonomy): domain Bacteria; phylum Bacillota; class Bacilli; order Lactobacillales; family Lactobacillaceae; genus Secundilactobacillus; species Secundilactobacillus hailunensis. The sequence continues at coordinate 99,791 of NZ_BJDO01000001.1, forward strand.
TTGGGCCTGTCCTAAAATCTTGAACAGAGCCGAATCCAGTTGTGATTCACGTTTATATTTGATCACTAATTGATAATAATAGCGTTTGTTCACGCGGGCAATGGCGCCTGGCGTGGGCCCCAGAATGATTGCTTGGGGACTTAAAATCGTTTTTAACTGGCGCACGATCTTGACCATGGCTTCAGCTGCTTTACGCTCTTCCACGTCACTAACGGTCAACTTAACCGCAAAATAATACGGCGGATAGTTGCCCCGGTGACGCAGCTGCATTTCCCGACCAAAAAACTGTTCGTAGTTCTGCGTTTTCGCCAGCTGAATCGCGTAGTGGTCCGGATTATAAGTCTGGATAAAGACCTGACCGGGTTTGGACGCTCGGCCAGCTCGGCCGCTAACTTGAGTCAGCAGCTGAAAGGTCCGCTCACTGGCACGAAAATCAGGCAGTCCTAAAGCAGTGTCGGCGTTCAGCACGCCAACTAACGTCACATCGGGAAAATCCAGCCCCTTAGCGATCATTTGCGTCCCTAATAGGATATCTGCCTGGTGGTCGCCGAAACGTTTCAGCAGGCGCTCGTGAGCACCCTTTCGCCGGGTCGTGTCAACGTCCATCCGAATCACCCGGGCAGTTGGCAATAATTCGGTCAATTCTTGTTCAACTTTTTGAGTACCCGTGCCGTAATAGCGGATATGGTGCCCATGGCAGTTGGGGCAAACGTGCGGAATCGGTTCTTCATGGCCGCAGTAATGACACTTCATCGTTTTGGTATCCATGTGCAGTGTCAACGAAATATCGCAGTTGGGACATTGCAAAACAAACCCGCAGTCCCGACACATCACAAATGACGAATACCCGCGACGATTTAGCATCAATAGCGACTGTTCCCCACGTTCCAGCCGGGTCTGCAGCGCCTGCAGCAACACACCAGAAAAATTACTTTCCTTGTGGTGCCGTAATTCCTCAGTCATATCAACGATCGTAACTTGCGGCAACGCCTGGTGATTGACCCGGTTGGGCAACAACAATCTAGTATACACGTTCTTTTCGGCCCGTGCCCGACTTTCTAGTGACGGCGTGGCACTGCCTAAAACCACTGGGCAATGATGGTACCGCCCACGCCACAGCGCAACGTCGCGGGCGTGGTAGCGGGGATTGTCCTCTTGTTTATAGCTGCCTTCATGCTCTTCATCCACAATAATGACACCTAAATGTGTCAGTGGCGCAAACACCGCGGAACGCGCGCCGACTACTACTTGAGCCTCGCCACGCTGGATTCTGCGCCATTCATCAAACCGTTCACCGCTGGACAAACCGCTGTGCAACACTGCCACTTGTTTACCGAAACGACCACGAACCCGGCCGACAATTTGCGGCGTCAACGAAATTTCGGGCACCAGCATCAAAGCCTGCTTCCCCTGTGACAGCGCGTTAGCCATCGCCTGCAAGTAGACTTCGGTTTTACCGCTGCCGGTAACTCCCTCTAACAGAAACGTTTCAGACTGTTCATGATCAGTAGCCGAACAAATTGCACTGACCGCTTTATTTTGATCCGGGTTTAACTTTAAAGGCTTCGTTTTAACCACGGCCGTCTGAAACGGGTCGCGATAAACTTCCACGGCCTTTCGAGTCAGCCAGCCGTTTGCTTCGCCAGTCTTTAAACTGCTGCTGGAAAGCTTTAATTGATGTTCTAAGTCCGGCTGGCTGATGGTGTCGCGATGGTCAATTAAATAATCGAGCAACGTGGCCTGTTTCACCGCCGTTTTTCTCAGTGATGAACGCGCAGCCGTTAATTCGGACACGGTCATCGCCGGTTTGATCATCATCATTTTTTTAACTTTAGACTGGTTACTAACTTCATAACGCACAGTAATTAAGTGCTGGCGATTTAGGGCCAGTAACTGTTTGACCGTATCCGTGGATAATGAATCATCCCACAATAGTTCTGATTGGTCGCCAAATAACTGCTGGCGAATATTGGCAGCCAGCTGCTCAGTGGGACTGACCCACTTTTGATACTTCGCTTTTAAAGCGTTGGGTAACATGGTTTGCAGACACGTAATGGTAAACGCATACGTGGTGTGCGCCAGCCAATCCGAAAGCTGCATCAGTTCGGCATTCACGATGGGTGCCGGATCCATGACGGTGTCAATGGTCTTCAAAACCACATCCGGATCTGGTTTAGCGTCCGGCTTGACCTGCCAAACAAACCCCTGTACTTTCCGGCTGCCATTGCCAAAGGGAACCACCACCCGCATACCGGGCTGCAGCTGGTCCACTAAGGCTGGCGGTATTTCATACGAATAAGGCGTATTGGTCTGCATCGTTGGTACATCCACGATGACCTCAGCGATTTGCGTCATGCCTACCCCTCTTTTTGTAGCCGTTGGCTGATTTGATCAACCACTTGCTTAGCAATGGTGTGCTTATCCGCCAAGGTGGTTTTAATGGGCGCCTGATCCGGCTGTAAAATGGTGACTTGATTCGTATCACCATTAAACCCAACCCCTGGTTTGGAAACATCATTAGCAATTAACAGATCAAGCTGTTTGGCAATCAACTTTTGATTAGCGTTATCCAGTAAGTTTTGCGTTTCAGCCGCAAAGCCCACAGTGATTTGACCCGGTTGCTTTAACCGCGCCACCTGCTTTAAAATATCGGTCGTTTTGATCAGTTTGATCGTCAGTTGATCATTATCAGCGGACTTTTTAATTTTTTGATTTGACGTATTCACGGGCTTAAAATCAGCGACCGCCGCGGCCATGACTAAAATGTCGGTTTGTTTAAACGCCTTAGTCACCGCTTCAGCTAAGTCTTCCGTTGTTAGCACTGGAATCAGTGAAACTCCCGCTGGCGGCGTTAACTTCGTTGGTGCGGAGATCAAGGTCACCGTGGCGCCACGCTGCTGCATTTCTTCGGCAATAGCGTAACCCATCTTGCCCGAAGAATCGTTGGTTATAAAGCGCACCGGGTCGATTCGTTCACGGGTACCGCCGGCGGTCACCAGGACTTTTTTACCGGTTAACGGCGTCTTCTGTGGGCGTAAGGTTTCAATTTGCTGCATGATAGCTGCGGGCTCTGGCATTCTGCCGCGACCGCTATAGCCTTCAGCTAAGAACCCTGTCGCTGGTGTCATCACGGTGACGCCATCCTGTTTTAGTTGCACAATATTACGGCTAGTCGCCGCACTGTCTAACATGTGCTGATTCATTGCCGGCACGACTAACTTAGGTGCCGTAGTGGCCATCAGCGTGAGACTGGCCATATCATCCGCAATGCCGTTAGCCAACTTGCCAATGATATCAGCGCTGGCTGGCGCGACAACCGCTAAATCAGTCCAGTCAGCCAGTTCAATATGGTCGACTGCCTTAACTTGCGTGCCAGCAAACATATCGGTTGCCACAGCGTTTTTGGATAAGACTTGAAAACTGAGTGGCGTCACAAAGGCTTCAGCCGCTTTCGTCATGACCACTCGAACTGCTGCACCGGCTTTAACCAGTAGGCGGGTCAAAGCCAGCGCCTTATAAGCCGCAATACTGCCAGTGACATACAGTGCAACGTGTTGTTGTTTCGCCATTTTTAATGCCCCCAAACGTTTCGTTAATTAATCTTTATTATTGTACCAGAGTAAATGCCACCTTGCACAAACAAAACCGCCGTCTTAACACCCACTTAATTGGGGGTCAAAACAGCGGTTCAGTAGTGGTGAAGCTTATTAGATCTGGTCAGTTTCATCTGGGTCGATAATAATTTTACCAGCCGCAATTTCTTCCAATGCTTGGCCAATCGTTTTTGGTGATTCATAGTGGTCCAGTAACGGCTTAGCGCCAGCATCTAATTGGTGAGCACGCTTGCTAGCAAGCATGATCAATGAATAACGGGAATTAACACGTTCAAGTAACTTATCTACTGATGGGTATAATAACATTCTATTCGTCTCCCTCTAATAACATCTGTTCATAATCTGGCATCACCCGATTAACTCGTAAGCGCTCTGAACGAATAATCGTCCGAATACGAGCTACCGCGTTTTCAACTTCATCATTCACAACGGCGTAATCATAGTTACGCATCATTTTAATTTCGCCAACCGCTTTTTTGATTCGAGCGTTGATCACGTTCATCTCTTCAGTCCCACGGTTGATCAGTCGGTGCTTTAATTCCATTAAATCAGGCGGCGTCAAAAAGACAAAGACGGCATCCGGTACGTTTGCGCGAACCTGCATCGCACCATTGACTTCAATCTCTAGAAAAACGTCCTTACCCGAATTTAAAGTCTCATTTACATATTTTAATGGCGTTCCATAGTAGTTGTCAACATATTTGGCGTATTCGAGCATCTCACCATTCTTGATATTCTCTTCAAACTGCTCTTTTGACACGAAAAAATAATCAACGCCATCCTTTTCACCTTCGCGCGGCTTACGGGTAGTCATGGAAATGGAGTACTGAAAATCAGTGTCGGGCTCGTCAAACAAAGCCTTACGAACAGTCCCTTTACCAACACCGGACGGCCCGGATAACACAATCAACATTCCTCTTTTAGTCATTACTTGAGATCCCCTTATATAATAATAAAAACCATTATCGCACGCCAGACCGCGGTTTGACAAGCTCTAACTCAGGCTTTTAAGAATAATCGTGATTTAGGCTTGCAAAGACAAACATAGGTTCGTATAATAATAAATGCAAACAAATGTTCGAGGTGATTAAAATGTCCAATCAAGTATCTGCAATTAAAAAATTCTCGTCCCAGTTAAACGACCGTTACCGCCAATTTTTAGTCATTGATCCTACCGAACCGTTAAAAATGCCACAGACACAACGCGATTACTTTTTAGACCAAGCGTTGACCCGTCACTATCACGTGACCTTACACCTGAATTTGCCAAGTGAACCAGGTGAACCTAGCGAAAATGAAGCGTTGATGTCTGGCTACCTTACTCAAGGTCCTAAAGACACACTGTTAGTCACTAATGCCAGTCAAAACATCACTCAAGTCGCCCATTTGAATCAAATCAAGTTTGTTGAAAGAAACGATTATCGCTAAATTAAGTCACATAATAAGCATCATCAACTGAGTTTACATTTAAACAGAATATTAATGGCGTGTTAACCCCTCTCAAACGAGAGCTGCTGACACGCCATTTTAGGTTACCTGCTTGGAGTCCGTTGCTGTTTTTCTTCAGTCGCCATGTCCAATAATTCTTTCGCATGGTCCAGCGTTAATTCCGTCACTGTGGTCCCAGCTAGCATCCGTGCCAGTTCTTTGACTCGCGCTGACTGATTCAACCGTTTGATGTGGGTCACCGTTCGATCACCCGTCACCTGCTTATCAATAAAGTAGTGGTGGTCACTCATAGCAGCCACTTGCGGTAGATGGGTAATGCAGAGGACTTGCGACTCGTTCGCGATCCCACTGATCTTTTCGGCAATCGCCTGTGCCACACGACCGGAAACCCCGGTATCGACTTCATCAAAGATGATCGAAGTGACCCCCTGTGATTTCGAAAAAATCGTTTTTAACGCTAACATCAACCGTGACAGTTCCCCACCGGATGCAATCTTGGCTAAGGGCCGAATCTCTTCACCCGGGTTAGGCTGAATGTAAAACTCAACGTCATCCATCCCCGTGGCAAAATACTGCTGATCATTGGTTGGCTTAAAGCGCACTTGAAAGACCGTTTTAGCCATGTAAAGGTCCTTTAGTTCGCCCTTGATTGCCGACTCCAGCTTGGTGGCAATTTTTTGTCGCTCGGCGGTCAGTTGCTGACCATACTTAAGCAATTGCTGTTCTTTTTTAGCCAGCTTTTCATCAAGATCGCCTTCGTCAATTTCAGCAGCTTCCATATCAGCTAATTCTTTTTTGATTCGTTCCAGATAGCTTAAAATCTGTTTTTCGGAATCGCCATACTTGCGTTTTAGTTGGTGAATCACGTTTAAACGGGCTTCAATCTCATCTAACTTATTATCGTCCCACTCTAGCTGGTCGACTTGTTTAGAAATCTCGCCAGAGGCATCCTGTAACGCGTAGTAAGCCGACTGCAGCGATTCAAACAACTGCTTAAACGCCGGGTCCAGATCCGCAATCGACGACAGTGAATTCATCGCTGTCCCGCTAAGATCCAAAGCACCAGTGGACTCCTCATCACCATTTAAGGCCAAAAAGCCCTCCTGCAATGACGTGTTGATCTTCTGATAATTCATTAACCGATCGCGCTGCTGACTTAACGCGGTCTCTTCATCCGGCTGCAGCTGGGCATCCTCAATTTCTTTAACTTGAAACCGCAGCATATCCAGCCGCTGAGCCCACTCTTTTTGGTGGGTATTGCGCGATACCATGGAATGGTGCAGGTGCTGGTAATCTTGATAAGTGGCTTGGTAACGCGATCTAATTGAAGACAGCTCGTCACCGCCAAATTCATCGAGTAGCCGCAAGTGCTTGTCTGGCTGCATCAGTTCCTGGTGTTCATTTTGCCCGTGAATATCAACGATGGTCTCCCCCAGTTGTTTCAGGGTACTGGTGTTCACTAACATCCCGTTGATCCGACAAACATTTCTGCCTGAACGATAGATCTCGCGTTGCAAGATCACTGTACCATCATCATGGTCAATGCCCAGCTGATCCAGTTGGCCATAAGTCTGACCGCCCTTAGGAAAGACGAAGGCACCCTGAATAATAGCTTTATCGGCACCGGTTCTCACGAAATGCTGCGAACCGCGACCACCAGCTAACAGTCCGACAGCATCAATGATGATTGACTTGCCGGCACCCGTTTCACCCGTCAGGACCGTCATGCCATCCTCAAATTCAACGTCTAAGCTAGCAATAATCGCAAAATTTTTAATTGAAAGTTCCTGAAGCACCGGATTACCCCCTGTAAGTTGTCTAGACTAATTATACCCGATAACTTAAAAACGAGCTAGACCAGACACTTAAAACTGGCCTAACTCGTTTGCTATTCTAATAAATCATTAATGGCTGCCTGCAGCTTCTGCGACCCTTCATCATTCGTACAAATCGCCAAAACCGTTTGGTCATCACCAATCGTACCAAAAACAAAGTCGTAATTCATCTGATCGATCAATGCGGACATGGCCGGACCATTACCAGGTAAAACTTTAATAATAACGTCTTTTCCCTGGGCCGCGATACTTACATAAGCATCTTGCAGGGTCCGTTTTAACTTCTTTTTGGTATCCAGCGTTTTTTGAATCGGCATATTGTACCGATAGCCGCCGGAAGCAGCTGGTACTTTAACTAACTGCATTTCCTTAATATCTCGTGAAATGGTAGCTTGAGTCACGTGAATATTCTGTTCTTCAAGCAAACGAACAAAATCTTCCTGTCGTTCAATGTCTTGTGAACTTAGTAATTGACGAATCAAACGTTGCCGGTCTTGCTTCTTCACGCCGCACCATCTCCAATCGAGAAATTTATTTAGTTACATCATACAGCTAAGCCACTGATTTTAAAAGTAAATTGCAGATTTTATGCAGTTAATATACGGTGAGCTTTTTCGACCGTGCTAGCTACATCGATTTCTGGTGCCACTTCAGGCGTCCCAGCAACGGATTTCAAATGAATCAAGAATTCAATGTTGCCTTCGCCACCAGTAATTGGTGAAAAATCAAGGTGGAGGGGACTAAAACCGCTATCCACAGCCAGTTGAATCACCTTTTGAATCACACCTTCATGAATCTTAGGGTCCTTCACGATGCCGTGCTTACCCACGTGTTCCCGGCCGGCTTCAAACTGCGGCTTGATCAGCGCCACGACTTCACCATTGGGTTCAAGGATCTGTTTCAATGGAGGCAAGATCAAACTGAGTGAAATAAACGACACGTCGATCGATGAAAAGCTTGGCTGGCCCTTGGTAAAGTCCTCAGCCTTGCTGTAACGAAAATTAGTGTGTTCCATGACGACTACTCGCGGATCCTGACGCAGTTTCCAGACCAGCTGATTGCTGCCGACATCTAAGGCATACGACATTTTGGCACCATTTTGCAACATGACATCCGTAAAGCCACCAGTTGACGACCCAATGTCTAAAACGATCCGATCAGAAACATCGATCTGGAACACTTTAAGAGCCTTCGCTAACTTGAAGCCGCCGCGACTGACATAGGGAATCGGCTTGCCTTTGATATGTAAATCAGTATCGATGGGGATCTTGACCCCCGGTTTATCCAACCGTTCCTCATTTTTACCCAGTACTTCACCCGCCATCACAGCACGCTTAGCCTGTTCACGGGATTCAAATAATCCTTGAGTTACTAATAATACATCAACGCGTTGTTTTTCCATAACGGGCTCCTATTCTTTAATCTTAAAATAACTGCAAAAAGCGTTCAGCAAACTGAAGTCGCGGCCAGTAGCGTGGTTTAAAGCCACTAATTGCGCCTCAGCATCACTTACAACTTGTTTGAGCCGGTCTTTAGTCCCAGCCACCCCAAATAAGCCTGGATACGTATTCTTTTCCTCATCGGCATCCTTGTGGGTCTTCTTACCCAGTTCCTCGGTGGTCGCCGTCACGTCCAACAAATCATCATAGATCTGATAGGCCAGCCCAAACTGGTCTGCAAATTTCAACAGTCCCTGCCGTTCTTCACCATTCACCTCAGCCATAATGCAACCGGCTTCAACGGCGTAATGCAGCAGCGCACCCGTTTTATGACGGTGCAGATCAGCCAGCTGATCAATGTTCAATTGCAGATGTTCACTGGAAATATCCTGGGCTTGACCAGCATCCATGCCAGCTGGACCGGCAGCGTGACTTAAGGCTCTGACTAACGCTAACTGCTGCGCATCGGGAATCGCCGCTTTACTGAGCCATTCAAAGGCCAGTGTCAACAACCCGTCACCGGCTAAGGTCGCCATGCCAGCACCAAACTTCATGTGATTGGTGGGTACACCGCGACGCAAAGGATCATTGTCCATTGCCGGCAGATCATCGTGGATCAGTGAATAAGTATGCAGTAACTCCAAAGCACTGGCCGCCATTAACTGACCATCAGTTGGCTGATCATGGTAGGTTCGCAGTACCGCTAACGTCAATAGTGGCCGCAAGCGTTTACCACCGGCATTGACGGAATAGGTCATTGCGGACTGCAAAATTGGCTGGTCAATCCAGCCATCATTTAACTGCTGCAAGGTCTGGTTGATCTGCGGCACATATTGGGTTTCGAAATCCTTTAAAATTTGTGACGCATCACTCATTCTTATCATCCTCGGAAGCTTCAAACGTTTCGGTCTGATCATCATCGTTCATCATTTCAGCTAACGTTTTTTCCGCATCCGTTAACTTGACCTGTAAATCATGGCTTAAAGAAACCCCTTGCTTAAACTGCGACAAAGCTTCTTCTAGTGGCACATTGCCCTTTTCAAGCGCCGTCACAATTTCTTCCAGGTGATTTAAATTCTCTTCAAACGTTGGTGTCTCGTTGGAAGTCTGTTCATTGGTTGGTTTTTCACTCATGATTGTCCATCCTTTTTAGTTGATTGAATTGATTGAATTGTCGCTTTGGCCTGGCCATTTGTCAGGTGCATGACCACTTCATCACCTTGATGAAGCTGTTTCACATCAGCAATGACTTTTTCATGGCTCGTCACGTAACTGTACCCTCGGCCCATAATTTTCAGCGGACTTAGATAGTCCAGTGACTGGACCAGTTCAGCTAACCGCTGTTTTTGCTGCTGAAAATCTTGTTGCATACCTCGGTTAAGCCGGTCAGTCAATGCTTGTTGATCCTGCTTCAATTGGCTGATCTGACTCGCCGGAGAAGCTACTTTTAGCCGCTGGTCAACGGCGTCCACCTGAGCGCGGACCAAACTTAGCTGGTGTGACATAGTCTGCTGCAACTGGGTGGTGAGCTGATCGACCTTTTGGCTGTACCCTTCATACAGACGCTCAGGCTGCTGGAAGACATAGGCTTCACGCAGTTTCTTCAACTGTTCTTGATACATCGCCAAATGATGGTGGAAAGCGTGGTAAATTCTAACGCGGTCTTGTTGGATCTCTAGTAAAACATCACTTAAGACCGGCACCGCCAGTTCAGCAGCAGCTGTTGGGGTCGCTGCCCGGACATCCGCAACCAGATCCGCAATCGTGGTATCCGTTTCATGACCCACTGACGAGATCACCGGAATTTGGCTGTCAAAAATAGCGCGAGCAACCGATTCCTCATTAAACGGCCAGAGGTCTTCAATTGAACCACCACCCCGACCGATGATCAAAGTATCAAAGTTACCGATCCGATTGACCCGTTCAATCTGACGCACAATGTCGCCAGCTGCTTCGTTACCTTGAACTAGAGCTGGAAAGAGGATGATCTGAGCAATCGGATAACGGCGCCGGGTCGTGGTAATAATATCTCTGATCACGGCCCCACTAGGACTGGTCACCACCGCGATTCGTTTAGGAAAACGAGGCAACGGTTTCTTGGGTGCTGAAAAAACACCCTCTTGACTTAACTTCCGTTTTAACTGCTCGTAGGCCTGATAGAGCTGACCTACGCCATCCGGTTCCATATGATCCACGTAGATCTGGTAGCTGCCGCTGGGTTCATAAAGGGAGATTCGACCAGTGACGAGAACCTTCATCCCCTCTTCCGGCGTGAACTTCACCCGCGAAAAAGCTGATTTAAACATAATGGCACTGATCTTAGCGTGATCATCCTTGAGGCTAAAATACTGGTGCGCACTGGGACGCAGCCGGAAGTTAGAGATTTCACCCGTCAGATAGACTTTGCCCAAATACGGATCCACATCAAATTTGCGTTTAATATAACTCGTCAGCGCACTGACGGTTAAATAGTCGCTAGGTTCCAAATTATTCACTCCATTTTGCTAATTCAACGGTCTGCTGCATCAGAGTGGCAATGGTCATGGGACCAACCCCACCGGGTACCGGCGTAATCTTACCAGCTACCGGCTGGGCGCTGTCAAAATCAACGTCACCCGTTAAATGATTATTTTCATCCCGGTTCATGCCCACATCAATGACAGTGGCACCCGGCTTAATAGCGTCACCCTTAATCAAATTAGCGATTCCCGTTGCCACCACTAAAATATCCGCATTCCGCGTATAGGTTGCCATATCCTTAGTATGGCTATGAACCACCGTGACGGTTGCGCTAGCGTTTAATAACAGTGCTGCCATTGGCCGGCCAACGATGTTAGAACGGCCAACGATGACGGCATTTACCCCCGCCAGTTTCACCTGATAGGCCCTTAACATGGTCATGATGCCCTTAGGCGTACACGAAACCGGATAGTTTTGATCCGAGTTGGTGTAGAGTTTGCCAACATTTTCTGGGTTGAACCCGTCCACATCCTTCGCGGGTAAAATCGCCCGCGTAATGGCTGCTTCATCAATTTGTTCAGGCAATGGTGACTGAACCATGATGCCATGAACCGTTTTATCCTGATTATATTGATCGATCAGGGTCAAAATTTCTGCTTGCGTGGTGTCTTTAGGTAACCGCTTGGTCTCAGAAATTATGCCGATCTGAACGGCCTTACGGTGCTTATTACGCACGTAAATTTCACTGGCTTCATCGTCGCCAACGATGATCACGACTAATTTAGGATCGATACCCTGTGCTTTTAATGTCGTTACTGATACTTTAGTTTGTTCATTGATCTTTTTTGCTAACTGTTTGCCATCAATTAATTCTGCCATACTTTCACACTCACTATCTTCGTTAATTTGATGGCTGCCCATCACAATTCATAAATCTACTGCATTTTATTTTATCACATTTCAATTCGTTAGGCGCTATGAGCCGATAATTAGCAAAAAGGCATGAAATAATCACTAGGATTATTTCATGCCTTCTTCAAATACTTATTTATCTGGTTCAATTTCGTGTGATAGCACACCGTTAACAAACCGGCGTGAACGGTCATCACTAAATTGTTTAGCTAACTCCAAAGCTTCGTTAACGGCAACTCGCTTAGGAATATCAGCTTGATAATCAAGTTCATAAAACGCAATTCGCAAAATTACCAAATCAGTTTTCGCAATTCGCTGTAGCGTCCAGTTAGTCGTCAGATACTTTTTAATTTGGGCATCCAGCTCATCTTGTTTATCCAAGACGCCGTCGACCAAAGTCTCCAAGTATGCTGGGACCGCTGCTGCTTGCCCATCCTCATCAGCCAATAGCTGCTGGTAGATCACGTGCCGATCAGCTTCTGGATTAGCATTCATGGCAAATAACGTTTGAAAGGCACGAATGCGGATCTGGTGTCGAGTTAATTCTTCAGTCACTTATCCTCACCATTTTCACTTTCGTCATTATCGTCAAAAAGATTATTAGGATCAACAGCCTGCGTCGTCTTTTCAGGGATCACACCTTGAATGTGAACGTTAACTTCACTCACACGTAGATCAGTCATGAACAAAAGCTGCTGTTTGACCTGTTCTTGAATGGCCAAAGCAACCTTGGGTACTGACACGCCGTAGTTCAGATAAACATACACATCAACGTTCAGCGCATCACCAGTTACGGATAATTTAACACCTTTACCGCGTTCTTTTTTGCCGAACAGCTCGTTGACACTATTGGCGATAGAACCGCGCATTCGAGCCACGCCGTCCACGTCACTGGCAGCAATGCCGGCAACGATTTCAAGGACTTGCGGTGCAACTTCAATTTTACCCAGAGTAGGCTCGCTCGCTTTTAAAACAATGTTTGTATCTTCAGCCAATTTCAAGCCTCCGTTTCAAGAAGTCAGTTGTTAGTTAGCACGTGAGATGTATGAACCGCCGTCTTGCGTGTTGATTGAAAGTTTGTCACCTTCGTTAACGAAGAATGGCACTTGAATCACCAAACCAGTATCCATAGTAGCTGGCTTGGAACCACCTGAAGCCGTGTTCCCTTTAATACCGGGTTCAGTCGACTTAACCGTCAAAACAACGGTGTTAGGGACTTCGATGTTGATGGTTTCTGAACCGTATTGCATCAAGTTAACTTCCATATTTTCTTGCAGGAATGGGAGTTGATCCTTAATGTTTTCATCCGGCACTTCGATTTGTTCGTAGTTGTCAGAATCCATGAAGACCCGTGAATCGCCATTGGCGTACAGATACTGCATCTTACGCGTGTTGATTGGTGCTTGTTCCATCTTAGCGCCAGAACGGAAAGTTTTTTCTTGAACGGCACCAGTCCGTAAGTTCTTTAATTTTGAACGAACGAAAGCGCCACCCTTACCAGGCTTAACGTGCTGGAATTCAACGATCCGCCAAATTGCGCCGTCAACCTCGATGGTTAAGCCGTTTTTAAAATCTGCTGTAGAAATTGCCATATTATGTTTCCTCCTAAATAATTCTTACTAATAATACCAATTAAGTGCGTGCAATTGCAAGCTACACCCGTAAATAATTGGCGAATCACAAACTGATCAGGTCGGTTGGACCGGCCGTTAAAATGCGATGACCCGTTTGAGTGACCAAAATATCGTCCTCGATGCGAATTCCACCAAGCTCTGGTAAATAGATCCCGGGCTCTACGGTAATGACGTTATTGGCCATCATTTGGTCATCTGACCGGGTAGATAACGCTGGTCCCTCGTGAATATCAAGACCGATGCCATGACCGGTACCATGATTAAAGTACGGTCCGTAACCGGCAGCTGAAATCAGGTTACGGCCAATCTCATCCAACCGCTGGCCTGACACCCCTGGCTTCACCGCATCAATAATTGCCCGCTGAGCTCGTTGTACGATACCATAAACTTGTCTGAGTTTTTCGCCCGGATCGCCTAAAGCCACCGTACGTGTCATATCAGAGGTATAGCCCTCAAAATAATAACCGAAATCGATCGTGATCAGTTCACCGTTTTGAACCTGCTTAGCAGTGGCCGCACCGTGGGGCAAAGCAGCTCGCTTACCACTGGCGACAATGGTGTCAAAACTGGCTTTTTCCGCGCCCAAATCGCGCATGATCGCATCAAGCCGATTAGCTAGGTAACGTTCTGTTACACCAGGCTTGATCAACGGTAAAAGCGTATTAAAGCCCTTAATCGTCATCTGGCAGGCATGTTCTAGGGTCTGAATTTCTTCGCTTGACTTAAGTTCGCGCATCTGCTCGATCAAATTAGTCATGGGAACAATGTCTGAACTCATGAGTTCGTCAATTCGGTCATATTCGTGAAACGGAATACTGTCTTCAAACCCCAGAACTGTAATGTGCTGTTTTTCGACCTGCTGAGCCGCAGCTTCGAGGTAGTAACGAGTAATGATCACCTTAAAATCATGGTCAGTTCGGGCCAATGCTGTTTCATACCTCGAATCAGTAATAACATAAGTTTGGTCTGCCGTCACTAAAATCACGCCATCACCATCAAAATCAGTCAGATATTGTTTGTTGACCGTGTCCGTCACTAAAAACGCGTCGATCCGCAATGAATCAAATTGCGCCTGAAATTTTTGAAGCCGATTATTCACGATGAGCCTCCTTTATAAACACCAAATTAAGTCAAATAAAAAAGGCCCCTAAGGGCCCTTTTTTATTATCTAGCTGCAGCTTCTGTCACAGGATAAACGGAAACTTGGCGCTTATCACGGCCTTTACGTTCGAAGCGAACAACACCGTCGACCTTTGAGAACAAAGTATCGTCGTTGCCACGCAAAACGTTAGCACCTGGAAAAATATGCGTACCACGTTGACGGTAAATGATTGAACCACTGGTTACAGTAGAACCGTCAGCAGCCTTCGTACCGAGACGACGTCCGGCAGAATTACGACCGTTGGCAGTAGAACCGCCCCCCTTATGGTGAGAGAAGAATTGTAAATTCATTTCTAACATGAGTTTCACCTCCATAAAAGATTAGTTAATTCGAATGTACTTCGAATATTGTTTTTCGACATCTAAAAGTCCATTTTGAAAACTTTGCAATAACGCTTGACTGATTCGATCCTGAATATAGTCATCCACCGGCGGCATCCGGAGGCTTAAAAAGCCACCCTCTGCCTGTTTAGCAACCACTATGGGCTCGATAGAAGCCACGGCTGCTAAACCGTTCACGGTGCTGATCGATAGTGCTGAAACCGCCGAACAAACGATATCACTACCGTAAGGGCCGCTATCAGCATGACCAGTCAGCTTAAACCCGATGATCCGATCATCATTATCGTAGTCAAATGCTGCTTGAATCATAAGATCACCCACAGATATTAAGCGTTGATAGCATCAATAACAACCTTGGTGTATGGTTGACGATGACCAACTTTAGTGTGTTGACCCTTCTTAGGCTTGTACTTGAAGGTAACAACCTTCTTTTCTTGGCCTTGCTTTTCAACAGTTCCAGTTACTGAAGCACCTGAAACTAATGGCGTACCAACCTTAGTTGAGTCGCCACCAACAAAGACAACTTGGTCAAAAGTAACCTTGTCGCCAGCATTGGCATTCAGCTTTTCAACGTAGACTGCTTCGCCTTGTTGAACGCGGTATTGCTTACCGCCAGTTACGATAATTGCGTACATGTATGTGCACCTCCTTTTTATATATCACTTAGACTCGCCGAGAACAAGCGCTGCATAGCAGACTTAAGACTTGGCCCGTGCGGTTGCAGCTGTGGAAGCCCACAAATACAACAAACTGTATTTTACAAAACATCCAGCCATCCGTCAACCCTTAAAACCAATAAGCCGTTAAAACTTTCGAAAAAAAGCGGCCCGTTTGGCCAGTCTAGTTGCACTATCCTGCTGACAAAGTTCACCAATGGCACTGGTCAAAGCCGTTTTCAGCGATCCATCCGTCAGCATTCTTTCGGGAATAATTCGGTGAATGGCGTGCTGCTTTAATAGCCAGTCTGGAGTCAAACGCATCAATTCAGCGGCTTTATCTGCTAAATGCGCGTCCTTCCACATGATCGACGCAAACCCTTCTGGGGACAGTACTGAATACATACTGTTTTCAAGCATCCAGATCTGATCTGAGCAGGCCAGTGCCAGTGCGCCGCCAGACCCAGCTTCACCCACGATCAGGGTTAAAATTGGCACCCTTAACTTGAGCATTTCGCTAATGTTTTTAGCAATCATCTGCCCCTGTCCGGCGGCTTCAGCATCGGCTCCCGGATAGGCACCGGGAGTATTAACTAACGTAATAATAGGAAAGTTTAATTTTTCAGCTAATCGCATGACCCGTAACGATTTACGATAGCCGGCCGGTTCCGGGCTGCCGAAGTGCGTCGCCATTCGGTCTTCCAAATTATTGCCCTTTTGCGTGGCAATTACAGCAATTGGCCGATCAGCTAATTTAGCTAGGCCAGCCACAATTGCGGGGTCATCACTGGCAATTTGATCCCCGTGCAGCTCAAAAAAATCGGTAAATAATTGATCAATCATGGCATAAACGTTTGCTTTACGGTCACTTCGAGCGCCGGCAATCACTGCTTGGGTATCGGTCACGTCATTTCACCCCACTTTTTGGCTTCTAAAATACTCAGTAACTGGCTCAATCGTTGGGCCAGTTGTTCTCGAGGCACGATCTCATCGATCAACCCCCGCTGATAACCGTTCTCCACACTTTGAAAATCATTGGGCAGCTGTTTGTTGATGGTCTGCTCAATGACCCGTTTACCCGTAAACCCGTATAACGCTTTGGGTTCGGCTAGCGTCACGTCCGCCTGACTGGCAAAACTTGCCGTGACCCCGCCAGTCGTTGGATCCATAATCACTGAAATATAAGCTAACCCAGCTTTTCCGTGGTCGTTAACCGCCTGGCTGATCTTAGCCATCTGCATCAATGAATAGATACCTTCTTGCATACGTGCGCCACCAGAAGCCGTCAGTACGATCACTGGCAGCTGCTGCTCAGTGGCTTTTTCAAATAACCGGGTCAGCCGTTCGCCGTTGGCAGTACCCAAGCTGCCCATGATAAACAGCGGATCCATAATGCCTAAGGCAACCGGATAATCGTCGATCAGTGCTTTACCCGTCAAAACGCCATCCTTAAGGTGCGTTGCAGACTGTGCTTTTTTAATTTTCCGCTGGTAGTCTGGAAATTCGGTGGGATTGCGCGTTTCTAAATCACTATCCCATTCATCAAAATGCTTCGTCAGCATCTTCAAACGCCGACGAGCCGTGACCCGAAAACCATAACCGCATTCCGGACAGACTCGATATTGACCGGCCTTCTTAAAGTAAAACCCAGCATGACAGTGGGGACACTCCTGCCAAATACCGCTGGGTACCTTGGCTTGATCACGTTTTAACTTCGGCACGGAACGCGATGAAAAGCGTTTAACGTGTTCACCAAACAGCATCGGCTACGACACCTCCTGAACATTGTGTTCCATAAATATTGGCATGAATCGCTTCGTCACGTAGGCCGTGGTGGCAGTTCCTTGCTGCACAATGGAATCGGCTAGTAAGGCCTGCAAGAAGTTTTGGTTAGTTGCAATCCCCACTAGTTCAAATTCAGCCAGCGCTTCACTGAGCTTCTTCAGTGCTTCTTGATAAGTGGGTGCATGCGCAATAATTTTGACGATCATTGAATCATAGAATGGTGAAATCATATCACCAGCCTGAATCCCGTTATCAACTCGGATGCCTGGTCCACCAGGTAGTTTAAGCTGCTTAATGACCCCAGCTTGCGGCATAAAGTTCAGCGCAGGATCTTCCGCGTTGACCCGGGCTTCAACCGCAAAGCCCTGAACTTTTAGATCTGCCTGGCCAAATGACAGCGGTGCGCCTGCTGCTACCCGCACCTGTTCCTTCACGAGATCAATGCCGGTTACCGCTTCAGTAATTGGGTGTTCCACCTGAATACGGGTGTTCATTTCCATAAAGTAAAACTGATGCCTGGCATCCATCAAAAATTCAATCGTCCCCGTATTCAAATAGTTAATGGTTTTCGTTGCCCGAATCGCAATTTGCTGCAGTTGCTGTCTTTCCTGTGCCGTCATCTCCGGACAAGGGCTCAATTCCAAGACTTTCTGCTGCCGGCGCTGCAAGGAACAGTCCCGCTCTGGAAAAGCCGTCACGTGTCCAAATTGATCAGCGAACACTTGAACCTCAATGTGTTTTGCCGGTGAGATGATCTTTTCTAAGTACATCCGCTGGTCACCGAAGGACAACTGGGCTTCTTTAGTGGCGGACTGATAAGCAGCCCGCATTTCATGTTCGTTTTCAACTTGTCGAATGCCCTTACCGCCACCACCAGAGGCAGCTTTCAGCATGACGGGATAGCCAACTTCACTGGCCACCCTGACCGCATCAGACTCATCCTTTAAAAAGCCGGTGCTGCCAGGAATCACCGGTACCTTCCCAGCCTGCATTTGAATCCGGGCGTTAGCTTTATTACCCATTAACGAAATGGTTTTAGGTTTTGGCCCAATAAAGGTGATTTGACAGGACTCACAAAGTTCCGCAAATTCCGCGTTTTCAGACAAAAAGCCATATCCCGGATGAATCGCTTCAGCACCTGTTAAAACCGCCGCACTGACAATATTTTGCATATTCAAGTATGAATCAGCCGGCTGCGGGCCACCCACACAGATGGCTTCATCGGCTAATTTAACGTACTGCGCATCCGCATCTGCCGTGGAATAGATCGCCACTGACTGAATATTTAACTCCCGCAGTGCCCGAATGATGCGTACCGCAATCTCGCCACGGTTAGCAATCAAAACCTTTTTAAACATCTTATTCACCTACCCAATCATAAAGGTGAGCTCTCCTGAACAAACTTTTTTATCCTCAACGTAGGCTTCACCGTGTCCTAATCCCGCGTGACCGCGAATCTTTTCCAGGGTCACAACGAGTTTCAACGTATCCCCCGGTTTGACCATCTGCCGAAACTTGACTTTATTCATCCCGCCAAAATACGCGGTCTTGCCCTTAAATTCTGGCATCGTTAATAACGCAATCGCACCCGCCTGGGCCATTGCTTCAACAATTAAAACACCAGGCATCACGGGATTACCCGGAAAGTGTCCCTGGAAAAAGGCTTCGTTTACCGACACGTTTTTTCTGGCGATCATTTTTTCTCCCGGAACGTAATCCAACACCCGGTCAACCAAGAGCATCGGGTATCTGTGCGGTAAAATCTTCTGGATCTCAACCACGTCTAATTCATGTGTTGCTGCTGTTTCTTCTCCCAAATTTCATCACCTCATTGCGTTACTTCAAACAGCGGCTGATCAAACTCAACCACTTCTTCATTGTCTACTAAAATCTTCGAAATCGTGCCGGTCACCTTACTCTTGATCTCCGTCATCATCTTCATGGCTTCGATCACGCACACCACTTCACCGGCGTTAACGTGGTCACCCACTTTTTTATAGGCGGGCTTATCAGGCGTTGGCTGCAGGTAGATCACCCCAACCAGCGGCGCTTTGATCGTCGCTGGTTTTTGCGCTGGCTGTGAGGTCTTCAACTTAGCTGGCTGATCGGACTTAACTTCTTTTATGCCCTTAACTACTTCAGCTGATATTGGTTTTTGATTGGCTGTCACGACCGGCTGATGACTGGTTTTATTTTTGTTTAAGTAAAGGTGCATCCCTTGATAATCCAGCTCAATTTCACGAATATTACTATCACTAATCTGTTGAATAATCGTTTGTAGCTCGTCAAATGTCATTATTCCGCCCACTTTCTAAATGCGAGAACGGCATTATGACCCCCAAAGCCAAATGAATTACTAATGGCATATTCAGTTTGACGGTCACGGTTATCAGCATTCACCAAGTTCACCTGACAAGCTGGATCTTGTTGAACTACACCGACGTTTTCCGGTAATTGGCCGGATTGCAGTGCGTCGACTGTCGCTACGGCTTCAATGGCCCCAGCCGCGCCCAACAGATGACCCGTCATGGATTTCGTACTGGAGACCAGGACATCGCTATCACTGCCAAAGACGCTGTTGATGGCCTTTGATTCAGCGCTATCGTTCCCCATGGTCGCGGTACCGTGCGCGTTAATATAACCAACATCTGTCGACTTAACTCCCGCTTCATCGATAGCCAATTGCATCGCACGGGCAGCCTGAGTTCCTGCTGGATCCGGTGACGTGATGTGATAGGCATCAGCAGTTGCCCCATAACCAACGATTTCTCCCAAGATTTGCGCACCACGAGCTTGCGCGTGAGTCAACGATTCCAGCACTAAAGTCCCGGCACCTTCACCCATCACGAAACCTAGCCGATCTGCATCAAACGGCAGTGAAGCCCGCTTAGGATCAGTTGCTTTAGACAGGGTCGATAACGCTGCAAATCCGGCGATCCCAATTTCGTTAACTGAGGCTTCTGCGCCCCCCGTCAGCATCACCTGAGCACGGCCTTCCTTAATTTGCCGAAAAGCTTCGCCAATGGCGTTCGTTCCAGAAGCACAGGCCGTTACGATGGTCGTACAGATATTTTTAGCATGGTAGCGAATGGCCATGTTGCCAGAAGCCATGTTGGAAATGGCCGTTGGTACAAACATCGGCGAGACCCGCTGTGGTCCCTTATTAGCCATTTTTATCACTTGCTCTTGAATGGTGGTCAAGCCGCCAATCCCTGACCCGTAAATGACTCCCATAGTCTCAGGTTCAGTATTCGCTTCATCGATTCCGGCTTGTTCAACCGCCTCTGCTGTCGCATACATTGCGTATTGACTAAAGGCATCCATTCGTCGCAAGTCCCGTTTACCGAGTCGTTTTAACGGCTCAAAATCGTGTAATTCACCAGCTAAAGTAATGCCGGTTTCACTGGCATCAAAATGGGTGATGGGTTGAAAGCCAACTTTTGAGGCGCGTAAACCCGCTTCAAACTCCGGTACGCTATTGCCAATCGGTGTTAAGGCACCCATTCCCGTAATTACCACTCTAGTCATACTTTTCCTCCTTACTGCATGGTCAAACCGCCATCAACGGTGATGGTCTGACCCGTAATATAGTCGTTTTCGGCTAAAAATACCGCTGTCTGGGCGACCTCGGCCGTCGATCCCAACCGTTTAAGTGGGATCTGCTGCAAAATGCCAGCCTTGACTTTATCCGCCAGCTGAGCCGTCATGGCCGTGTCGATCATCCCAGGCGCAATCGCATTGCACCGGATACCGCGCATAGCAGCTTCTTTGGCTACTGATTTAGTCAGGCCAATAATGCCAGCTTTACTGGCCGCGTAATTCGCCTGACCGATGTTACCGGTAAGCCCGACCACACTGGTCATGTTGATAAAAGCGCCGCTGCGAGCTTTGTACATTGGCCGTAAACAGGCCTTGATCACGTTAAACGTCCCGGTCAGATTCGTATTGACCACCTGACTAAAGTCCGTTTCACTCATCCGGTTCAGTAGTCTGTCATTCACGATACCGGCATTATTCACCACAACGTCTAGATGCCCCGCCTTTTCGTAAACAGCGTCAATCATTGCTTGAACCGCATCAGGGTCAGTAATATCTGCCGAGAGATCCCAGCAGGACACATTTTCAGCCTGAATCGAATCGATCACCGTCTGTGGGGCAGCGTGGCGGCCGTTGACCACTACGTTAGCGCCCTGTTTGGCAAACGCCTGCGCAATGGCCAGTCCAATGCCCTGCGTACTGCCCGTAACTAAAACCGTTTTATCCGTTAATCTCAACTTAATTATTCACTCCTTAATGCCGTTAGCGTTTTATCAAGGGAAGCCAGATCATCAATGTGATAATAATCAATCCCCTTAACCGTTTTGCGAGCAAAACCCATCAGCGTTTTACCAGGACCCAGCTCGATGACTGCATCAACCTTACCTTTCAGCTGTTGAATCGCATCCGTAAACCGGGTGGTAGAAACCAGTTGTTGTGTGAGCGTCGCTGTCAGTTCATTAGGATCAAACGGTGCCCCAGTGGTCGTACTGATCACCGGAAATGCTCCTTGCGACCAGGTGACCTTAGCTAAAGCGGCCTGCAGGCTTTCCTGGGCCGGCTGCATCAGTGGCGTATGAAAGGCCCCACTGACGTTTAGTGGCACCATTCGTCTTACCCCTTGTGATTGAAGGTCAGCAATCGCTGCGTCCACAGCAGCAGTCTCACCGCCGATCACGACTTGTTTGGGCGTATTGATATTCGCAATCGTCACGATTCCTTTTTCAGCGGCAACATCACAAGCCGCCTGAATCACTGACACCGGCGTGTTCATGATAGCCACCATTTTGCTGGGTTTAGCATCACTAGCCTGCTGCATCAATTCACCACGTAATTTAACTAGTCGCAAGGCATCATCAATGTCAACCAAGCCACTAGCAGCTAACGCACTATACTCACCTAAACTTAGCCCGATGCCCGCCACAACGGTTGGTAACTGTGGCTGAACCGTTTTATAAAGCGCCCAGCTCATCGCCACAATGGCCGCTTGAGCATACCGGGTTTCAGACAATTGTTCAGCACGATCAGCATCAAAGTAAAGTTTGGGCAGATCCAGTTTCAGTGTTTGGCTAGCCTGGTCAATGGCCACCTTGTAAGTCTGATTTTGCTGATATAAATCCATACCCATACCGGTCTTTTGTGACCCTTGGCCGCTAAATAGTAACCCAATTTTCAAGTTAGACACCACCCATCAATTGTGCTGCTTGGCGATAAACGTCAGCTAAAATCTCTGCTGCTGGCTGGGCTTGTCTGACCATGCCGGCCACCTGACCCGCCATGTACGCTCCATTCTCGCGGTCACCAGTTAACACGGCGTTGCGTAAAGCACCGTTACCGATTTCCTCAACTTCGCTAAAGTCCGGGTCAGCCTTGGCTGCTTCCGTCCTCTCAAGCCTAACAAACCGTTTGGCCATGGGATTTTTTAACACCCGGGCTGGGTGCCCAGCAAACTCACCCGTGATCATGGTATCGATGTCCTTAGCTTTGAGCACCGCTTTTTTATAGGTCGGATGGACTTTGGATTCAGTGGCCACTAAAAACCGCGTGCCCATTTGAACCCCGATAGCCCCCAGCATAAACGCGGCTGCCAGGCCACGGCCATCACCAATGCCGCCAGCAGCAATCACTGGAATGTTAATGGCATCAACTACTTGTGGTACTAACGCCATGGTGGTGAGCTTGCCAATATGCCCCCCCGACTCCATGCCTTCAGCAACCACTGCATCAGCCCCCACTCGAGCCATCCGTTTCGCTAAAGCAACTGAACCGACAACGGGAATCACTTTAATGCTGGCTGCTTTGAATTCGGGCAGGTACTTGGACGGATCACCGGCACCCGTTGTCACCACTGTAATACTGTCATGGGCCTTTAAAATAACTTTTACGACATCTTCTACGTGCGGTGATAACAGCATAACGTTCACACCAAACGGCCGATCAGTTAATGACTTGGCACGTTTAATTTCTCCTTCGACCACTTCACCGGAGGCATGGCCGGCACCAATGATGCCTAATCCACCAGCGTTTGATACCGCTGCTGCCAACCGACCATCTGCGACCCATGCCATACCGCCCTGAAAAATGGGATATTTTAATCCTAATGACTGCATAAATGGATCTAAAGATCTCAACTATTCTTTCTCCTGAGCTAATTGCTTTTCAACGAAGGTCACCAGATCAGAGACGGTTTCGATACCTTCTTCAGTTTCGATCTTGATATCAAACTCGTCTTCAATTTCGTTAATGACTTCAAAAATATCTAAACTATCAGCATCTAAGTCCTGCTTGATGTTGGTAGTCAACGTGACCTTTTCCTTATCTTCACCCGTTTGATCCACAATAATTGCCTGTACTTTAGAAAAAATTTCGTCGTTAGTCATGATATTAAACTCCTTCATTGTCATTTATTTTAGTATTTGATTACTTGCGTGCCGACGGTCAACCCGCCGCCAAAACCACTTAGCACAATCGTTTGACCGCGCTTGATCACCCCAGCTTGAATCGCCTCAGCTAGTAAAATGGGCACGCTGGCTGCCGAAGTATTGCCAAAGTCAGCCACGTTTGTTAAAAATTTATCCTTGGGTTGGTCCAGCCGCTTAGCGATTTGGTCAATGATGCGTTGATTCGCTTGATGCAAGATAAAATAGTCAATGCCATGAACTAATGGGCCAGCTTTTTGGAGCGCCCGTTGAATCGATGCCGGGACCTCGTGAGTAGCAAATTTATAAACCGCCCGGCCATCCATTTCAAAATATTTCTGATGGGCAGCCGTCGTATCCGTTGCAAAAACCGAATTCACTGGCTGATAACCAGCCGTCAGCCGGTCACTAAGCTCCCCAAAGGTCTGCAGATCAGTTGCCAGAAAAGCCGATGTCTGTGACGGCTCATTTTTCAGCAAAACCCCTGCGGCACCGTCGCCGAACAAAACCGCCGTTGAGCGTTCGTGCCAGTCGACCAGTTTGGATAATACTTCACCACCGATCAGCATACCGCGGTTACCGGAAACTTGCAGCAGTCCCTCGGCAACTTTTAAGCCGTAGATAAAGCCGGAACAAGCAGCGTTTAAATCAAAGGCAAAGGCTTTTTTAGCCCCAATCCTGCCCTGGACGATAGCTGCTGTGGCGGGTGTCAGATAATCCGGTGACATGGTCGCCACAATGATAAAATCCAAGTCTGCCGCCTGCCAACCAGCCTGCTGCAGTAACTTCTGTGCAACTGACGTACATAGATCACTGGTCGTCTGTCCAGTAGAAACGTGCCGCTGTTTGATTCCAGTTCGCGTGGTAATCCAGTCGTCTGAAGTGTCCATGTAGGCATTCAGCTCGTCATTTACGACTGTGTGCGCCGGTACCGCACTAGCACTCTGGACAATTTGAATCCCTGTCATTAAATAACCCCTCACTTCTTTGGAGTTGGATCGGCGAACTCTAGAAACGCTTCTAGATTCAAAAGCGCTTTTTCAATAATTTGCAATTGTTCGTCATCCATATCTTTCGCAAAACTTTCAACCATCTTGCGGTGAAAAGATTCATGTGCGCGGTAGATCAGCCGTCCCCGCCGTGTCAGTCCCAGGCGGACAAAGCGGCGGTCATCATCACTTCTGATGCGCTGCACGTAATCTTTTCTGACTAGATGATTGACCATGGTCGTCAACGTCCCAGGCGTGATCCGTAATTCGCGGGCCACCTGCGACGTGGTTTTATGTTCGTACATTGAAATGACGTCCACAGCGTGTACTTCTTTGATGGAAATATCTTTGAACTGGCTCTGTCTGAGCGCTAATTCTTCCACCCGCACAATGTCACCATAAACCGTTGTTAATAATTGATTGATCCGTTTAGCTGTCGCGTAATCCATGTGTTAACCACCCATTTTGATTCTCAAATAGTTCCAACATCAAAATAATAGCAGTGAGGATATAGGCCGTCAACGCACGGGTGCTTCAGGCTCAACAATAAACAACAGTTCCGCCGTTAAAACCACTTCTTCGTTGACCACAGCTTGGCATGACACAACGCCCATATTGTCGCGCTGCTTTTTCATTTTGACTTTCAATGCTAACTGATCTGCAGCATGAACATCTTTTAGAAATTCAGCTTTAGAAATGCCACCAAGGTAAGCCGTTTTATGCGCAAACGCTGGTGACTTTAAGATCAGAATTGACGCCGCCTGTGCCAATGATTCAACGATTAGCGCTGGCGGCATCACGTACTCACCAGGACGAAAGCCGTTCACAAAGCTCTCATCGGCAGTCACGTTCTTGATCGCAGTAATTGATTCACCAGCCACTAGTTCTGTAACGCCGTCCATGTAAAAGATCGGAAACCGGTTAGGAATCAGTGCTTGAATCTCTTGAGAAGTTAATTGCATATGACGCAAGACACCTCCTTCAAAACTATTTCAAACATCAAAGTATTTGATGGCAGTATCATATTCTAAATTAAGAGTCGCTGTCAAGTAATTTTCTAGAACAAACCGCTTCTAGCCTATCTCTGTTCAGTATTAAGGCCAATTTTTTAAGAAATATTAAAGATTAAGTAGTTTGACCATCAAACTACTTATTGAAATTCGGCTCAAATCATGTATGCTAGTCTTATCACAGACTGGGGGTCATAAAATGGATGATACTGATATTGAAAACGCGTTAAATACTCAAATTGACACCAAAATCAGTTTGCTGCACGTTGCAACAATTGGTTCGACTAATCAATATGCCAAACAACTCTGTGAGCAAGCCGCACGCCAGACACCTGATGTGATATGGGCGGATCAGCAAACAGCCGGTGTGGGTAAATTTTCCCGACCCTTTTACTCCGCTGCCAATGGCGGACTCTATACCACTTTGATCATGCCCGATTTAACAATTGATGCTCCTAAAGTGGGATTATTTACGACTAGTCTGGCAACGGCTACAGTGAGCGCCATTCAAGACTGCTTTAAGCTCACCGTTGACGTTAAGTGGGTCAATGATATTTACCTGCATGACCGTAAGATTGCTGGCATCTTAGTTGAACAAGGCGCCCATGGTGCAATTATCATTGGCATTGGGATCAATCTGTTCCAGTCTAGTTTTCCAAACGACATTCAAAATATTGCTGGTAATCTCCTGTCCGCAGTGCCCACTGAAACGGTTCGGCAACGTTTTTTTATCACACTGATCAGCCAGCTTTATCAATCATGTTTCACCTATACCAATCTTAAATTTTTAAGTGAGTATAAACGTCATCTCATGTTAATGGGCCACCAGATTCAGCTTCAGCTGGGCCAGTCATTAATTACCGGCACGGTGTCTGACGTCAATCATTTAGGCCAGTTAGTCATTGTTGACGCAACGACCCACCAGCCTCGCACCATTCCCGCTGGTGAGGTCATTAAGGTTTTCCCGTAATCATTTGTCGCTTAATCAGGCGCAATATGCTAAACTGAACGCAAAATGAGGGAGGCTATTATCATGTCAGAAATTATTGTAACCACAACCGAAAAAATTCCCGGTCAGGAATACGAAATTATTGGTGAAGTATTCGGCCTGACCACACAGTCTAAAAACGTGGTACGCAACATTGGCGCTGGATTAAAAAACATCGTTGGCGGTGAGATCAAGGATTACACGAAGATGCTGGTAGAAGCCCGCGACACAGCTATCGACCGGTTAAGACAAAACGCGGTGGATCTGGGCGCAGACGCAGTGGTCATGATGCGGTTTGATTCTGGTTCAATCGGCACTGATATGCAGTCGGTAGCCGCCTATGGCACCGCTGTCAAATTCACTAATTAGAGATTGTCTTCAATAATTTAATCTAATTTAAATTACTATAATGTAATGTATTTAACGCACAGAAGCAGCAAAAAAGGCGCGCTGGATTATCCAGTGCACCTTTTTAATCACTACCCAACAATTTGTTTATCGACTTTAGTCTTGTGCCAGTACATTTTTTCAGCTTCTTTACGAGCATCGATTGCTTCTGCTTTATTATCAAAACTCTTCAGTAAAACATAGCGACCACCATACATCAACCGTGCCAGCCAGCGATTCGTCGTCTTATCATACGACACGCCAACGACACCAGACGTATTGCGTGGTGACTCCTTTAAAGAAGAAACCATAATGCCATCACTATTCCGCAAGTTTTCCGGGTTCCCCATATTTCTGGTAAACCCCTCGTTTTGGCTATAACGCTCATGGGCTAACTCCCGACGTAGACACCCGCAGCTTCTCACGTAACCGCCACGAAGCCGGGCACCATCCACGGTAACAATATTGCCGCAGCTGCACCGGCATTCCCACAGTAGATCAGCATTCTTGGGATCCTGTCCGTTCTGACGAATTACCGTCAAGCGGCCAAACTGCTTGCCTTTCATTTCAATCATTCTACTCATTACGTACACCCCATCCTTTAATGAAAATGACAACCTCCATTGATCATTTCACCGAAAATTTTTAATGCCTATTCACCAATTTGATTAACAGTGCCATTAAAATCAAAAGTACTCCTCCACAAGCGCTTTCAATTTTAACTAATTGGTTCGAACTAATTTTATCAGTGCTAGCTATAGATTTCAATTGTAAAGAATTAAATGGTGAGAAAAGTTACCTATTTTTTCATTAATTTACCATAATTATTAAAAATTCTGGGTTATTTAAATCGAAATACTCAATTTTCTCCATTGCCGTTTCCAATTTCGAATAGATATTAGTTTAAGGTGTTTAAACCCACTTTTTGAATTGACTTAACACCCATATTCACATATAATTATACATGTTGTTTTATTGTTATGCGGCAATAGCTCAGCTGGATAGAGCAACGGTCTTCTAAACCGTAGGTCGAGGGTTCGAACCTCTCTTGCCGCACTAGATTAAAATGGGCCATTTCCAAGTAGCTGTCTTTTAGCCGACTTGGAATTTTTTTACCCTTTTTTAAGGGTTAAGAGATGGACAGTTTAATACGCTTAAGCAATTCGTCTAAAGCCCTTTATAGCCCCTTATTGAGCTATACATCTATCATTGTAAGGGCTTTCTGCAGTAACCAATGAACTAATTGTATTCTCAAATTTTTTTAATAAAATTACTTGCAAATCTTTCGTCACAAAACGATAATGTAATTGTAACGTAATTGAAATCTTTTATGGGGAGGCATTGCGATGATTTTTATTTCATTTATTATTGGCTTGTTTCTATTTGCAGGCGCATGGGAATTGTATCTCAGCGCAAGCCGTCAGCGTGCACAGTCAAAACACCTTGTTACTGCACCAAAGCATTCTTACATGCAGCTATTCTTCAAATTATTACACATTAGCTAATTGCTTTTATATTTTTACAGCAAAGGGTCCGCTTATCATTCGTGATAAGCGGACCCTTTTGTTAATTCATTTTATTTATTCAAATAAGCGTCTTGAATCTGCGTCTCAGTAAGCTTAAGATCCACAAGACCAAGTTTTAAGATCAAGTGCCAAGCGTGCCGAAAAGCGGCCTGCTGCCGATCAAAGAACGATTGGTCCAGAAAATGTGAAATGGCCAAATATTGTTGACTCAGACTCTTAGCTGGTGCTTTATGGGCTAATTTATCTAAGTCTTCGGGCTTCATCACAATTAAGTGCGACCAAGTTTGTCTTGCGGCTACCTGAAACGTATGATCGATAACTTCAATGTACGCTTTTAACAGGTCTTCAGACGACACGTCAGGCTTTTTTTGCCCCAGCTTAAACCAGCCCATTAGGTCGGACAAACGAGCCAGTGAGACACTGAGTGCGACATAGTCGACCCGTAACCCCTCTTCTGGACCCACTGCGACTTGATGTTCATAGTTATATTGGTTACGCCGTTGAATGGCTGTCTGTAATAAATTTGCTAAATCTAATGTCAAGATGTCACCTCTAAAAGACTAAATTATCAGAGCGAATCTGTAAATCACTAATATTTTCAAGATACCATTTACGCAGGAATGGATATTCTAGCAAGACCTTAAACCAAGAAACGGTTTGGTCTTTATCCGTCACGTAAAGACCCCAAGCTGCCCCACCATTGGCGTTATGACTCGCAATTTTAAGGGTTAAATCCGGTGCCAATTCCAACACGGCCCCATCCTTATCATGCTTCAGCATATAGTTCTCTTGTGCCGCAGCCACGAATAGTTTATCCACCACTTCACTGGCCAAATTACTGGTCGAAAATTCGTAAAATTCATTATTATTTGTATCTAACAAGTTGAAGTCTACATCGAAGCCGAAGTCAGTTTTAAGGGCCTGGCCAAATGCAATTAACAAATCAGTTGCTGTCAGTAATTGGTCATTTTCAAGCTTATCGGCATACGTCTCAATAAATAATTTAGTAATGGCACTGCTATTAAACCGCATCACCTGTCGCGAAAGGTTTAAATAAAAGAGCGTCTCGTCCGTGACCCGATCCTGATAATAGACCCCACCAGTAGAATCATTGGCGCCGACAAACGCAAACATCCCTAGATCGCCTAACGCAGCGATTTGCTGGGTCAAGTGCTGATCATCTTCGTGAGATTCCAGGGTGATGGCTTCTCCTTGATCATGCAGTTCCAATAAACGGCTCATAAAAATTAAGTAGTAGTCCGCGTTATTGTATTGATGTGGAAACGTTACGTAGTCACTATCAAGTTCAAAAACGGATAGTGTCTGAGCCGCTTCAACCAGTTTTTCAGGATCCTTCGTATTGATCAATTGGTCCATGAGTTCGGTGAAATGCTGACCAGTCTTTAATCCCTCTTTGACCGCATTATTATAGGATAATAACCGTCCGCTAGTACTTAGCGTCGATGGATCGTTCTCATTAATCATCAGCCTTCACCTGCCCTTTACCAATTAAATTTGTCAGGTAATCCGTATATAAACTCTGATTATGTGATTCAAAGTGTGAAAAGTCTTCAAATTTTTGCTGGATACTTTGTTTTTCGTAGGTTAAAATTGTATCCTCTTTCGATAACTTCAGAATCTTTTCATCGTTTTCCTTGATCTTCTTGTTGGCATTAATTGCTTCTTCATCGTCATCCGCTAATTTCGACAGCTGATCAACGATCCCTTGACGCTCTTCTTTGACCTTACCAGAATCCCAAGGCAGCGTACTCTTTTGACTGACATCTTTCAGCTGCTGTCTGAGCTTTTCCTTTTCGTGGTCACGCTCATCTTGGCCTTCAATCAGTTTTTGAAGTTCAGCACTATTAGCGGTGATATCGGCGATGTTATCCGTGTTATACCGCTGATTGAGCGCATCAAGTTCAAAGGCCCGCTTAAGTTTGTTATACTCGGTTTCATCAAACTCAAAAGCCACGTTTAAAACGTCCAGCTTACCAAATTTGCGGCGATCCCACCAATTACCAAAGTAAATGTCAAATTCGCCGTCCTTCACTTCATCATAGTAGAAGAAAGGATAGGTCTTCCCAAGGTAATCGATCAGTTTTTCACTTAAATAGTGACTTAGCTGTTCATGATCATCCGCCACTAAGTCTGC
Source organism: Secundilactobacillus hailunensis (assembly GCF_005405185.1). Classification (GTDB taxonomy): domain Bacteria; phylum Bacillota; class Bacilli; order Lactobacillales; family Lactobacillaceae; genus Secundilactobacillus; species Secundilactobacillus hailunensis. Next base: position 130,588 of record NZ_BJDO01000001.1, read on the forward strand.
TAACTCCTGCGTTTTAGTCGTTGAACGCGATTTTTTAACTTCTCGCTCATAACGAGTCCTATCGATCAGCTCATAGATTTGGCGATCATCATGATCATTTAGTGCTGATTGCAGCGTCTGCAAATAGTTGATCTTCTGGGTGATAGATGAGTCAAGCTGAGCCTGACCTGGCGTAACTTCTTGCGTTTTATCTTCATTATTATTCGGCATGTAATTATCCCTCGATTGTTATTTCTCACTGTACATAGTTTAATTTTAAATGATAATTTTAGATTAGTAAACTACTCATCACTAAAGTAACGAGCTTCTAGGAACACTGCATACTTATCTATCATTTAATAAATGCTAGATAGCGGTTACGGTTTATTTTACTAAGGCACGTTTCATGACAGTTATGTTGCAATGCTAATTTCGCTACCATTTTATTATAATCGTTATCACGATTATAGGCAATTCACCACGTCCTTAAAAGAATCAGTTTCCTTGCCCTTTTTCAAAAGGTTCCGTAGTATTGATTCATAATACTCTTTAACCAATTAAATAGCCTGCTGACTAGTCAAAATGGCTGGTCAGCAGGCTATTGTTACGCTAATTTTAAAGGTTTAGTATTGTTCAAGGTACTGATCGCGTTCCCACTTAGAAACTTGGGTCCGGTAAGCATCGTATTCCAAATTCTTAGCTTCAATGAAGCTGGCATAAAGATGCGGACCCATTGCCTTGCGCATGACTTCGTCAGCAGATAAGTCTTTCAAGGCATTGTGCAACGTATCAGGTAAGTTAGTAATGTGGCTTTCACGACGTTCCTTGTCGTCCATCCGGTAAATGTTACGATCAACGGATTCTTCAGGAACAATCTTATTGTTCAAACCATCCAAGCCAGCTTCCAAAACAGCAGCAATGGCTAAGTATGGGTTAGCAGTTGGGTCAACACTACGAAGTTCTAGCCGAGTTGATAAACCGCGTGAACTTGGTACCCGAATCAATGGTGACCGGTTGGAACCAGACCAAGCAACGTAGACAGGTGCTTCGTAGCCAGGAACTAGACGTTTGTATGAATTAACCGTTGGGTTGCAGATGGCAGTAAAGCTACGAGCATGCTTCAACAGACCACCTAAGAAGTAGTAAGCAGCTTGTGATAACTGCAAATCACCCTTTTCATCGTAAAAGGCATTACCCTTGTCATGGAAGAGTGACATGTTCAAATGCATCCCGGAACCGTTAATACCAGTCAATGGTTTTGGCATAAAGGTTGCGTATAGCCCAAACTTACGAGCAACCGTCTTAACAACCAGCTTGAAGGTTTGAATGTTATCAGCAGCGTGTAAGGCATCGGCATACTTGAAATCAATCTCGTGTTGGCCTGGTGCCACTTCATGGTGGGCAGCTTCAACATCAAAGCCCATGTCTTCCAAGGTTAACACAATTTCACGACGGCAATTTTCACCCAGATCCATTGGTGCCATATCGAAGTATGAACCTTGGTCATTTAAGTCCATCGTTGGCTTGCCCTTATCATCCATCTTAAATAGGAAGAATTCTGGTTCTGGTCCAATGTTGAAGTCGGTAAAACCGGCCTTACGCATATCGGCAAGGACCCGAATCAAGTTGTTCCGTGGGTCGCCTTCAAATGGCTTGTTATCTGGGGTATAAACTTCACAAATCACCCGAGCGATTTTACCGCGATCACTGCTCCAAGGGAAAATCATCCAGGTTGAAAGATCAGGGTAAAGGTACATATCACTTTCTTCAATGCGAACAAAGCCGTCGATTGAAGACCCGTCAAACATTAATTTGTTATCCAGTAACTTACCCAATTGAGAAATTGGGACTTCAACGTTCTTGATTGTTCCAAACAAATCGGTAAACATTAACCGTAAGAATTGAACATCCTGGTCTTTGGCCATTTGACGAATATCGTCTTTACTGTAATCATGCGTTGGCATAAAATCGCTCCTTGAATGATAGATTGTGTTAATAGTCAGCAATAATGTTACTTAAGGGGGCGTTGTGAATGTAATGAAGTGCCAGAATTAGGTTCAAGCCCACTAATATTCAAAAATTCATCATGTAAGATTCGACGAACATCGTTATCAGTCAGCGAATCGTTTTTCAGTTCATTCTGCCGTTTCTTTTGTTGCGCATAGATGGCTTTGATTCCTGCCATGTTGATCCCGTCATTTAAATAATCTTTGATTTCCAGCAGTTTATCAATGTCGTTCAATGAATACATCCGCCGATTGCCTTCCGTTCGTTGCGGAATGACCAGCTCCTGTTCTTCATAATAACGAATCTGCCGGGCCGAAAGATCAGTTAACTTCATGACCGTCCCAATTGGCAGAACTGACTTGGATCGCTGTAGTTCTTTTTCTGCCATTACACTCACCTCCCTCTAACAGGTTTAATCATACCACTATTCGTTTGCCTGTCAACACTTCATGTTATGTTTTATTACATCATTTTTCTAACCATGCTGAAACCGCCGTCCCAATGGCTTTCTTTTGAGTCGGATCAGCAATAATATCGTACCAGTGGACCGGAATCTGGTGTCGAAACCAGGTTAACTGACGTTTGGCATAGTGCCGCGTGTCCTGTTTGATTTTTTCAATCGCTGACGTTTTTGAAATGTCATCCTTGAAATAGGGAAAGAGTTCTCGGTAGCCGATACCCTTGCCGGACTGCCACTGTTCACCACCTGCTTCATACAGTTTGCGGGCCTCTTCCAGTAGACCCATTGACAGCATCTGGTCGACTCGCTGATTGATCCGTTCGTACACCTTGGCGCGATCAGTATTCAGGCCAATCACATAGGCATCATATCTGGGCTGCAGTGTCGTTTGTTGCTTCGAAAACAGGGTTCCCGTCCGTTCATACACCTCTAGTGCTCGGACCACTCTACGCTCGTTTGTGACCGGAATCTTACTTGCAGCGTCCGGATCAATTTTATTTAAATGATCCCACAGCGCTTGCTGACCGTGAACCGTTGCGTAGTCGTGCCATTTATTTCTGACTTGTTTGGACTGCTCGAAATGGTCGCCACCCAGGTTCATGTCGTAGAGCAGTGCTTTTAGGTAAAATCCGGTACCGCCCACGATCATGGGCAGCCCACCCCGCGCAGAGATGTCATCGATCAGCCGTCTGCTTTCCGCCACAAAATCAGCCACGGAATACCGTTCATCAATATTGCGAATATCAATTAAATAATGGGGAATATGCTGTCGGTCTGCAGGCATGATCTTAGCCGTCCCAATATCTAGTCCCCGGTAGACCTGCATGGAGTCACCGGAAATAATCTCACCCTGAAATCTTGCTGCCAGTTCCAAAGATAGCGCGGTCTTGCCAACCGCTGTCGGCCCGATAATGGCCAATACTTTCTTCACGTTTATCACTCCGTTATAATTTTGTTAATTACTGGAAATTCAAGCCTAAAACCTGCATAATGTAGGTAATCAATCATATTTTAACCTGTTAGGGGGTCTTTCACAATGAAACATTTTGTCAAGGGATTTTTATTTGGCGCAGTCGCTACAGTCGGTGCAGTTGCTGGTGCCGCTTTATCGTTCAAGAAAAAGGTCGTTGAACCCATCGAAGACGAAGAAGAACGGTTCGAAGAAAACCGCAAACGGGCCGCTCGTAAATCACGCTCTGCTCACCACTAGATAATTAATAACAAGACTGCAGTGCCCACTACCGGTTAGACGAATTGTCCAATCAGTAGTGGGCTTTTATGATAATCTGTATTTAGACTCATCCAAAAAAGGCGTATCACCTAAATACTTGCGAGCTGGTATTCTCACAAATACCAGTTACAAGTTCAGGTGATGCGCCTTTAACCGTACTATCAACCAATAAGTTACCGGGTCACTTTATTTGATAACGATATCGGATGGTTTAACTTCTTTACCAAAGTATGGTTTCAATTGTGAATTGTAATCTTTTTCAAAGAAGCCGTTATTGTTCAACTTCTTAATATCCTTATTCGTCCAGTCTAACAATGACTTGTTGCCCTTCTTAACGGCTGGTGCAATGTATTGCTTAGGACCGATAGACTTAATACCAACCGTGTACTTCGGCTGGTCCTTGACCCAGGCATAGAGGTAAGAATTATCGTCTGCCAAAGCGACTCCTCGATTATTCTTTAAAGCATTAAACTGCTGTGTCTTAGAATCAAATTTCAGCAAATTAACGCCTGTCTGTTTAGAAGTAAAGTAGTTTTCAGCGGTGGTCCCCTTTGTCACAATCAGGTTCTTACCCTGAAGCTGACTGGCCTTAGTAATTGCCTTGGATTTAGGTGACACGACCCCTACGGAAACCTTCATGTATGGTGAAGCAAAGTCAATCACTTGTTTCCGTTGCGGCGTCACGGTGAAGTTTGCCAGCACTAAATCAACTTTGTTGGAGTTCAATGCATCGACACGGTTATTGGCATTGACCTGAACAAACTTTGGCTTAACCTTGAGATCCTTGGCAATTTGCCGGGCCAACGTCAAATCATAACCGACACGCTGACCCTGCTTGTTGACCCAGCCGTATGGTGGCAGATCGCCGAAGACCGCGATGCGAATCGTCCCACGCTTCTTGATCTGCTGAACCGTGCTGGGATTATTGCTGCTTTGACTAGCTGATTTGCTGCTCTTGCTGTTACTACCGCAACCGCTTAAGACCAGCGTTAAACTAGCTGCAATTCCTAAGAACAATGCGAGTTTCTTGAACCCAAATTTCTTCATCTGTGTATCCTCCTATATTTTTTGTTGGTTTTTAAAGCCTGGTTGGTTAATTAAATGTGATACCTATGAATAATGGCTACTTGTTTCGGCCTCTCAGCCGAAACGTGTTCAGCGAGGCAGATAGCTGCATGTAAGCGAACTTTAACATAAATCCAAACCCGGGATTTATGTCATCCTTCTTTTAAATAATGGCTACCCTGTTTTCGGCTTCCCAGCCGAAACGTGTTCAGCGGGCCAGATAGCTGCATGCAAGCCGGCTTTGACATAAATCCAAACCCGGGATTTCTGTCAAAGCCGGCTTGCACTCCGCTATCTTAACGGCCCGCTTCACACTCTAGAAATCCATACTCTCCAAAAATTCCTTGGCCCGATCCGTTTGCGGCTGCTTGAAGAACTGGTCACCCTTGGTCTGTTCCAAAATCTTGCCATCTTCCAAGAATAAGACCCGGTCGGCAATTTGCTGGGCGAAGTTCATTTCATGAGTCACCACAATCATCGTCATATCAGAATCTTGGGCGAGTTTTGAAATGATGTTCAGCACGCCTCGAACCATTTCTGGATCAAGCGAAGCAGTGACTTCATCAAACAGCATTAACTCAGGATTCAATGCTAAAGCCCGCACAATAGCGATTCGCTGCTTTTGACCACCCGATAATTGCCGCGGATACACGTTTTCGTATTCCCGCAAGCCCACTTGATCGAGTAATTTTTCAGCCGCCGCTTTTGCTGTTTCTCGTGACTGTTTCTGCACCTTAACGGGGCCTAGCAGAATATTATCTAACACCGTTAAATTAGGAAATAAATCATAAGATTGAAAGACCATCCCAATTTTTTGACGCAGTTTCTGCCAGTTCTTTTCCGTTGGTACCACCTGGTCACCGTTAAAGGTCACCGTCCCGTTTTGATAAGGTTCCAGTCCGTTCAAACACCGGATCAGCGTACTTTTCCCTGAACCAGATGGTCCCAGTAACGCCACAACCTCACCCTGATCAATTGAAAAATTAATATCGTGCAGGATGTGGTCTTTTTGATAATATTTCTCCAAATGTTCGACTTTAATCACTTGTTTAGCCATTTGCCCGCTCCAATCTCTTCTTATCCATTCGTTTTGCCCACCAGGACAATGGGTAGTCAATTGCAAAATACATCACGAAGATGATGCCGTAAACCCAAAAGACACCCGTGGGATATTTTTGATTATTGGCTTCTACCACTTGCTGTCCAACGTTAATGACATCCATCACACTGATCAGCATTAATAGTGAGGTCGTTTTGATCACCCGAGTCACCAGATTAATGGTGGCTGGCAGTTCCAATGAAACCGCCTGCGGAATCAAAACGTAGCGGTAAAGTTGCAGCCGATTAAGGCCGATCGCCATGCCCGATTCACGCTGGTGTTTCGGTACCGAGATCAACGCACCACGGACGATATCACTCATTTCAGCAGCCGTCCACAGTGCAAACACAAGCGTTGCCACTTGGTTGGCGGGCATATTGACCCCTAATTGCTTCGGTAAAATATAGTAAAACAAGAACAGTAAAACCACCGTTGGCACGATCCGGAAGAATTCCAGATAGAGCCGTAACACTAACCGTAATAACCGGTTAGGAAACGTCCGCAAAACGCCTAAGATCACACCTAGGATCAATCCTAAGACTAACGCAACCGCCGCGATTTCAACGGTCGTCCACAAGCCGCCAAATAAACGGATGAGGTTGCGCCCCTCGAATAAAACGTTAATTCCCGAATGCGCCATAACGAACCCTCTTTTCTAGTAACGTCAGAATAATTGACAACGGAATTAAAATAATCGCGTACCCAATCACGAGTACCAATAGATACTCGTTGGATCGGTAGTACATCCCAATCAGATCTAGTGCCGTATTCGTCAATTCTGGAATCGCAATCACCGTAAAGATCGACGTTTCCTTGATCAAAAAGATGATGTTGGCTGCCAGTGCTGGCACGCTCAACGTAAATCCTTGGGGAAAAACAACGTAACGGGCTAATTGTATCCGCGATAAACCGATTGCTTTACCCGTTTCAACTTGGGTTTTAGCAACACCGTCGAACCCACCGTTGAATCCTTCGGCCATGTAACTGCCGCCAAGAAAAATGAGGCCAATGATGCCACACAATTCGGCGTTTAACTTAAACCCAAACACCGGAAACGCATAGTACAAGAAGAACAGCTGTACCAAAAGTGGCGTATTCCGGGAAATCTCAACGTAAACTGCCGCAATTTGGCTAAGTACAGGCACCCGAAAATATTTTAATAGGCTACAGATCAGGCCAACGATAATTGAACCAATGATCCCGAGAAACGATAACCAAAGTGTGAGTACAAAACCCTTTTCAAAAAGCGGTAAACTTTGCTGGATAATCTGCCAGCTACTCATATGATTGTGCCCCCTGACTTAAAATTATCACATTATATTTTAATCTTATTTTAGAAATTACTCAATTTGGGTAAATAAAAAGTCCCCATCAGTCCATTTCTAAACTGACAGGGACGATTAAAATCGCTATTCCACCCTAGTAATATACTATCTATGGCTCGTTTTCAAGCCCGGGACGATAACGTGTCCTAACGGTCTGCTATTGAGCAGATGGGTTCTTTGACCAGGCGCACTTCGTTAAATCATCAGGATCCCTTTTCATCAACCGGAACTTTCTGTACCTGCAGATTCAATTACTCTTCCTGTTCGTAACCTCTAAAATAAGATTAAAATGAAATGAAAATGTAAACCTTTATTGGCTCCTATTATAAAGGGCTGAAATTACACTTGTCAACCCTCCACGGAATAATATTCTGAATATTATTCCCAACAGTTAATATCCTACCACTTCTTATGAAAATGGTATACGTGTTTGCTTACTTTTTATCAGAAAATTTCATTTTTATCTGCGATACCACTGGTAAAGTGAGCGTGCCGCTTGGATTGGTAAGTAGCGAACCTCAACTTTCTGGACAGAATCACCATGCCGTAATTCAAGCTGTAAATGTGCGAGCTGGGCGCGTTTCATCCAGACTGATTGTTTCAGCATCATGGCCTGAATGTGGTGCCTAGGGATCAGGTAAGTCGACCGTTTAAAGAAATGACCATCCCGAGTACTCATCAGCTGCGGACTTAAAATTGCCACACCCATATTCTGACCAGAATAGGCCCCTAATCCCACCGCTATTGGTAATACGACTAGTGAAAGCCAGCCCCACGGCCGAAAAACGATTCCTAAAATCAGGACTGGCACAATGGCAATCATAACAGCATTGCGAATTAATAACCATTTTGCCCATGGACTGATTCGGGTATACGTTGGCAATGCTTGCGGTAACCACGGGATAAAAGTATGTGTCTGGTCATAATGTTGCTGCTTGACCACCGGCATCATAACCAGGTTATTTTGATCCTCATTATCGGCAGCTGATGATGCTAGTATCACCTGAACTGACACCAATTTTAGCCATTGTCTGAGAATGGTTTGCGAAATGACCACTGCTTGAATTCGATCCAACGAAGCCACAATCGTATTTCGCTGAAAAAAGCCCTTTTCAGTCAACAGCCGCTGATCGCGTTTTACCAGTTGAAAATGATAATAGCGCTGAATAATAATGAGATAGCTGATCAGTATTCCGAGGATTAAGACCCCAATTACAGCACCCACGATGAGTAAAACACTGATATGTGCTGTGCGACTAAATACCGCATTCAGCCATTTTTGCGGTAGCACATCATCTAGTTTATCGTATAGCCACCCTAAAGCGACCAGTATTGGCATAATGCCCATAGACGTAATTGCGTAAGCGTTCAAATCTGACCAGCTGATGCGGTAAACGGTACTGGGCTTCATCTCGTTTGCAGTTGCTGTAAAGGTTTGGGAATCACCATTAACTATCGCCTGCAACTGATCGACCACGTCTTTAGCAACCATGGGTAACTGCCCTTCCGCTTTAGCGTGAGACTGACCGGCCGTTTCGATGCTTACCGCAAAGACGTGAAATGGTTTCATGTAAAACCACTGTTTCAACTGTAAGGTTTGAATCCGGTTATAGGGAATATGAACCTGCTGGCGGAAAATAACACCCGAATGAATGGTGATTGCCTGATTCCCCAATTCATACGTTAAGCACCAATATTTTAGAATTGCTAACAGGACTGCTAGCGACACTACGATCCCTAAAATCGTGAAATACTGCCACTGTTTTAAGACTTTAAATAGCCCAAATACGATCAGAATTGAAAAAACCACGTTGACGAGATTCTTCCATATCATTGGCAATATTGCCAGCGGATGTAAGTGTTTAGCGGTCATCCGGTGTCGCCTCCAGTGCTAAACCCATGATCTGCTGCTTTAACTGTTGAGCAGTTTCCGGCAATACCGATTCAATTTTATGCGTCGTTGCAGCCGTTTCAATACTGACAGTCTGCAGTTTCTGCCACTGAAGAATCGGGCCAGCTTCCAGCGTGACATTTTGAATCCGGTTGATGGGAATTGCCGTTTGCTGGTGAAAGAAGAACCCTGATTCGATCTCCACGTCACGTTCTGAGATCCGGTAGCGCCAAAATCGGTAGCGATAAGGAATCAATGCCAGCTCGATGACAACCTCTGCAATGGTTAAGCCCGCACTGATTAGCCAAAATAAACGTGACCATTGCCAAATGACGGTGGCCGTTAATAGACCTCCCGTAATCAATAATCCGACTAAAAATGAACATCCCGCACTAATTCGCCACACCGTTTTAATTTTTGCTGGTAACGCTTGTCCACTTGCCATGATTGCCTCCATTTGGTTAACCCGTTGCTTTTACTAGTATTAGAATAACCGATTACTTGAAAATTAGCTACGATGGTGACATGAAAAAAGGGTGCTACGATATTTGGAGTTGATAGGCAGTTTGCCTTTCAACTCCTTTTTCTATACCATTATTATATTTGAACACGCAAATAGGACACTACACTATTT
>NZ_BJDO01000002.1 GCF_005405185.1 Secundilactobacillus hailunensis
GTGGATTCTAGTCTTGATGTGACCGTTAGGGTACAGCGCCTCGAAACCACACTCTGGGCAACGTGCCAGCTGATAGGTTAATACTGCTTGAATCACGAGAAACTTTTTGCGTCCTGTACCTTTGCCATGATTTTCATGGCGATAACCATTAATATGAACGTGAGTATCTGTAATTCCGAGAACTTCTAGTGTAATATTAATATTGGACATTTAATTTCCCTGCCTTTACTTTTGGTTTGGTCGCTGTAAAGTATAACGCCTGGGAGACTAGGTGTCCTTTTTTTGCAAAAAAACAGGCCTAAGTTTCTCAGTGTTGAACTTAATCAACACTAAAAAGCTTAGACCCGCTTTTCTTTACAGTTTAAATAGTTAATGCCCTATATCATAACTGCTATATAACTTTTAAACCGGACTTTCACGCTAAGAAAACGGTTGTAGTAGGTTTATGCTATACTGCTTTTAGAAACAGATAATGAAAATGCAGGTGTTGATAATGACAATTGGCTTATTGATATTAAGTTTAGTGGCTCAACCGGTTTGGTGGGCTGGCCTAATTCGTGAATGGTGGACGGCTGATAAACGAATTAAGCGGGAACGATTAACCTTTGGCAGTGCCGTTTATTCTGATAAGTATGAAGTTCGGCATTTTGTGCTGTACAGTGTCTTCCTGGGACTGATTTTTTCAATCGTCTCGCTGGTTTTAGGCATGACTGTGCCTATCGGTTGGTGGGTCTGTTACACCGTTTTAGCGTTGGTGGCGATGATTATCGGTCTGGGGGCGCGACTTCCAATCACCCTTTTTGTCGGATCCGTGGTATTGTATGACTGGCTCAATAAACTTGATGTGAACCAGCATCTCATGTCTGGAATACGGCAGTTGGATTTTTCCAATAAATCAGTTAATCTGGCTAATTCAGTGATTTTATTTGCAGGAGTTTTGTGCTTACTGGGCCTTTGGCTGCGCAAAATCGGCGGTCGCTTTGCTTCCCCCAAAATCTTTGCGCAGAAGCGCGGCAAGCTCATTGCAGGTTATCCCTTTAACGAACTGCTAGTTGTCCCAATGCTAGTCTTAGTGCCCGGGAATTTTATCAGCACGCATTTAGCCTTCTGGCCAGTGTTGTCATTTGGGTCGACCAGTGTCACGCCGTTATTTTTACCAGTACTGATTGGTCTGCACCTGACGATTTTCAAACAAGCGCCGAAAATGGCTCTCAAAAAACTATCCAAAATGATTCTAATACTGAGCGTTCTGGTACTGATTGGCGGTGGCTTATCACTATTGAGCAAGTCCGTAGCTGCAATCGTGCTGGGATTAGCGTATGTCTGCTATGTCGGCTGCTTAATCAAAGCGCGCTGGCAGGACCGGCGGCAGTCGTTTTGGTTTTCTAAAGTCGACCATGGCGTTCGGGTGTTAGGCATCAAACCGGAAACGCCGGCTGCCAAGATGGATATTCAAGTTGGCGACATTATTACGACTTGCAACCAGCAGCCAGTCTCCTCAGAAACTAATTTTTACGAAGCTTTATTGTTAGATCCAACGTATTGTCACCTTAAGATTCAGACGCCAGAGGGTGATCTGAAAGTTACCGAAACCGCCATTTTTGACGGTGCCCCGCATGAGATTGGAATTGTGATGTTCAAAGATTAGGAGGACCTTATGCAAAGAGTCTTGGTTGTTGATGACGAACCGGCGATTGTAACGCTGTTAACTTATAATTTGGAAAAGGCTAATTTTGAAGTGGACACGGCGGTTAATGGTCCTGATGCAGCTTCGTTAGCGGTCAAGAAGCACTATGACGCGATTTTGTTAGATTTGATGCTTCCTGGTATGGATGGTGTGGAAGTCACAAAAAAACTGCGACAGGAAAAAATTGATACACCGATTTTGATGATTACAGCTAAGACGGATGAATTTGATAAGGTATTTGGACTGGAACTAGGGGCGGATGATTACATCACCAAACCCTTCAGTCCCAGAGAAGTATTAGCACGACTAAAAGCAGTTTTACGGCGAACACAAAGTAATTCCGGTGGTGAAAACGGGTTTGATGAAAATCAGCAGCTACACATTGGCAATATTTTGATCGATCAATCCACCGTGAGTGTAACGGTGGACGGCCGCAAAGTTAAATTAACCCCCAAGGAATTTGAACTCTTAGTTTACCTTGTAAAACGGCCTAATCAGGTCCTCAAGCGCGATCAGATGCTTGAAGGCGTCTGGGGATTCGATTATGCCGGTCAGACGCGAATGGTTGATATTCATATCTCGCATTTGCGGGATAAAATTGAGGCTGACCCCAAGCACCCGGTTTATTTAAAGACGGTCCGGGGCTTTGGCTATCGCTTTGAGGCACCTCAGCATGATTAAACGAATAAGTTTAGAGTATCTGATAACGACTGTTACTAATTTGGTGGTTTTTATCCTAGTTGCCCGGCTACTGGTCGGCTCAGGGCAAGTTTCAAGTGTGATGATGCGACTGATTATTCTGGATCTAGTCGTGTCGGCCATTGAAGTGGGTATTTTTAACTGGGCGTTTCGAAAACGGCAGCAGCCTATTACCGCCATGCAGCACAAGGTTGAAGGCATGCTCAAGGATGAAGAACCAGCCCACATTTTACTGCATAAGGATAACGATTATTACGAACTAGCCATGGCCATTGATCGGCTGCAGACGCATCAGCAAAAGGCCTTACGCAACCATGCGCAACAGAGTGAGGAATTAAAGCTGCTTTTGTCGTATTTGCCGATCGGTGTCATGGTGATCGATAACTATCGCAAAGTTGAAATGGCTAATTCCGCTATGGCGGAGTTTTTACAAACGGAGATCAGCCCCAGACGGCATCCCTATACACAGGATATTCATCAGTTCGAACTGGTTTCCTTAATTGGCCAAGTTTTTAGTACCAAAAAATCCAAACGTCAGGTGATTACTTTACCTGGGGTGCCAGCTGAAAAGCGAGTCGAAGTTTCGGTCATCTACACGTCAACTTCTGAAGATTTTTTTCAAATCTTGGTTTTACTGTATGATGTGACGGAGATCTACGCGGTTGAAAAGATGCAAATGGACTTTTTGTCCAATGCCTCTCATGAACTCAAAACGCCCGTGACGGCCATTGCCGGTTTTGCTGAGACGCTGCAAGACGGCGCCAAGGATGATCCAGAAACGTTGAATCAGTTTTTAGATATCATTCAAAAGGAAAGCAAACGGCTAACGGAATTGATTACAGACGTGTTATCGATCTCACGGATCGAATCACAGTCGATCTCACAGCAAAAAATGACGGACTTGGATATTTCTGAGATTGTTGATGAACAGATCAGTACGTTACAGCAGATTGCAGCGATGAAGCACGTGACGTTGCATAATCAGGTGCCGGCAGGACAGGCTCAGCAATCCGATGAAAAGAAGCTCGTGGAAGTTATCAAGAATTTACTGTCGAATGCGATCAAGTATAATCGTGAAGGCGGTTCAGTTACGGTCAGTTATGGGGCGACAGCACATGACTGGACCTTGAAAGTGGCCGATACCGGAATCGGCATTGCGCAAAATGAACAGGCCAGAATTTTTGAACGGTTCTACCGGGTGGACAGCTCGCGAACTAATCAGGTGGTTAGCGGTACTGGTTTAGGCTTGGCTATTGTGTTGGAATTGGTCCAGTCACTGCAGGGCCAAATATCAGTTGAAAGTCAACGGGGTGTGGGCAGTATCTTTACCGTTACATTCCCCATTAAATCGTCATAATCAGATTATTTTGTAGGATCCTAGATATTCAGATCATTGAATATGTGGGATCCTTTTTGTCTAAATTAAGATTGGTATAGGTAAAAGTAACGAATATTTACATAACCTTTACAAAGATATGTATATTACATTTACAATGTCTCGATATACTGATTTTGAAAGATGAAATGGGGGCTTGAACATGCAAAAGAAGCGGTGGATCGAATGCCTGCTGCTGGTTGGCTTGATTATTTTAGGTGGCTGGGCCTATCAGACTAGGCAAGTTAACAAAGCTAATATGACCATTACAGCGGTGGGTTCCACCGCTTTGCAGCCACTGGTAGAAGCGGCTGGGGAAGATTATTCTAATCATCACTTGGGCACGTTTATCAATGTTCAGGGTGGCGGTTCTGGTACGGGGCTAAGCCAAGTTCAGGAAGGCGCGGTTGATATTGGTAATGCTGACGTTTTTGCTGAGGAGCAAAAGGGCATTGTCGCTTCTCGGCTGCAGGATCATCGAGTAGCGGTTGTGGGCATTACACCCATTGTTAATCGCTCAGCAGGAATCAACCAGTTGACAACGGCTCAGCTGATTGCGGTGTTTACCGGGAAAGTCCGCAATTGGTCTCAGGTGGGTGGCAAAGATCAAAAAATTGTCATCTTAAACCGGGCTCAAGGTAGCGGTACGCGCACGACATTTGAACGCTTTGGGTTGAAAGGTCAGCGCAGTATCGCCGCGCAGGAACAGGACTCTTCTGGGATGGTTCGGCAAATTGTCGCGACTACTCCAGGTGCGATTAGTTATGTTGGGTTCTCCTACGTTAATAAGACGATTCAAGCGGTTAGCTTAAATGGCATTCAGCCGACTAATCAAAACGTGGCTGATAACCAGTGGTCGATCTGGTCTTACGAGCATATGTATACGGGTCATAATCCGCAGCCACTAGCTAAAAAATTTATTCAGTATGTGCAATCGAATGCAATTCAAAATACGCTGGTTCGGCGGTTAGGTTATATCAGTATGGCGGATATGAAGGTTACCCGTGATGGACAAGGAAAAGTGCACCAAGTGGAGGCCAATCATGAATAATAACTTACAAAAACAGCTTCTTAAACGGTCTAAAGCAGCCAAGCTGGAACGGCTGGGGAAAACGGTCAGCTTTCTAGCTTTAATGCTGATTACGCTCACCGTTTTTGCAATTATCATTTTTGTGGCCTCTAAGGGGTTATCCACCTTTTTTACCAATCACGTTAATTTGATGGATTTTTTAACGGGTAAGAATTGGAATCCCAGTGTAACGAATTCAAAGGGTCAGCCTGAAGTGGGCGCCTTACCCATGATCAGCGGGTCGTTTGTGGTGACGATCTTGTCAGCACTGTTGGCAACACCATTTGCTATTGGAACAGCCATCTTTATGAATGAAATTTCACCGCATCGGGGCGCCAAATTGTTACAGCCAGTGATCGAACTGCTGGTGGGAATTCCTTCAGTGGTCTATGGCTTTATTGGACTGACAGTCGTTGTACCAGCCGTCCGCAGTGTCTTTGGCGGCAGCGGGTTTGGTATTTTAGCGGGGACGTTTGTACTGTTTGTCATGATCTTACCAACGGTCACGTCTATGAGCGTTGACGCCTTACGTTCCGTACCGCGCTACTACCGCGAAGCTGCTTTGGCGTTGGGCGCTACCCAGTGGCAAACGATTTACAAGGTGGTTTTAAGAGCTGCAACGCCAGGAATGCTGACCGCCATCGTGTTTGGAATGGCTCGAGCCTTCGGTGAAGCGTTAGCGGTACAGATGGTGATTGGTAACGCGGCACTGATGCCAACGAGCCTAGTTTCACCGGCATCAACGCTGACGTCAGTACTGACTACCGGTATTGGCAATACGGTGATGGGATCACTGCAAAATAATGCACTGTGGTCACTAGCGTTAGTCCTGCTGGTCATGTCATTGATCTTTAACTTAGTGATCCGCATGATTGGCCGGAAGGGGGCAATGTCGAAATGAATCCGAAATTAAGTAATCGCGTAGCAATCACGGTACTTTACGTCATTGCCAGTACCATCGTGGTGATCTTAGCCGCGTTATTAGGGTACATCATTATTAGTGGGCTGCCGGCATTGAGCTGGCATTTTCTGACTTCGCCAGCCAGAGCG
Organism: Secundilactobacillus hailunensis; assembly: GCF_005405185.1. Classification (GTDB taxonomy): domain Bacteria; phylum Bacillota; class Bacilli; order Lactobacillales; family Lactobacillaceae; genus Secundilactobacillus; species Secundilactobacillus hailunensis. The sequence continues at coordinate 5,881 of NZ_BJDO01000002.1, forward strand.
TTTACCAGTGGCGGTGGTATCGGAATTCAACTGTTTAATTCCTTTTATCTGCTGATTTTAACCATGCTGATTTCCTTTCCAATCGCGTTAGGGGCCGGTATTTATTTAAATGAATATGCTAAACAAAATTGGGTGACCTCACTGGTCAGAACTTCTATTGAAATCTTAAGCTCATTGCCTTCAGTAGTGGTCGGACTCTTCGGTTTCTTGATCTTCGTGGTCCAGTTTGGGTTTGGTTTTTCAATCTTGTCCGGGGCGTTTGCGCTGACGTTCTTTAACTTACCGTTACTGACACGCAGTATTGAAGAAGCGCTGGCGGCCGTTCCCGATGAACAGCGTGAAGGCGGCCTGGCACTGGGTCTTTCAAAATGGGAAACGGTGCTCCACGTTATTGTACCGGCCGCGTTGCCCACTATTTTAACCGGGGTAATTTTGAGTGCCGGCCGGATTTTTGGGGAAGCCGCTGCCTTGATCTTCACCGCTGGTCAAAGTGCACCAGCCCTGAACTTTACCGACTGGAATCCGTTTAACATCTCCAGTCCACTAAATCCAATGCGGCCTGCAGAAACCTTAGCCGTTCACATTTGGAAGATTAACTCGGAAGGTATCATGCCCGACGCGAAAGCCATTTCTTCTGGTGCTTCGGCCGTGCTGGTCATCTCGGTTCTGGGCTTTAATTTATTGGCCCGGTTCGTTGGCCACCGACTATTTAAACGGCTGACAGCGGGTTAGAATACTAATGAAAGCTATTATCAGGAGGTCTAAAAAATGCTGATCAATCCTTCAAGCCCGCATTCAGATGACGGGTGGCTGGCACGCAATATTGTGGATCCCAGTCTAAAAGATTCAGCGCCAATCGTGCTGGAAACCAAGCAGCTGCACGTTTACTATGGTGACAATGAGGCCATTCATGAAGGTGATCTCAAGTTTCCTGAACATCGAATTTCGGCACTGATCGGGCCATCCGGTTCTGGGAAATCAACCTATTTAAGGTCATTGAACCGGATGAATGACGGCGTTGCCCGGGTAACGGGGGAAATTCTCTATCGTGGTGTTGACGTGAACCGCCCAGAAATTGACGTTTACGAGATGCGCCGGCGAATCGGGATGGTTTTTCAACGGCCCAACCCGTTTTCCAAATCAATTTATGACAACATTACTTTCGCGTTAAAGCGTCGTGGGGTTACCGATAAGCAGACATTAGATGAGGCCGTAGAGACTAGCTTAAAACAGGCCGCACTCTGGGATGAAGTTAAGGATCAACTGAAAAAGAGTGCTTTAGCGCTATCGGGCGGTCAGCAGCAGCGATTATGCATTGCCCGAGCACTGGCCGTTAAACCGGATATTTTACTGTTAGATGAGCCGGCCAGCGCGTTGGATCCAGTTTCTACCAGTAAATTAGAAGAAACACTGCTGCAGTTAAAAAATGACTACACCATTATTATTGTGACCCATAATATGCAGCAGGCTGCTCGAATCAGCGACTATACCGCATTCTTTAATATGGGCCGGGTGCTTGAATATGATGAAACGTCACAAATCTTTACGAGCCCTCAAGTGCAATTGACGAATAATTACGTTGCTGGGGACTTTGGCTAGGAGGCTGCCATGACTAAACTATTAGAAACCCATGATCTGCACGTTTACTACGGTCAAAAAGAAGCCCTCAAAGGCATCAATCTCTCGTTTGACGAGGGTGGAATCACCGCTTTGATTGGGCCTTCTGGTTCCAGTAAATCAACGTACCTGAGAACCCTTAACCGCATGAACGACTTAATTCCCGATGTGACCATTACGGGAACCATCAAATTTCGTGGTCAGGATATCTACGTCCCCCAAACTGATCTGGTGACCTTGCGTAAAGAGATCGGGATGGTTTTTCAGCAGCCCAACCCGTTCCCCTTTTCAATTTACGATAACGTGATTTTCGGGCTTAAATTAGCTGGCGAGAAGGATCATGAACGGTTAGATCAAGTCGTCGAGACCAGTTTGAAGCAGGCAGCTGTTTGGGACGAAGTGAAGGATCACCTGCATGAAAGTGCGCTGTCGCTGTCAGGCGGTCAGCAGCAACGGGTCTGCATTGCCCGGGTACTGGCCGTTTCACCGCAGATTATCTTACTGGATGAACCGACTAGTGCGCTGGATCCAATTTCTAGTAGCCAAATTGAAGCGACTTTGTTAAAATTAAGAACCGATTACACCATCATCACCGTGACGCATAATCTACAGCAGGCTTCCAGAATTGCGGATCGGACAGCTTTTTTCATGAATGGTGAAGTGATCGAAGTTGATGATACTAAGAAGATCTTTATGAATCCTGCGCATAAACAGACGGAAGATTATATTAGCGGCCGGTTTGGCTAAAACCTGAGGAGGGTTTCAATGAGACGTTTATTCGATGAAGAACTAGATGAACTGGACAATGGGTTTACCGAAATGGGCATCTTGGTCAGCAACGTGGTGCAGCAGTCGGTGGCCGCATTTATTGATCATGATCGCGAGGCAGCGCAAAATATTATTGACCATGATCATGATATCAATGACCGCGAGATTCAGCTGGAAACGAAATCCTTTGAGATCATTGCCCTGTATCAACCCGTAACTTCTGACCTCAGAGAAGTCGTAACCATTCTAAAGGCCGTTTCGGACCTTGAACGGGCTGGTGATCACGCCCGCAATATTGCGCACGCCACCATTGAAGTTAAGGGCAATACGCGGGTAGCAGAGATTGAGACCCAGCTTGCCGAAATGGGGCATCTCACCACCGATATGGTGAAACAGGCGATTCAGGCCTACGTTGATAAGGATGAAGAGGCGGCTAAGGCGTTGGTGACGGTAAACAATCAGCTGGTTGATTATCGGAATCAGATCATGCGGGATAGTTACCATGAGATTACCACGGATGCCGATGTCGTAGTGGCCGCGATGAATTACAACAACGTTGCGGCGGACCTCGTACGAATTGCCGATTATTTAACTAACGTTGGTGAATGGATCGTTTATCTAAAAACGGGTCAAATTGTTGAATTAAAGTTAATGAAGTGATATATGTTAAAGCCAGTAGCCATTATAATGATGACGACTGGCTTTTATGGTTTTTACGCTGCTCATTAGGGCTTAGACAGTTGAATTTAATGAAGTAAAAAAGCGTGTTAAAGTAATGTTGAATTGTTCATATCCCAAGGAGCAGGTATAATGATTCTAGTAGTGACTATCCAGTTACTCGTTTATCATGATTAAAGGTTGCAGAGCAGTTCACTTATTTGATAAGTGGTAACTAGAAATGAGGTGATTTTTTGATGAATAGCAAACGACGGCTTACACGTTCGCCAAACCGAATATTAACTGGTGTCCTGGGCGGCTTAGCCGAGTACTTTGGTGTTAATAAAACCCTGGTGCGGGTCATTTATGTGGTTTTATCGATTTTTCTAGGGCGAATTTTATTTGGCATACTCGTTTATCTACTGCTCACCGTATTGATCCCAGAAGATTCTGGTACCAGCCATCACACGACTTTTTGGGGTTCAGGACAGCAGTCACGTTCGCGAAAAGAACTTCATGATGTTACTGAAGAAGACACTGATAAAAAGTGAGTTGTAGACTATGAAAGCTTGGGCTCGGATTTTAATCAACGCCGTGTTATTTATGGCACTAGCTGGTTTTTTAAGTACCAGTTTTTACGTGGCCAGTCCGTGGATCGCGTTATTAGCCAGTGTGGTTTTATCGGTGTTAAACGCATTAGTGAAACCAGTGCTGCAAATTCTATCACTGCCAATCACCGTGGTGACGCTGGGCTTATTCAGCATCGTGATCAACGGGGCAATGCTGCAGCTGACCTCAATGTTAATTGGTAATGACTTTCATTTCAGTTCATTTGGAACGGCGCTGTTAGTGGCCGTTTTGATGTCGCTGTGTAACGCCGTCATTTCCAATTACGTCGGTCACGGCCATAAGCAGAGTAAAGAGTGATAATCACCTCCGTATTTCTCATGAGGACCAGATTTGGAAAGAAGGGCGAGCCACTACTGGCTGGTGTTAGCTAAAATGGTTTCTGATGAGAATGATGTTTAAACGGAGTATAAAATCCCCGGTGGCTAACCGGGAAACTAAAGTGACAGCGCTTTAGTTCATGCACATCGTGTACCAGTAGTGGTCAATAATTTGGCAGAAAGTGTAACAGTTGCAGAATTAGTCAAAAATATTCGCCTAGACGTGCTTTACGGCGATGATTTCTTAGCTGACCGGAAGATCTCGACCAGTGATATTTCACGGCCAGGGCTTGAATTAACGGGTTACTTTAACTACTACCCAGCTAAACGGATTCAGCTATTGGGGATCACTGAGACCTCCTTTGCGAAGGGCATGAGTCATGATGATCTCTTAAAAGTCATGCGGCAGATGTGCCAGCCTGAAACGCCCGCGTTTGTAATCTCAACGCAGCTTGAACCGCCGGAAGAATTACTGCAGGCGGCTAAGGAAACCAACATTCCAATTCTGGGCACTAAAATGACGACTTCCAGAGTTTTGAGTAACATGACCAACTATCTGGAAGGTAAATTGGCTGAACGCCAGTCACTGCACGGTGTTTTAGTTGATATCTACGGTGTCGGGGTCTTGATTACCGGTGATTCCGGTGTCGGTAAGAGTGAAACCGCGTTGGAACTGGTTAAGCGTGGTCACCGGCTGATTGCTGATGACCGGGTGGAAGTCTATCAACAAGATGAACAGACCTTAATTGGTGAAGCACCCGCGATTTTGTCACATCTATTGGAAATTCGTGGTATTGGGATCATCGATGTGATGAATCTATTTGGTGCCGGTGCGGTTCGCAGTGAAACCGATATTGAACTGATCGTCCACCTAGAAGCGTGGACTCGGGATAAGAAGTTTGATCGTCTAGGAAATAATTCCGAAACCCAAAAGATTTTTGACGTTGAGATCCCTAAGATTTCGATTCCCGTTAAAACGGGTCGGAATTTAGCCATCATCATTGAAGCCGCGGCCATGAACTTCCGGGCCCGTTCAATGGGTTATGACGCAACCAAAGTGTTTGATCAGAACCTCAACCGACTGATCAAGAAAAATTCCAACGAGAAATAAACATTAATAATAAGTGAAAGTTAAGAGGTGGCATCCTTGCAGGGAATTCTCGCAGCACTAAATCCCATTGCGTTTCATCTGGGACCGATTCAAGTTCATTGGTATGGCGTCATTATTGCCAGTGCCGTGATTATTGCGGTGACATTGGCCGTTCGTGAAGGCGGTCGGCGAAACGTGTTAGCCGATGATATCTACGACATGATTTTATGGGCACTACCAGCGGCCATTATTGCAGCCCGGATCTACTACGTGGCGTTTGAATGGCCCTATTATTCCCAGCATCCGGCAGAGATCATTCGAATCTGGGATGGCGGAATTGCCGTGTATGGTTCTTTGATTGGAGCCGGCATCGTGGTCTTCTTCTTTTGCCGGTCGCGCTTTATTCCGGTTTGGCTAATGCTCGATATTGCTGCGCCAACGGTGATCATGGGACAAGGCATTGGCCGCTGGGGTAATTTTATGAACCAGGAAGCGTTTGGCCAGATTACCAGTCTGAGCTTTCTTCAGGGGTTACATCTACCGCATTTTATTATCTCCCAGATGCTGATCAACGGGGCATACCGTCAGCCGACTTTCTTGTATGAGTCGACTTGGGATATTCTGGGTTTTATTGTCCTGATGAGCTTACGGCATCGACCGGGGCTGTTTAAACAGGGTGAAGTGTTCCTGAGCTATGTCATCTGGTATTCGTTTGGCCGTTTCTTTATTGAAGGAATGAGAACGGATAGCTTAATGCTGTTTAACACGATTCGAATATCACAGCTGTTATCCGTAATATTGTTTATTGGTGCAATTGGACTCATGATTTACCGTCGCCGGCTTGGTACGCAGGTTCCTATGTATCTGGACGGTAATCCGTTTTCAAAAAAGGCCCAGCAGGCTAAAAACTAAGGAGTAATTACTATGTCTGAAAAAATTGCTGTATTAGGTGCAGGTTCTTGGGGCAGTATCTTAGCTAATCTATTGGATGAAAATGGCAATGAAGTGTCACTCTGGTCATACAATCCAAAACAAGTCAAAGAGCTTAACGAAAAGCACACTAATACGCATTATATGAAAGATTTTACGTATTCTGAAACCCTGATAGCCTATTCAGATTTAAAGCAGGCGTTAACGGGGGCAACCACCGTGTTGTTCGTTGTGCCAACCAAGGCCGTTCGTTCTGTGGCGGGTGACGTTAAACAGGTACTGGAAGAATTACAGACCAAGCCTCAGTTGATTCACGCCAGCAAAGGGATTGAGCAGGGGACTTACAAGCGGGTCTCTGAGATCCTAGCAGAGGAGATTCCAGCTGAACTTAGAAAATCGATCACAGTGCTATCAGGACCAAGTCATGCTGAAGACGTTGCTAAACGCGACATTACACTGGTGACTGCAGCCAGCACGGACGCGGACGCTGCTAAACACGTTCAGCAGCTGTTTATGAACCGTTATTTCCGGGTCTACACCAACAGCGATGTGATCGGTGTGGAAATTGCGGCTGCCCTGAAAAACATCATTGCGCTGGGCACTGGTGCTTTAAACGGGTTAGGCTACGGCGATAACGCCAAGGCGGCTTTAATGACCCGTGGACTAGCTGAAATTTCACGGCTAGGCGCTTCATTTGGGGCCAACCCACAGACCTTTACTGGGTTAGCGGGTGTCGGTGACATTATCGTGACTGGGACCAGTGAAAATTCCCGTAACTACCGGGCCGGTGATGAACTGGGTAAGGGCCAGAGCCTGCAAGAAGTGATTGATACCATGGGCATGGTCATTGAAGGGGTTGCCACGACTAAGGCTGCTTATGAATTAGCTAAACAGCGCGGCGTTGAGATGCCAATTACCGGTGCTATTTACCAAGTACTCTATGAAGGCAAAGACATTCGCACGGCCATTTCTGACTTAATGATGCGTGAAGGCCGTTCCGAATTTTAACAGGCTATTTTGCTGGCAGTCGGATTACTCGACAAACTTACAAAAAGATAGTAAACTGAATTTTGTCAAAAATTACAGTAAGCAATTAAATTAATGAGTGTCGCACGTGTTGCGCTGAAAGGGGAAGTCGTATGGCTAAACAGTATGATGTGATTGTAATTGGTGCAGGTCCCGGTGGAATGACCGCCGCGCTCTATGCATCCCGTGCCAACTTATCCGTACTCATGTTAGACCGCGGAATTTATGGCGGTCAGATGAATAACACCGCAGCAATTGAAAATTATCCCGGTTTTTCATCAGTGCTGGGTCCTGATTTAGCAGAGGATATGTATAAGGGGTCCACTCAGTTTGGTGCTGAGTATGCTTATGGCAGTGTGGAATCCGTTGAGGATCACGGTGCCACTAAGGTTGTGACCACTGATACGGAAACTTATGAAACCAAAGCCGTCGTGATTGCGACTGGCTCTGAATACCGTAAATTAGGGGTTCCTGGTGAAGAAGCCTATGGTGGCCGTGGGGTTTCGTACTGCGCGGTTTGTGACGGGGCCTTCTTTAAAGGTCGCGAAGTCATCGTGGTCGGCGGTGGTGATTCTGCCGTTGAAGAGGGGCTTTACCTCACGCAATTAGCTTCTAAGGTCACGGTGATTCATCGTCGCGATCAATTACGGGCACAAAAGGTCATTCAAGACCGGGCGTTTGCTAACGAGAAGATGAACTTTGTCTGGAACAGCAATGTTGAGGAAATCCTTGGTGACGACCAAAAAGTGACTGGCGTGAAAGTTAAGAACAACCAGACTGGTGAAGAAACAACGATTGATGCCAGCGGGGTCTTCATTTACGTTGGCATCTTACCTAAGACTGAGCAGTTCATGAATCTTGGGATTACCGATAAAACGGGCTGGATCGAAGCCAACGACCACATGGAAACTAAGGTTCCCGGTATTTTTGCAATTGGTGATGTCCGGGTCAAAGACCTGCGTCAAATTACGACGGCGGTCGGTGACGGCGGTATCGCTAGTCAACAAGTGTTTAAGTATATTGAATCATTAGCTGACAGTGGAGCAACTGTTAAGTAAATGCAGTCGGTTATAAAATGATAAAAAGATGGAATGGTTATCGGCCATTCCATCTTTTTGTTGCGTTAAACGATATAATAAAGTCAAACTGTAAACTAAAAAGGGGATACCATTATGCAGACACTTGCTAAACAACTCGCTAACCAGCTTTCGTACGACGTTCGGGAGCTGACACATGACGATGAGGATCAGATCTATCGGTTGCAAAAACAGCAGCGCGACTACTTTGATTTATTTTTGGACCATCAGCTGACTAAACAGGAAGCCATTGCTGATCTAGATGAGGTTGCCAGTGAAGCTACCGCTGATCAGAAACATTATTTAGGGTTATTTAAGGCTGATAAGCTAGTCGCAACGATTGATTTAACCATTGATTATCCAGCACCCCAACTAGTTTGGTTAGGGCAATTCTTTGTTGATGACACCAGCATCTCGGCTAGTGAACGTCATCAGATCCTTAACCAAGTTTTAGCGACGTTGAAAAAATTGACCGCCGTGCAGGTGCAATTACTGGTGCTTAAAGCAGACCAGGATAGTCAGCAATTTTACACTCAGGCGCAATTTGAACCCGTCAGCGAAACGCGAACGAAGGCTGGCTCAGTGTTCATGGATGCGGTGATTTATCAAAAGGCGCTATAGGTAATTTGAACGTCAAAAGGCTGTTATATCAAGCTTTATATGACTACGAGCAATACCTAATACTTTTGTTGGCGAAAATATGTTCGCTATGTTAGAATAGACGAACGCATGTGGGAAGGCAGCTGCTTTCCTGCTTTTAACGTGTACTGAAATTAAGGGGGTATTCCATTTATGATTGAACGGCAGGAAGATCGTCAGTTTGACCTAGTTTCAAAGTATCAGCCAACAGGTGACCAGCCTGAAGCTATCAAGGAATTGACGGCAGGTATCGACCAAGGTAAGCGGGCTCAGGTACTGTTAGGCGCGACTGGAACTGGGAAAACTTTTACTATTTCCAACGTGATCAAAAACGTGAATAAGCCAACGCTGATCTTGTCTCATAACAAGACGCTGGCTGGCCAACTTTATGGTGAATTTAAGGAATTTTTCCCCAATAACGCGGTTGAGTATTTTGTCAGTTACTATGACTATTACCAACCGGAAGCGTACGTGCCATCTAGTGATACGTACATTGAAAAGGATTCTTCAATTAATGATGAAATTGATAAGCTGCGGCACTCCGCAACCAGTTCGTTGTTGGAACGCAACGATGTGATCGTGGTGGCGTCGGTGTCATCGATCTTTGGTTTAGGGGATCCCACCGAATATAAGAACCACACAGTGTCCCTTCGCGTCGGTCAGCAAATTGAACGCAATGACCTGATGCGCAAGCTGGTGGATATTCAATTCGAACGTAATGATATCGATTTTCAGCGTGGCCGATTCCGGGTTCACGGCGATGTGGTGGAAATCTTCCCGGCTTCCCATGATGAAAAAGCTCTGCGAATCGAATTCTTCGGTGACGAGATCGACCGAATCCGTGAAGTGGATGCCTTAACGGGTGAAATTGTCGGTGATCGCGATCACGTAGCGATTTTCCCGGCGACTCACTTTATGACTAACGATGATATCATGGACCGTGCGATTACTGGGATTGAAGCTGAATTAAAGGATCGTCTAGCCCACTTTGAAAAAGAAGGTAAGCTACTAGAGGCTCAGCGGCTTAAGCAACGAACTACTTATGATATTGAAATGCTGCGGGAAATGGGCTACACCAACGGGATCGAAAACTATTCACGCTTCATGGATGGTCGTAAACCTGGGGAGCCACCGTACACCTTGCTAGATTTCTTCCCGAAAGATTTCCTGTTGGTAGTGGACGAATCCCATGTTACCATGCCGCAAGTTCGCGGAATGTATAATGGTGACCGCTCTCGGAAGCAGCAGTTGATCGACTATGGGTTCCGGCTGCCAAGTGCACTGGATAACCGGCCGTTAAAACTAGATGAATTTGAAAAACACATTAACCAGGTGGTTTATATGTCGGCCACACCCGGTGATTATGAGATGGACCAGACGAATACAGTGGTTCAGCAAATCATTCGACCAACTGGATTACTGGATCCAACGGTTGAAGTGCGGCCAATCATGGGGCAGATGGATGACTTGGTTGGTGAAATCAATAAGCGCGTCGATGCCAACGAACGGGTCTTTGTCACCACGTTAACTAAAAAGATGGCTGAGGATCTCAGTGATTATCTCAAGGATCTGGGCATTAAAGTGGCTTATCTGCACAGTGATATTAAAACGCTGGAACGGACCCAGATCATCCGTGATCTACGGTTGGGCAAGTACGATGTGCTGGTCGGCATCAACCTGTTACGTGAAGGAATTGATGTTCCTGAAGTTTCCTTAGTCGCTATTTTGGATGCCGATAAGGAAGGCTTCCTGCGTAACGAACGGTCCCTGATTCAAACCATGGGCCGGGCTGCGCGGAACGTTCATGGTGCGGTTATTATGTACGCTGATACGGTGACGGATTCCATGAAAAAAGCGATGGATGAAACCGCTCGGCGGCGAAAGATTCAAACGGCTTATAACAAGAAACATCACATTACACCGAAGACAATCAAGAAGGATATTCGTGATTTGATCAGTGTGACTAAGCCGGATAAGAATGCCGGCAAGAAGGATGACTTTGTTGAAACTGACTTTGAATCCATGACACTGGAGCAGCAAAAAGACATGATCAAACGACTGGAAGATGAAATGCGCAGTGCGGCTAAGAAACTCGATTTCGAACACGCCGCAACGCTGCGTGATACTGTACTGGAATTAAAAGCTGAATTAGATGGGTAACGAGGGAGCGATTGTTTTTGGCAAATGATTATATTGATATTCACGGGGCAAGAGCCCATAACTTAAAGAACATTAACGTCAAGATCCCCAAAAATAAATTGGTCGTGGTGACCGGTTTATCGGGCTCTGGTAAGAGTTCACTGGCCTTTGATACGCTTTATGCTGAGGGGCAGCGGCGCTATGTCCAAAGTCTATCTTCTTACGCTCGCCAATTTTTAGGTCAAATGGATAAGCCGGATGTGGACTCGATCGATGGGCTTTCACCCGCAATTTCAATTGATCAAAAAACGACCTCTAAAAACCCCCGTTCAACGGTGGGAACCGTGACTGAGATCAACGATTATTTACGGCTGCTGTGGGCTCGGGTTGGGACACCAATCTGTCCTAACGACGGGACTGAGATTACTAGTCAATCAGTTGAACAGATGGTGGATAGGGTGCTGTCTTTGCCTGAACGCACTAAGCTGCAGATTCTCTCACCAATTGTGCGTGGCAAAAAAGGCCAGCATAAAAAGGTTTTCGATAAAATTAAACGAGAAGGTTTTGTGCGGGTTCGTGTTGATGGCGAGGTCCACGACGTTGATGAAACGATTGATCTCAATAAGAACCAGTCGCATTCCATTGATATCGTGGTCGATCGAATCGTCGTTAAGAAAGGCATTCGTTCGCGACTGTTTGATTCTTTTGAAGCAGCGCTACGTTTAAGTGGCGGTTATGCCGTTGCTGATTTGATCGATGGCGAACCAATTATGTTTTCTGAACACTATGCCTGTCCCATCTGCGGTTTTACGGTGGGTGAACTGGAACCACGGCTATTTTCGTTTAACGCGCCATATGGTGCCTGTCCCGACTGTGATGGTCTGGGGATGAAGCTGGAAGTGGATCCTGATTTGATCGTGCCTGATAGGACTAAAACGTTGAATGAAGGGGCATTGGCACCTTGGAATTCCAGTTCTAAATACTATCCGGAAATGCTGCGTCAGGCTTGCAAACAAGCTGGTATCGACATGGATACCCCTTGGGAGAAGCTATCTGCCAAAGACCAGCAATTTGTTTTGTACGGGTCGAAGGGCAAGAATTACCACTTTTTTTTAGACAGTGATTTTGGTGGGGTCCGAGAAACGGATGCCCCATTTGAAGGAGTCGTTAACAACGTGGAACGGCGGTATCACAATGGTTCGGACTTTACTCAGGGCCAGATGCAGCAGTACTTCCGTGAATTGACCTGCCAGACCTGTCATGGTTACCGGCTGAACCGTAAAGCGCTGGCCGTTAAAGTCGGTGGTCAGCACATCGGTGAAGTTTCTGATTTGGCGATCAGTAAGGAATTACCATTCTTTGAAAAATTACAGTTTAGCGAACAAAACGCAACCATTGCTAAACCAATCTTAAAGGAAATTCGGGATCGGTTGACCTTTTTGGAAAACGTTGGGTTAGATTATTTGACGCTGAGTCGTTCAGCGCGAACCTTATCCGGTGGGGAAGCTCAACGAATTCGGCTGGCGACTCAAATTGGCTCGAACTTATCAGGCGTTCTCTATATTCTGGATGAACCCTCAATTGGGTTGCACCAACGAGATAACGACCGGCTGATTGCTTCATTAAAAAAGATGCGTGATTTAGGGAACACCCTGATCGTGGTGGAACATGATGAAGACACTATGTTAGCTTCAGATTATCTGATCGATATTGGACCAGGGGCTGGTGAACATGGTGGTGAAGTCATGGCTGCCGGAACGCCGAAACAGGTAACTCGGGTCAAGAAGTCGTTGACTGGTCAATACCTGTCGGGGAAGAAGTTTGTACCAGTACCAACCGAACGTGGTAAAGGTAACGGCAAGAAGATTCGGATTACCGGGGCGGCTGAAAATAACCTGAAGAACATCACCGTTGATTTTCCCCTGGGTGAATTTGTGGTGGTGACTGGGGTCTCTGGTTCTGGTAAGTCGACGCTGGTCAACACGATCTTAAAGCGGGTGCTGGCGCAGAAGCTTAATCACAACTCAGAAAAGCCTGGGAAGTATAAGTCAGTTAGCGGTATCAAGAACATTGAGAAAGTTATCAATATTGATCAAAGTCCCATTGGTCGGACACCGCGAAGCAATCCAGCCACCTACACGGGTGTCTTTGGTGACATTCGTGGGCTGTTCGCTCAGACCACCGAAGCTAAATTGCGGGGTTATCAAATGGGCCGGTTCAGCTTTAACACTAAGGGTGGCCGTTGCGAAGCTTGTCACGGTGATGGGATCTTAAAGATCGAAATGAACTTTTTGCCAGACGTCTATGTGCCTTGTGAAGTTTGTCATGGTTCCCGCTACAACTCTGAAACCTTGGAAGTTGAGTATAAGGGTAAGAATATTTCTGATGTTCTGAACATGACGGCAGATCAAGCACTGGACTTCTTCAGTGCCATTCCGAAGATCACCCGCAAGCTGCAAACGATTCACGATGTTGGCCTAGGTTATGTGACGTTAGGTCAAGCAGCAACCACGTTATCTGGTGGTGAAGCCCAGCGGATGAAGCTGGCTTCAGAACTGCAGAAGAAGGCCGATGGTAAGAACTTTTACATTCTTGATGAACCAACGACCGGACTGCACACGGATGACATCAAACGCCTGTTAGTGGTTTTGCATCGTCTAGTGGATAAGGGCAATACGGTCTTGATCATTGAACATAACTTGGATGTGATCAAGACGGCGGATTACTTGATCGATTTAGGGCCTGAAGGTGGCGACGGTGGCGGCCAAGTAGTTGCGACTGGGACACCAGAAGACATTGCTAAGGTCAAGGAAAGCTATACCGGTCAGTATTTAGGACCAGTCTTGAAGCGTGATAAACAACGGATGGCGGATCAAACTGCTAAAACAGTCAAGAGTAAATAACATTCAATTTAAATCAACTAAAATTAGTTCCAGTAAGAACCGGTGAATTTCCGGTTCTTACTGGAACTTTTTTGACTACCTGTGATAATTATAAAAATAAGCCATTATGATATTTTTGTTCTAATTATTTAGCCAAATGAGTGTTCTTTTTTGCTTACTTTTAGTATAATCGAAGTTAGTTATACATTATTGGAATAAAGCCTTAATATTATTAATAGTTATATTTAAAAGCAATTTATTTCTGGAAAGATTGTTGAGCTATGTAGGGGGGGTACATAGTATGTATTTTTTTGTGAATGAACGGGTTGCCGAGCAAGGCTCAGGAATTGAACATGCGCAAGTGCAACGGGGATTACTATTTCGGAAGAATCAAGTCTCATTTAAGATCGTCACTCGAACCTATACCCAAACCGGGCATCGGGATATTTTAGCATGGGGCGTTAATGACGCTGAGCTGATCAACCTATTTGATTATTACGCCCAGACAGAATACGTGCCGGAACATCCAGTTCACGCTAAAGATGTGGACTGGGGCGGACGCACACCCGCTGTGCTTGAAGCGGATAAAAATAAGCCAGACACGACTTTAGTCTGGGAAGATACCGATAAGCAAAAGTTTATGGGCCGGATTCATACGGATCCCAAACATGATAACATTGTGACTTTCACCGAAGTGTTCGAACATTTTGGTAATTTGTATAAGGTGGATTTTTACGATACCCGCGGTTTTGTCTCTAAAACCCAGTACGTTGATCCTGATGGAACACCGAATACCAACGTTTATTTAGACTTAGATGGGCGTCCGGTGATCGAAGAATTCTTACGTAAAAAGCCATTGCGGCCAAGCGAGATCAACTTGCGGAAACGGAAATTCTTTGAAGCAGAGGGGCAACGCAAAGCGAATGCTAAGTTAAACGGTGAGGACTTCAAAGCAGGCAAATTTGAGACCCCCAAGGATGAAGCCATTATTACTGGCTACCGCTTAGTCAAACCAAACGGGTTCACGTACGTATTGGATTCCTTTGATGAATTGACTAAGGAATTTTTAAATGATTTAAACAATGATTTCTTTAGTGAAAAGACGCCTAACGTCTTCATCTCTGATCGGAGCAGTGGTGCTAGCGATGGCATGATCAACATGGAACAGCCAGCCTATAAGGTCTTACATCTGCATAACCTGCACGCTTCGGATACCCGGGATGTGATGACTACCGATGCCAACAATAACTATGAATATGATTTAATGAACATTAATCGCTTTAACGCCGTAGTTTCGGCCACCAATAAGCAGCGTAGAGATGTCAATAAACGGTATAAATCAGCTGCTAAGGGCTTTACGATTCCCGTTGGTGTTGTGCCACAGGCTATTCGTGATTTAGACCGCGTGCCAATGGCTGACCGTGATCCGCACTCCGTTTTGATGATCGTCCGGCGGGCACCCGATAAGCGGATCAACGCGGTAACCGAGGCGCTGATGATTGCTAACCGCGAACATCCTGGGTTGAACGCCCATCTAGACGTTTATGGTTACTTTGATGGCAGCAATAATAATCAGACTAATCGCGACTTGTTGAAGTTATTTGAAGAGTTTAAATTAGCCAAGCCGACCATGTTAGATGATCATGATCAGCCAACCGACGATATTACCAAGGTTCGCCGAATCGAGTCCGATGTGGTGACGTTACACAACTATGTTACAGATCGTGACGAACTCTACCGCATTCATCGGCGCCACCAAGTTTATGCCTTAGCTTCGATCATGGAAGGCTTCAATATTTCCATGATGGAAGCCATGGCGAACGGTGAACCAGCCATTTCGACGGACGTTAATTATGGTCCCAACGATCTGGTGGTTCACGGTAAGAACGGTTACTTGACTCGCTGGGCACCACAGGGTGAGGAAAGTTTGTTCGTTAAAGAAATGGCGGATCGCTTTTACGAAGTTTTTAGCAGTGATAAAAAATTGCAGGAGCTTTCTGATCAAGCCTATGATCTGAGTTCCCGTTACTATGAGGAAACGGTTTGGGATGCTTGGAAGCAGTTAATTGCTGATGCCAACAAGCAATGGCCGGAGCTGTATCAGCAGCATTTTGACCTACCACGGTATGGGGTTGCTTATAAGGGTGAGATGGATACCCAATTCCAGCTTGGCCAACGGGCTAACGAAATTACCTGGCGTGGGCCAAAGTCCGTGAAGTACTTTAAGCGGATGAAACAATTGGAGGGACAGTTATGAAATTATACGTTGATAAATCAAATAATCCTAACTTGGACCCGACAGTTGCGGCGACTGTAAAAAAAGAAAAGGATGCCGGCAATCCAGCTAAAATCGTGGTTCGGGGCTATTTTCCTAACCAGCATGCCCACCTCAAAGATTACGGGTTAGATAGTGGTGATTTGCTGAATATGTACGACGTATTTTTAGGAACTGTGGATATGCCTGAAAAAATCGTTCACTACCGTTATAATCCGGAAATCGACAAAACCAGGTACCATTTGGAAGGTACCGATTTTGCATTGGCACGTGCCAAGCGTGATGGTGTAGACTATGGCCGAACAATGATCGATATTGACCTTTACGGTGAACAGCCGTTAGGTCAAGTGTCCATGTTAAACTATCTCGACCGGCGTGAAGAAAACGTGGTGTCAGATATTTGGGACTGGCGCGGTTTTCGGTCAGCTACCCGCTATTACACCACGTTTGGCGGCCTCTCACACATCACCTTTTACAATGGTGAAGGTAAGGTTGGTGCCCAATCATCATTTATGTGGCAACACTTGGATGGTAAGGGGCCTAACGAATGGCCAATCGTGCAGACCAGTTTTGAAATCATGGATTACGATGGTCAGCACAGGTGGTTCGACAGTGAGCAGACCGCTTTCGACTATTTCTTAAGTAATGAAGTTAAAAAATATGATGCAGATCTCATCATGAGTTAAGTGCAGTTTTTCTAAGGGGGAGTTAGAGATGAGCAGTAGGTTCAGAAATTTAAAGGACCAAGATGACGTGACGGAAAAGCGTCATTACAAGATGTTTAAGGCTGGCAAGAGATGGATGTACTCTGCCATTCTGCTGTTTTTTACTACTATCAGTGCCTACGTGATCGATGATGGCAATACCGCGCAAGCTGATGCGGTTACAACGACTAAGAATAATTCACCGGATACAACGGCGAAGGCTGATAGTGCGGGCCAGTCGCTTCAAGCTAACACATACACGCTTCAGCAAAGTGCCACGGCAGCAACCACCAACAGTATGGCTGCTGATACCAGCGTTGCCTCACCAAGCAGCGTTTCTTCAAGCGCGGCTTCTGATGACGCCAGTATCGCCGTTAAAGTTGCGGATGATGTCACTGATAAAGCAACTAATGAACTCGCTTCAGATGATGCCCAAAAGACAGCTGTTAAAACTGCCGAATCTGCAGGGATAACTGTGGCCAGTTCGACTGAAAGTAAAAATGCAAATGTTAGCGCTAACAGTGGTACACCAACAGCGGTTCAACCTGTTAAGAGTGACAGTACGGGAGCATTTTCCGCAAGCGCTGGTAGTACGTCAGCTTCTGACAAACAGACCAGTGCTAGTGCTGGGGCAAATTCTAGTAATGGTTTGACTAGTGCAGGTTCTACGAGCGGTGCTGCTTCTGCTGGGAGAGATTCAGTTGTTTTGAGGACGCCACCGGTTAAGGCGGGATCGTTGACGCCTGAACAGCAGGAAATGTCGAATTCGATAACTTCAGCAACCAATAATTTAACTTTGCTTACTAATGCCATTACTAATATAAACGCAGACTATTCTTTGGGAATGGCAGCAACTTACGCTGGTTCAAACGGATTTGCCAGTTCGAGTGCCTCTTTAATGAATATTTTCATTGCAATGACTGCTATCTATAATGCCTTTTATGGTACAGCTACACCCCAGGCACTCACCTCTTATTCTAATGCGGTTTTAAGTATGACCAAAAGCTTAACAGGTGTTTTGAATAGTCTTAATGCTGCAACGAATTCGACATCTGTTCAGAATTTAATGAAGCAGTTTAATGATCTATCGAACAGTATTACGTCTTATGCGTCAAATGCAACTAAGCAGAACTTGGCAGCGGATAATCAACTTAATTCTTTTGCCAATATCATCATGCCATATGCTTCGAGCGCCGCATCTTCTTTTACTGCTGAGGCTAAAGAAGTTAGTGGGATAGTTGCGGGATTAACGCAATATCCGAACTTAGTGGGTGCTACTGCCGTTACTTCTATGACATCTGTTTATAATAGCTTGTCTGCAGCAAACGCTTCGGCTATCGCTGTTTCTGAGGCTCTTGCGTCGATGTTCAATAAAACAATTATTATTTCAAATACTGCAATACTCCAGAATCAACTTGACTCTTTGAATGCTGCAAGTATTGCTGGAAGTTCAGCTGTTAGTCACCTAAATACGCTAGAGACTGCTGCTTACGCAACAGCTTCTACGGCTATTACAGCGCAAGCAACAACGTATTCAAATGCATTAGCTGGATATGAAAAGTCTATGACGGTGTGGCCTGCGTTAAGTGCAGCGTTACCCGTGATATCTGCTAGTTTGGCGGCCACTGGCGGGGCTAGTTTAGCCACTGTATCTAGTGCTCTTACTAAATTAAATAGCATTATGGCTGCTGTTAACACCGACACCGTTTCGATGGGCAAAGCTTACACTGAGGCGTCAACGGCTGTAAATACAGCGAGAGACAGCAAAGATCTTGGGGCCGCACTAGTTGCACTAACTGATATGAGTGCAGCAACAAGTAAAATGATTCAATATTACGCTTCAGCAGGATCAGGGACCAATTATGGTATGGGCGTCACTGGATTCTCGTCTCCCAAAACTTCCATAAGTGGTGTAATAAACTTCCCGTCACTTTCTACAAGTATGAGTGGCGCTAATGCTAAGTTCACGACGCAAGCTAAACAGATTACCACTAATAATTACACTTCAAATGCTAATTTTAATGCCACCGGGTCAGCTTTATTAAGTGGATTGGTTAATTCTATGAATGCCGCAAGCAATGCTGCGGGTACTTTGGTAACTTCTGGACAAGCTGTAAGTAACGCGGTTAATACCCAAATAGCTGCAGGTCTTACTCAAAACTTAGGAAGTATGGCTAACTTAGGAAGTATGGCCTCAGCGTTTATCGGTGCTTTAACAAGTGCTGGTTCATTCGACTCTCTTGCTGGGACGATGAGTGATACCTACACCAAATATTCCACAGCTTCTGCATCTGCCGCAGTTGTCAATGCAGCACTTCAAGCTGATCTATCAGCTAAGACTGCAATCGCAAATGTTAATACTACGATTGCTAGTTTAAGTAACGCTATTCAGTCAGTAAGTGCCGGTTTGAATGGAATTAGTGGTGGCGTAACAAGTTATGGTGGGTCTGATGCCCAATTAAGCACGGCTAACGGAACCGTTACAGATACATTAGCTGCCTTAAATGCGTCATTGACAGCCGTTCAGGCACAAAGGACCAATCTAAATAACATTTATAATTCACTTGAAAATGATATTAACGCTGGTTCATACGGAGCTGCTGCAACATACAATGATGCACAGACTCCTATTAGTAATGCGTTAACAGCTGCTAATACAGCATCAACGGCTGCAGGTACAGCAACGACGACGGCAAATAATAACCTTACAAGTGCTTCCAACCGAATCACCATTGACAATGCAGTTTCCGTAGCTAACTCAACGCTAGCATCGGCAACTCCAACATCAACGGGCATTGATAACACTGCTAAGGCAGGTGCCGATTTACTCACAAGTGCTCAGACAACGGCCAGTGGTTATTTGACCAGTGGTACCAGTTTGGCCTCACTCATGGGTAGCTTAACAACAGCTGTTAATAGTTTACAGACTGCAAACACTGGCGCCAATACCGCTTACAAGGCTGTAACGTCACTTTCTGATGCAATCAAGACCGCTGATACAGCTAATAACGCATCAGGTATGTCAGACTTACTTACTAGTTTGGCAACCGCAGCTGCTAAATTGAAAGATATTTCAGGTGTTGCAGCAACGTTAAGCGGACAAGCTGCCATACTTGCCGATCAAGTAGGCGTAGCAACCTCCGTAGCATCCGCAACTTCAACGCTTAATCATTTATCAGCTGCTTCAACAGCCGTTTCAAATGATTACCAGAATGCATTAAACAACTATAATGCTTTATCGACATCAGCCGAGACTAATAAGTCGGATGCTTCAGTTGCAGCGCTACTTAATAACGCTAAGACTAGTCTAGATAGTATTGGTGCAGTTTCAACTGCGGCCAGTGCTGCTTATAACGGGATGTCTAATGCGGTCAACAGCATGAGTACTGCAATTACTAATGGTAGTTATTCAGCTGTGAGCGATTTAGTGCAGAACTTTAATACAGGTTCGTCAGCATTTAACGCTAATAGTAATGTGACCGCTGGTAGTTCCGCAATTACGAGTGATTCTAACGCATTCACTGGCTTAACTTACACGAATACCTTAAACAGTGCTCTTGCTTCAGCACAAACGGATGTTACAACGGCTACTAGAGCTAGCGATGCGATTAAGACAGCATCTCAAAGCGTTTCGAAAGCCATTAATGATTACGCATCAGTTGCTGCATCGACTGGTGTAACGGACAACAATACGAGTTTAGCTGCTAATCAAACGGTTGCTAGTGGTGCTGTTACAGCCGCTAATTCGGCTGTTACGGCTATTCAAGCTGCTTCAACGGCATTGAGTTCAGCACTTGCCAATGGTGATTTAGCCACAGCAAGCAGCATTGTTAATTCAGTGACTACGAGCACTTTAGCTTCAGCTGCGAATGCTGCAAAGACTGCCACTGATCAGTCCACTTTAGCTTCGGGTACTGAAAGTACGGTTAATAACTGGCACATGGGTCAAGATGCTAGTGTAGTCGCATCAACAGCTGCATCAGCTTCAACAGCGGCAAACCAAACGACTAATTCGACTGCTGCTAGCACTGCTGTATCTTCCGTTACTAACCTATTAAATGATTATTCAAATGATGCTGATCTTATTTCAGCATCAACAGCGATCAATAGTATTAGTGCAGCTATTCAAGCTGCTTCAACAGCTGCCGCATCCGCTGCTAAATCAGCCCAGTCATTTGCGGATAATGCGTCAACAGCAGCAACTAATAATAATAGTGCAGCAGTTAGCTCTGCGTTAACTTCTGCATCAGTTCAATTAAACAGTGCAAACAATCAATCAAGCATTGCTTCCACAGAAGCAGGAAAACTTGCTAATGAGATTGCCAATGCTAACAGTGCACATGCA
Source organism: Secundilactobacillus hailunensis (assembly GCF_005405185.1). Lineage (GTDB taxonomy): Bacteria > Bacillota > Bacilli > Lactobacillales > Lactobacillaceae > Secundilactobacillus > Secundilactobacillus hailunensis. The sequence goes on from NZ_BJDO01000002.1 coordinate 26,976, forward strand.
AGAAATGATGCTTCAGCGGCTGCGGTGAATGCCAGCGTTGCAAATAAAGCGTCTGGAGCAGTAGCTGGGGAATCCAATGCTGTTTCTACAGCTGCCGGTTCAATTGGTAGTATGATAGCGAACTATCCAAGTGATGGTTCATTAATCAGTGCAAAGAACGCAATCGACAGTGTCAATGTGGCAATCAACACCGCCACAACGTCAGCTGCCTCGGCCTCATCAGTCGCATCTAGCGCGGCCAAGGAAGCCAGTGAATTTGCACAGGCGGGCAATAGTGCGTCGGCAAGCTCTGCTTCAGCTGTTGCCTCCACGGCAGCTAGTGATGCCAAGACAGCTTCCACGACCGCTGCGAGTGAAGGTGCCAAGATCAATGATATTTTAAGTGGTGCCACAACAGCGCACATTAATGCTGATGCTTCGGCTGCCACTATAAATGCTGGGGTCGCAAATACAGCGTCTGGAGCAGTGGCTGGGGTATCCAATACTGCTTCTACAGCTGCTGATTCGATTGCCAGCATGGCAGCAAACTATCCAAGTGATGGTTCATTAGCCGGTGCGAAGACCGCAATCAACAGTGTCAGCGCGGCAATCAGCACCGCAGCAACGTCAGCTGCATCGGCCTCATCAGCCGCATCCAGTGCGGCCAGCGCAGCCAGTGAGTTTGCTAAAGCGGGTGAGAGTGCCTCCGCAAGTTCTGCTTCAGCTGTTGCCTCAACGGAAGCGACCAAAGCCAAGGTGGCCTCCGCAACCGCTGCGAACGAGGGCGCTAAGATCAATAACATTTTAAGTGGTGCCGCAACGGCGCACGTCAATGATGATGCCTCGGCTGCCACCGTGAATGCTGGAGTAGCTAGCGATGCCTCCGCGTCAGTAGCAATTCAGTCAGGGACTGCAAGTACCGCTGTAACGTCAATTGCCAGCATGGCTACAAACTATCCAAGCGATGGTTCATTAGTCAATGCGAAATCCGCAATTGATAGTGTCAGTGCGGCAATTAATACTGCGACAACATCAGTTGCATCAGCCTCAATCGCTGCTTCGAATGCGGCCAGCATGGCGAGTGATTTTGCAAAATCGGGCAATAGCGCGTCAGCAAGTTCTGCCTTAGTTGCCGCTTCCACGGCAGCTAGTGCAGCCAAGGATGCTTCCACAATTGCTGCTACCGAGGTTGCTAAGATCAATGACATTTTGAGTGATGCCACCAAGGCGCACGTCAATGATGATGCTTCAGGTGCTGCTGTGAATGCTGGGGTAACCAGTAATGCTTCTGCATCAGTAGCGATTCAATCAGGTGCTGCAAATACCGCAGCAACGTCAATCGCCAGCATGGCCGCGAACTATCCAAGCGATGGTTCATTAGTCAATGCGAAATCCGCAATTGATAGTGTCAGCGCGGCAATTAACACTGCTACAACAACGGCGACATCAGCCTCAACTGCTGCATCCAGTGCAGCCAGCGCGGCAAATGAATTTGCACAATCGGGCAACAGCGCATCCGCAAGCTCCGCATCAGTAGCTGCTTCCATGGCAGCTAGTGCAGCTAAATCGGCTTCCACAATTGCTGCGGATGAGGGTGCCAAGATCAATGGTATTTTAAGTAGTGCCACTACAACGCACATCAATGATGATGCTTCCGCTGCCGTTGTAAATGCTGGGACAGCTAACAATGCCTCCGCATCAGTAGCAATCCAGTCAGGTGCTGCAAATACTGCGACAACGTCAATCGCCAGCATGGCTGCAAATTATCCAAGTGATGGTTCGTTAACCAATGCGAAGACTGCAATTGACAGCGTTAGCGCAGCAATTAACACTGCCACAACAACGGCAACATCAGCCTCAACCGCCGCTTCGAATGCGGCCAGTGCAGCCAGTTACTTTGCACAATCGGGCAATAGCGCTTCAGCAAGTTCTGCCTTGGTTGCTGCTTCCACGGCAGCCAGTGCAGCTAAGTCGGCTTCCGCAATTGCTTCAACCGAGGGAGCTAAGATCAATGATATTTTAAGTGGTGCCACAACGGCGCACATCAATGATGATGCTTCAACTGCCACAACGAATGCTGGGACAGCTAGTGATGCCTCTGCGTCAGTAGCAATCCAGTCAGGTGCTGCAAGTACTGCCGCGACAACGATATCCAACATGTTATCAAATTATCCAAGTGGTGTTTTATTATCTGTTGCCAAGACCGCAATCGATAGTGTCAGTGCAGCAGTTAATACTGCAACAACGTCAGCTGCTTCAGCCTCAACCGCTGCATCCAGTGCGGCCAGCGCAGCCAATGAATTTGCAAAATTAGGTGAAAGTGCGTCTGCAAGCTCTGCATCAGTAGTTGCTTCCACGGCAGCTAGTGCAGCCAAGTCGGCCTCCACAACTGCTGCAAATGAGGGTGCCAAGATCAGTGGCATTTTGAGTGGTGCCACAACGGCGCACATTAATAACGATGCCTCGGCTGCTGCCTCAAATGCTAGGACAGCCAGTGAAGCCTCCGCATCGGTAGCAACTCAGTTAGGTGATGCAAGCACCGCTGTAACGTCAATTGCCAGCATGGCCGCAAACTATCCAAGCGATGGTTCATTAGCCAGTGCCAAGACTGCAATTGATAGTGTCAGTGCGGCAATTAATACTGCGACAACATCAGCTGCCTCAGCTTCAACCGCTGCATCCAGTGCGGCCAGCGCAGCCAGTGACTTTGCAAAATCGGGTGAAAGTGCATCCGCAAGCTCTGCTTCAACTGCCGCTTACACGGCAGCTAGTGCAGCCAAAGTGGCTTCTGAAACTGCGGCGAACGAGGGAGCCAAGATCAATAGCATTTTGAGTGATGCCACTAAGGCGCACATTAATGATGATGCAAGCAACGCAGCCAAAGATGCTTCCACAGCCGCTGATAGTGCTGCGGCAATTGATAAAATTGCTTCCAATGCTAGTTTAGTTGCCTCCAGTATTGCAAGTATGGCTAGCCAGTATCCGAGTGATACTGCGTTGAACAGTGCTAATTCAACCGCTAAAGATATAGCTTCGAATGCCTCAAGTGCTGCGCATACAGCCAGTGGTGCCGCAAGTAACGCTTCCAGCGCAGCGACAGTCGCTAGTTCCGCTGCCAGTGCTGGTGAGAGTAGTGCCACTAGTTCTGCTAGCGTGGTTGCTAGTGATGCTTCCACGGTTGCCAGCAATGCCACCCAATCGTTCAATGACATGAGTACTGCCGCCAGCACGGCCAACAGCTTGGCTAGTGATGCTAGTTCTGCAGCGAATATTGCCAATACTGCTTCAAGTGTTGCTTCCAGTGCTGCTTCAACTGCCAATTCTGCTGCCAGTGCCGGTAACTACAGTGCTGCTGGCGCTGCATCCAGCATGGCTAGTGCGGCTTCAAGTACAGCTGCTAGTGCTGCAGCTACTGTTACCAATATCTTAAATAGTCTGGTTAGCATCGCTACGAGTGCGCACATTAAGAATGATTTGAGTGTGATTGCGAGTGACTCAGTGGTTACGAATAGTTTGGCTGCGGGTTACCCAGACGATGGCACATTAAGCAAGCAAAATACCGATTTAGCAAATGTTAGCGGATCAGCTGCGTTACAATCGGCAGCTGCTTCTAACGCAACTGCTGCCGCTTCAGCTGCCTCAACAGCTTACAGTAATGCCATTGCCAAAGGTGATGATACTGCGGCAGCGACTGCTTCAACAGCGCTTAGTACTGCCAACACGAATTTAACTGCTGCATCTACTGCAATTATGAATTTGAAGAATTCAGCAGACAGTTTAAAGAACGCAGCTATGATTCAGTACGCAGGTGATGATGCCACTAGTGCTGCCACCAGTGCTGGAGTGGCCGCAAATCAGGTCAAGGGTGCCAGTTCCACGGTAGAAAATGTTGCTAGCTTAGCTAAGAACTATAGCAGTGATACGGCTTTAAGCAGTCTGACCATTGCCGCTGGTAGTTTTGCAACAATAGCTTCGAACCAAGCAAGTATGGCTAATGATCAAGCTAAAACGGCTTCAAGTGAAAACGCAAAAATGAGCGATCTGCTGTCCAACAAGGATTCAGCCGGATTCAGCGCCGTCTCCACGGCTGTATCCAGAGCTTCGTTAGCTGCTTCGACAGCTTCAGTAGCTGCCTCAACAGCCATGAATAGTCTAACCAGTGTGGTCAATGCTGCTAATACGCAGCATATGATTGATGACGCAAGTAACGCTGCTAGCGCTGCTTCGACAGCTGCCGGTAGTGCTGCCTTAACCAGCCAAGCCGTTTCTGGTACCAGCTCAACCGCCAACAGTATTGCAAGTATGGCCAGTCAGTATTCAGGTGATTCTGCTTTAAGCACTATCGCTTCAAACGCTAAAGATTTAGCCTCGACTGCATCCAGCGCTGCACAAGTAGCCAGTGATGCTGCAATTAGCGCTTCTAATGCGGCTTCAGTTGCTAGTTCCGCTGCCAATGCCGGTGATAGTGGCGCTGCTAGTGTCGCTAGCTTGGTCGCTAAGGACGCTTCAACGGCTGCCAACTCTGCTTCGATTGTTGCTGGTAATGCCATTAAATCGTTGAATGATTTGAGTACCTCAGCTGCCAACACCAACATGAACGACAATAGCAGTGCCGCCGCAAGCAATTCAGCAGCTGCCAGCTCAGCTGCTAGTTCGGCAACGACTGACTCGACTAATGCTGCAAGTGTTGCTAACTCGATTAAGAGTGCGGCTAGTGATTATCCAAGCGATGCCAATTTGAGTAGCACTGCCAGCACGGCTGGTAGTTTAGCTAGTGCTGCCGGTTCTGCAGTGAGCGTTGCTAATTCGGCTGCTAGTGCTGCTTCAACGGCTGCCAATACTGCCAGTTCTGCAGCCAATGTCGGTAACTCTAGTGCCGCCAGTACCGCCGCTTCAACCGCTAGCTCGGCTGCAACCATCGCTGCCAGTGCAGCATCCGCAGCCTCGACTGCTTTGAGTGCTTTAAACAGTTTAGGTAACATTGCTACAAGTGCCCACATCAAGAATGATATGAGTGTAATTGCGAGTGACTCAGCGGTTACGAATAGTTTGGCCAAGGATTATCCAAGTGATGCCACATTAAGTGGGCAAAACACTAGTTTAGCAACTATTAACAATTCGGCTATAGGCCAATCAGCCGCTGCCTCAACCGCGGCATCGGTCGCTTCATCTGCTTCAACGGCTTACAGTAATGCTGTTACCAAAGGCGATAGTGTTGCGGCATCATCTGCTTCAACAGCATTCAGTAATGCCAATACGGACTTAACCGCCGCAGCCAGTGCAATTACTAATTTGAAGAACTCAGCAGACAATTTAAAGAACGCAGCCATGATCCAGCACGCAAGCGATGATGCTAGTGGTGCTGCCGCTAGTGCATCAGCGGCCACTACCCAAGTTACAAGTGCTAGTGTCATGGCACAGGGAGCTTCTGACTTGGCTAATGACTATAGCAGTGATAAGGGATTAGGTAGTCTGGCCAGTGCCGCTGGTAGTTTTGCAACGGTAGCTATTAATCAGGCAAGTACAGCTAGTGACCAAGCCTCGACTGCTTCAAGCCTGAAGAACAGTTTAGCAGGGACAGATCCAGCTGATCTCAGTGCTGCTTCCACGGCTGTTTCTAGCGCATCAGTAGCTGCTTTGTCAGCATCAGTAGCCGCCTCAACAGCTATGAATAGTCTGACCAGTGTGATCAATGCCGCTAACACGCAGCATATGACCGATGATGCAAGTAACGCTTCTAACACAGCTTCCACAGCTGCTGGTAGTGCTGTGTCAACTAGCCAAGCCGTTTCTAATACTGGTTCAACTGCCAATAGCATTGCAAGTATGGCTAGTCAGTATCCTAATGATCCAGCTTTAAGCACTGCCACTTTAACCGCCTCAGGTTTAGCCTCGACTGCATCCAGTGCTGCGAAAGACGCCGGTGCCGCTGCAATTAAAGCTTCAACAGCAGCTTCAGTCGCTAGTTCCGCTGCCACTGCTGGTAAGAGTAATGTTGCTAGTTCTGCTAGTGTGGCTGCTAACGCTGCTTCAACGGTTGCTAACGCTGCTTCAATTGTCGCCAGCTCGGCTGTCAAATCGTTGAATGATTTGAGTGCCGTAGCCACCGGCATCAATATGAGCGATAACGCCAGTGCCGCTGCCAACGTTTCAACGACTGTCGGCTCGGCTGCTAAATCGGTAGCGACTGACTCGACCAGTGCTGAAAGTGTTGCTAACTCAATTAAGAGTGCGGCTAGTGATTACCCAAGCGATGTTGATTTGAGTATCGCCGCCAGCACGGCCGGCAGTTTGGCTAGTGATGCCAGTGCTGCAGTGGGTGTTGCCAATTCCGCTTCCAGTGTTGCTTCAGCTGCTGCGTCAACTGCCAGTTCTGCGGCCAGTGTCGGTAACTCTAGTGCTGCCAGCACCGCCGCTTCAACCGCCAGCTCGGCTGCAATCCAAGCTTCCAGCGCTGCGTCTACAGCCTCAAGTGCTTCGAGTGCCTTAAACAGTTTGGCTAGTGTTGCTATGAGTGCCCACGTCAAGAATGATTTAAGTATCATTGCCAGCGGTTCGAGTGCTATTTCCAGCATGGCAGCCAGTTATCCAAATGATGGCAGCTTGGCCTCTGACAATAACTCAACCGCAAGCCTTGCCGGTGTTGCGACAACTGAGTCATCTGCAGCTAGTTCCGCTTTGACTAACAGTGAAACTTCTGCCTTCAACAGTGCTTCAAGTGCCATTGCTAGTTTGAAGACATCAATGAACAATCTGGCTTCTGCAGCAACAGCGACGCACGAGAAGGATGATGCCAGTGCAGCATCGAGTTCCGCTAATGTTGCCAGTTCGGCAGCATCGGTAGGCTCAACAGGGGCTTCAACCGCCACGAATGATGGATCAGCGGCTGCTAGTCAAGCGGCTAGTCACCCATCAGATGCTAGTCTTCAGTCAGCTGCTTCTACTGCTTCTTCAGCAGCTAGTGTAGCCAGTTCCGCGGCATCGGTTGCTTCCAGCGCAGCTAGTGTAGCAAGTTCTGCTGCCTCGGTTGCCTCCAGTGCGGCCAGTGCTAATAGTTCCAGTGCTGTAAGTCTTGCTTCCAGCATCGCTTCCAGTGCCGCTAGTGTGGCAATTGAAAATGCCAGCTTAGCAAGCTCAGCTGCCTCAGTAGCTGCTAGTGCATCTAGCGCAGCCAGTTCGTTAGGCGCCATCGACAGTGCATATGAGTCTTCGGTTGTTGTAAGTGAAAGCGGAGTTAACACATCTAATAGCAGCAGTGCCAACCTTAGTGAGAGCGCTGCAAGTCCTCTCTCAGTATCCAATAGTGCTTCAAATGAGAGTAGTTCAGCCGGTGGACCACAAAGCATAGGAATCTCAGCACCAACTCAGTCTTCAAATGGTGCTTCAAATAAAAATAGTTCAGCGGGCAACAAGGGTTCAACTACTGGACCGAATAGTACAGGGATTCCAACGCCAACTCTGCCTTCAAACGGTGGTACCCAAAACGGTAGTCAGCATTTCGAGGGCAATGGACCAGCCGAGGGTAATGGACCAGCTAACCTGGCTAGCAAAGAAGCAATAATTATTGGTCACAAAGATTCAGTAGATCAGAATCAATCAGTAGATCAGAATCAAAATGGTGTAACACCTTCTGGTCAAGCAAATATCGCAGGCAACAAATTGCCACAAACTAATGACGAGAATAACAAGACCGGTGCTGTAATTGGCCTAGGTCTTGCAGGTTTGTTGATGTTGTTTGGATTGGCAGGTCGTAAGAAACGTAAACAAGACGATAAGTAATCGTTGTCGTTAACAAAAAGCGCGCAGAATTCGTAAATTCTGCGCGCTTTTGTAGTGTAAAAATTAAAGTAACACGGTAATTAAAATTAGAGCACTAGCAACCTGGATAATCATCAGGCCACCGCCGTATAAAACCAGTTTCTTACCCGCTTTAACGAAGGCTGCAAAGTTTAGTCGCAGCCCAATGGCAGCTAAGACGGTGACTTCACACCAGCTGGACAGGCCGTGAGCAAAGTCAGAAATAGTTGTGTCAAAATGGAGCCAAGAATTAAGCGCACATAACACCACAAAGCCAATCACGTACCAGGGTAAAGCCCGCCGCCAACTATTTTGTACTGTGGTTTCGACCCCCTTAGCCGACTGATTATGCTGGTGGATTCGGCTAAAAATGACGACCACCGCAACCAGCATGATGATTCGTAAAATTTTAAACAGCGTGGCGTAGGTCGTGGTGGGGTCGTTGACCATGGTGGCACTGGCAATGACTTGTCCCACTGACTGGACGGTGCCGCCAATGAGCGCACCCCGTAAAAAATTATTATGGTGAAAGGCCAATAAACTAATCACCGGCAGCGTCAGCATGAGGATCGTCCCCGAAAGGTTCACCAAGGTGACCGCCAACCGTTTATCTTCGTCCTTGGCTTCAATGGCGGGGGTGATTGCAGCAATTGCCGAAGAACCGCAGACGGCATTGCCACCAGCCATCAGTAACGTCATGCCCTCTGAAAAGTGCAGCCGTTTTCCTAATAGCAGGGCACCGCAAATAGTAATGGTCATCTGCAATAAGATGAAGATGATGCCGGTTAAATGTAAGTCACGAATCGTCTGGAAGGTGATAGTGGCGCCCAGCAAAAGCACGGAGTATTCCAACAGCCGTTTTTCTGACCAAGCGGTTCCGCTCTGCCACATGGGCTGGCGGATGATGGTATTGCCAAGCAAAATTCCGATCAATAAGGCAACGGTAGGTGCACCGATTCCCTTAATTAAATAGGAATTGATCAATTGACTAATAATGGCAATAATGAAGCTAAGAATAAGTCCTGGCAAAACTGCCCGTTCTGGTTTCACTAATATCGCGTCCTCTCTATGTACTTGTTGAAGTATACAGAAATTGGTATCATTAATAAAATATTAAAAATTAATAGATTCTATTAATAATCCTAATGAATGGGGGAAAAACAGTGAATAAGCTTTTGATCACCTTTATGGCCGTCTATGAAACCCGTAATTTTTCGTTAGCGGCTAAACAGCTCTTTATTTCTCAACCCAGTGTTTCGGTGCAGATCAATCAGTTGGAAAAACAGCTTGGCATCAGTTTATTTGACCGTAGCGGCCACCGCCAAGTGCAGCCCACACCCGCTGCAGTTCGACTGTATAGCACTGCTGAACAGCTGCGGCGGACCTGGGAGCAGGGCGTTGAGCAGCTTAAACAATCCGTTGAACAGCCTAAGATCAAAGTGACGTTGGGCTTTTCGCAAACTACTTCGGTTGAATTACTGCCGCGGGTGATTCAATCACTGTTGGCGGATGTTCGTTTTCAATTTGAAATTCAAACGATGAACTCTGAAAGCATTTTGCAGGCTGTAGTTGATCGGCGAGTCGCGTATGGCATCATTGAAAAACCAATTGTGGCCGATTACGTGTTGCAAACGGAGCTTCCAGGAGATCAGCTGGTTCTAGCTGGCCGTCCAGATGAAAAATTGTGGCTGTTACGTGAGCCCGGTTCCGGTGTACGCCACTATACGGAAGCCTACTTGCATGAGCAAGGCATCGTACCACAGCGGACACTAGTTGTGGACAGCAACCAGAGTATTATTGGCTTGCTGACTCACGGCATTGGAAAAACACTGATGTCTGAAGGGATACTGCCAAATAACGTTACCCATCAGTCGATTGGGGAACAGTATCATCGACATTTTTACCTGATTGGTCTGGATCAACAGCCCAACGCTCAGTTAGCTAGTTCAAGGGCGGTACTGAGTCGGGCCATGAAGCAATAACTGGCATCTAATGGGTTGCCCTTAGTCGCCACAATCGCTATGATTAACTTATATTATTGAATATACAGGATAAGGAGTGAGGGATATGTTTAGTATGCGACCGAAATGGGGATTTGACTGGCACGAATTAATTACGGGTGTTTTAAGCTTGATTGCGGCTTACGTCGTCGTTGGGATACCGCGAGTCAGTCTGACAGCGATGGCAGTCATTTTTGGCTTTTTAGCGATTCTCAGTGGGCTGACGACGTTATCTGGTGTTAGCAAGCTGCGGGAATTTGTTGGTAACTGGGCCAATGCGGCCTTGGTGTTTGCCTTGATTGACTTATTGATCGGCGTTTTCTTTATCATTAGACCCAGCAGCGGCATCGTGGTGCTGGGGTACCTAGTGGCCTTCTGGTTCTTGATCGACGCGGTTGAGCGCTTAATGGTGGTGGGACACCTGCGTGACTTTGGTTCTGGCTATTTTATTGCCTCGCTGATTTTAGATATTTTGTCATTGCTCATTGGCATCATGCTGCTGATCAACCCAATCATTGCCATTATGTCGATGACGTGGCTAATTGGGTTTTACCTGATCGTTTTTGGCATTAATGCGATTATGCTAGCGTTTGCCCGGCGATAATTAACGGTTAAAATAGTAATCATAAAGGACTGCCAGTGAGGTTTAACTGATTGGCAGTTATTTTTTTGCAAAACACCCGGTTAAAATTAGTAATGAAACGCCTGGTGTGTTAGAATGTTTAAATGATTGTATTGATTGGAGATAGAACGAATGAACGATGATGTACAATTAGTCATTATTTCTGGAATGAGCGGGGCTGGTAAAACAGTTGCCATGCAGGCCTTTGAAGACCTTGGCTATTTTTGTATCGATAATATGCCGTCGTCATTAATGAGCAAGTTCTGGGAGCTGGTTCAAGAAACCGGCAAAATCAAAAAAGTTGCCGTTGTGATTGATTTACGAACAAAAGCTTTCTACGACGAAACGTTTCAAATGACGGATGATATTTCAAATCTAAATCGGTCTGACTCAGCTCAAATCGTCTTCTTAGACGCGGATGATGAGACGCTGGTTTCACGCTACAAGGAAACCCGCCGTTCCCATCCGCTGGCCCGAAATGGCCGAGTAGTGGACGGCATTAAAGCGGAACGTAAACTATTGGCACCCCTTAAACAAGCGGCCCAGCTGGTCATTAATACGACACAATTGTCACCGCGTAAGCTGCGGGAAGAAATTTTCCATAACTTTGAAGCGGGCGACATTGAGAAGTTTCACATTGAACTGATGTCGTTTGGGTTTAAATATGGCTTGCCAATTGATGCTGACATTGTGATGGATGTGCGGTTCTTACCTAATCCGTACTATCTGCCGGAGCTTAAGAATTTAACCGGCGTCGATCAGCCAGTTTATGATTATGTAATGAAACAGCCGGAAACGGAATCTTTTTATCAGCAATTTTTAGGGTTATTAAAATCCACCTTGCCCGGGTATAAACGGGAAGGTAAGAATAATTTAACCATCGCCATTGGCTGCACCGGTGGACAGCACCGGTCAGTAGCCTTGGCTGAACGGATCGGTAATGCGCTGGGAGAAGATTATCCCGTGCACATTACTCACCGTGATATTTCAAAGCGAAAGGAATCAAATTAACTATGATGGAAGAACGACATCAGCCTAAGATCGTGGTGATTGGTGGGGGAACCGGCTTACCAGTCATTCTTCGCAATCTTAAGGAACAAGATGTAGACATCACTGCCGTAGTAACCGTGGCAGACGATGGTGGCTCATCTGGAATTATTCGCAACTATGTAAACGTGGTGCCACCTGGAGATATTCGTAACGTCGTGGTGTCACTGTCGCAATTGTCACCATTGATACTGCAGCTGTTTCAGTACCGGTTTGACAGTAAGGATCAATTCTTTGCCGGCCATGCATTAGGTAACCTCGTGATCGCCGCTTTGTCTGAAATGAAGCACGGTATTTTTGACGCGGTTCAGGAACTCTCAGATATTATGCAGGTCGATGGTCACATTTACCCGGCTGCTAACGAACCGTTGGAGCTCAACGCCGAATTTTCTGATGGGTCAACGTTAACCGGCGAATCAGAAATCACGGCTGCTCACAAACTGATCAAACACGTGTGGGTGACTTCCAGCGCCCATAAAGATGTCGCGCCCAAGGCCGTGGATGAAGTGATCGACGCCATTATGGATGCGGATCAAATCGTGCTGGGACCGGGGAGTCTATTTACCAGCATTCTGCCTAACTTAATGATCGGTAACGTGGGCGATGCGCTGCGTAAGACGCAGGCTGAAGTGGTTTATATTTGCAATATCATGACTCAAAAAGGTGAAACCGAAAAGTTCACGGATGCCGACCACGTGCGCGTCTTGAACCAGCACTTAAAACAGCAAGTCATCAATACGGTATTGGTCAACACCCAAAAGGTACCAGATGAATACATTGATTACCAACGCTGGAACGAGATGTCCCGCCAAGTGGTCCATGATTTCCACGGGCTACGGGAACAGGGCTGCCGGGTGATCTCTGCCGATTTCCTGGAACTGCGGGATAACGGGGCCTTTCATAACGGCGAGCTGGTGGTTAACGAACTGATGAACCTGTTGGGGCAGGTCACATCGCGGTCTGCTGAAGGGAGGTAGTGCCAATGTCATATGCCAGTGAAGTCAAAAAAGAGCTGACGACACTTGTTGTTCATCGTGACAATGCCAAGGCTGAATTGATTGCTTTGATTCGGATGAATGGGTCGATTGCGATTTCTAATCACCACTTTGTCCTCAACATTCAAACCGAGAATCCGGCTATTTCACGGCGAATTTACCAACTTTTGAAGCAGTTTTACGATGTGGAAAGTGAGTTAATGGTCCGGCGTAAGATGAAGCTCAAGAAGAACAACCTGTACATTGTCCGGGTGAACGAAGGTACCGATAAAGTTTTGGCTGACCTCGGTATTTTTAAGGATGGTCAGCTGACTGAAAAAGTGTCGCCTGAACTGTTAAAAAGCGACGGTCAGGTTCGGTCGTATTTAAGAGGCGCTTTTTTGGCTGGTGGATCAGTTAATAATCCAGAAACGTCGCGTTATCATTTGGAAATCTATTCCGTATATGAAGACCATAATCAGATGATTGCGGACATGATCAATCACTATGATTTAAATGCCCGGACGACAGCTCGGCGCGGCGGTTTTATTACCTACATTAAAGAGGGCGAGCGGATTGCTGACTTTCTTTCCTTAATTGGAGCTTCTAGTGCCATGCTTAAATTTGAAGACGTGCGTATCATGCGTGATATGCGCAATTCAGTGAACCGGCTGGTCAACTGCGAAAATGCCAATATGGATAAAGTGGCTAACGCATCGACCAAACAGATTGAAAACATTAAGTTTATTCAATCAACGGTGGGCTTAGACCAACTGCCACCTAAATTACGGGAAGTGGCTGAGATTCGGATGGCCAATAGCGAAGTCAGTTTGAAAGAACTGGGGGCCATGCTGCCCAGCGGCGCTATTTCAAAATCTGGCATCAATCATCGACTCCGTAAGATTAGCGACTACGCAGATAGTTTAAGAACAGCTAAAGTAGTATAGAAAAAAGGCGAATTCCTAGGAATTCGCCTTTTTTGGTACGTCTTTAAAAATTATTTACGATCCTTTGTGCTGGTCATAATTGAATCAATCAGACCATAATCAACCGCTTCTTGAGCCGTTAAGTAATGGTCACGTTCAGTATCAGCGTTAACTCGCTCAATTGGTTGACCAGAATTATCGGCTAAGATCTTGCTGATCATCTTACGAGCCTTCAAGATTTCTTCAGCCGCAATTTCGATTTCAGTTTGTTGACCTTGAGCACCACCAGATGGTTGGTGAATCAAGACTTGTGAGTGTGGCAATGCAAACCGCTTGCCCTTGGCACCAGAAGATGCCAGAACACTAGCCATTGATGCCGCCATACCAGTAACGATGGTTTGAACATCAGACTGGATGAAGTTCATGGTATCGTAAATCGCCATACCAGAAGTGATGACACCACCTGGAGAGTTGATGTATAAGTAAATATCTTTCGTAGAATCTTGCGCATCCAAGAACAAGAGTTGGGCAATAATGGCGTTTGCCATATCGTCTTCAATTGGACCGGAGAGCATGATAATTCTATCCTTTAATAGGCGAGAGTAAATATCATAAGCACGTTCGCCACGGGAAGATTGTTCAATAACCGTTGGGACTAAGTTCATAGTCTTGCAGCCTCCTTATGATCTATATTGGATTAGTCATTTGACTAACTATTTTGTAGTTTAACCTAAAGGTCAAGAAAGGTCAAACAAAATCACTTCGTTTATAAAAGTCAGCTTGTTTGGCGCAATGCCCACGTTTAGGATAACATATTTTGAACAAATCTAGCGAACGGACGCTCTTATCAATCGGTTTTTCATGACATGACTTGATTTGACACGGTCTGAATAGGTTCGCATACTAGAAAATAAATTAACTGTTTAGCAGGGGGAAAGTGTATGACGTGGTTACTGATTGTATTGCCAGCATTACTAGCTGGTTTAATTCAAGGGATGACGGGTTTTGGCGCCGTGATTATTATGATGATCTTCTTTCCATCGATTTTGCCAATGGCGCAGGCTGCCGGAATTGGCGGAATCATCATGTTGCCTAGTGAAATTGCGTTAGCCTTTCATTACCGGCACGCTTTCAAAGTTAAACGAGTGCTGCCGGCGCTTATCGTGTATGCGGTAGTGGCAACCTGGTCTGTGCAGTTAGGTAAAGTATTAGATACACATGTTTTACGGTTGATGTTAGGGGTGTTATTAATCGCGCTTTGTATCTACTTCTTGGCCTCTAAAAATGCGGATAGCCGCCATTATCCTTGGTATGTTGCCATTTTATTTATGATTATTTCAGGGTTCTTCAGTGGGTTGTTTGGCATCGGCGGGCCGTTAATGGCGCTCTATTTTCTGTCACTGTCCAAATCAATGCCGGAATATCTTGCTAACATTCAAGGCTTCTTCTTATTAGATGGCCTTTATATTACCAGTGTTCGGGTAATCAGTGGTATTTTAGTCGCTCGGCTGGTGCCCTATATCTTAGCCGGCATGTTGGCTGGGGTAATTGGCACAATGGTGGCTTCCCGCTTATCCAACCGGTGGAATCTGGCGACAATCAAGCCCTGGATCTACCGCTTTATCGGGTTAGCAGGACTTTATTATTTGTTCTTTTAGTGAGTGCAAAAAACAGACTACCGATTTCGGTAGTCTGTTTTTTCATAACGTTAATTCTTCTGATGCGCCCGGGGGGAATCGAACCCTCATTTCAAGAACCGGAATCTTACGTGCGATCCATTACACTACGGGCGCATATATCTGCTTTACAACACTAGAATACTATACCTGAATTTGTATATAAATTCAAGGGGAAATCCAATAATTGCTATAGCATTGATGTGATATTAGAAACTTGGTAAGTTGTTTGCATTTAACTAGGCCCCCTGCTATAATCTTGTTTGTGGGTAATGATAAGTGCCCATTAAATTTTGACCTGCATGGGTCACATTACGTCACTATGGGACATATACTGTCCCATCTGATGGTGGAGAGTTGGTTAAAACTATGGATCTTGAGTGGAAATGGGTGAATGCGGTTGTTCCGAAAATGACCCAGAAACTGCTCAGACGCTATTCGCTGCTGTTGATGATTCGACAGACACAGCCGGTTGGCCGCCGCTCTTTGGCTGAACGATTGGCGCTTACCGAACGAACGGTGAGGACTGACCTCGACAGTTTACTGGACACTGGATTAGTCTCAATGCAGACTAACGGTGTGTGGCTGACTGATGATGGCCAGACGGCGATTCTGAATTTGCAGCCACTGGTAGCAGATCTAACGGGTCTTCGTAAGAAGGAGACACAGCTCAAAACCCGGCTTGGCTTAAAGGATTGTCTGATCGTTTCTGGTGATTCAGATGATCGCCCAGACGTTAAACGAACGATGGGTGAAGCTGCTAACGATTTACTGCGGCAGCAGCTGCCAACTGGTGAAAGCGTTGTTGCCGTCATGGGTGGGACCACAATGGCCGCTGTCGCCGAAACGCTATCAGCCACGTTAGCTGATAACCGGCAATTAACCTTTGTGCCGGCTCGGGGCGGCATGGGTGAGTCCCCTAAGATTCAGGCCAATACGGTCTGTGCGCGAATGGCTGAAGCAACCAATGGTCATTTTCAAGCACTGTATTTACCCGAGTTAAGTTCCAAATTAGCATCAACCTCATTACGTCAGGAACCAGCTATTGCACAGACCCTTGATTTGATCGACCATGCCAACGTGGCGATTCATTGTGTGGGCGACGCAATGGCAATGGCCAAACGGCGTCAAATGTCCGCTGAGGTAACGGCAACGTTAGTTAACCGGCACGCGGTTGGGGAAGCTTTTGGTGATTTCTTTGATCGAAATGGTCAAATCGTTTACCGGGTTCCCAAACTAGGCTTGTCGATCTCGGATCTGGATCGCATGGATCTGGTCGTTGCAGTTGCTGGTGGCCACAGTAAGGCTGCCGCAGTTGAGGCATATTTCAAAATTCCTCCGGCTAAAACATTTTTAATCACGGACGAAGGATTAGCTGACATGATTTTAAAGAAGTGATACTATATACTAGTGTCGCTGTTTAAAATAATTATTTTTTAACTTCCTAAGGAGGAAAACACAGTTATGACTGTAAAAATTGGTATTAACGGTTTTGGCCGTATTGGACGTTTAGCATTCAAGCGGATCCACGAACTTCATTCTAACGACATCGAAGTAACAGCAATCAATGATTTGACTACTCCTTCAATGCTGGCATACCTTCTCAAGTATGATTCAACACATGGTCGTTTCCCTGGCGAAGTTTCAGCAACTGATAAAGGTATCGTTGTTGACGGCAAGGAAATCCCTGTATATGCAGAACCAAAGGCACAAAACATTCCTTGGGTTAAAAACGACGGGGTTGACTTTGTTCTCGAATGTACTGGTTTTTACACTTCAGCAGAAAAGTCACAAGCTCACTTGGACGCCGGTGCAAAGCGTGTCTTAGTTTCAGCTCCTGCAGGTGACATTCGTACTGTTGTTCCAGGTGTTAACTTGGATACCTTAAAGGCTGATGACAAGATTGTTTCAGCTGGTTCATGCACAACCAACTGCTTGGCACCATTAGCTTACTTCATGAACGAAGAATTCGGCATCAAAGTAGGTACTATGACTACTATCCATGCCTTTACTTCAACTCAACAAATTCTTGATGGCCCTCGCGGTAAAAAGATGCGTAACAACCGTACTGCAAGCATCAACACGATTCCTCATTCAACTGGTGCAGCTAAGGCTATTGGCTTAGTTATCCCAGAATTGAATGGTAAATTACAAGGCCACGCACAACGTGTTGCCGTTGTTGATGGTTCATTGACTGAATTAGTTGCTATCTTGAACAAGAAGGTTACAGCTGACGAAGTTAACGCAGCAATCAAGAAGCACACTGTTGACAACGATGCCTTTGGTTACAACGATGACGAAATCGTTTCAACCGACATCATTGACGACCCTCATGGTTCAGTATTTGACCCAACTCAAACTGAAGTTACCTCTGCTGGCGACGCTCAATTAGTTAAGACTGTTGCTTGGTACGATAACGAATGGGGCTTCACTTGCAACATGGTTCGTACCTTGTTGAAGTTTGCTTCACTTTAATATTAATTAGAAAAAACTAAAAGGCGGAGGAGGGAGACTTTCTCCGCCTTTTACAACAATTGACTTGTACCATAGGTCACAATGATCAACTTGATATAAATCAGGAGGACTTAAAATTGGCTAAATTAACTGTTTCAGATTTAGATTTAAAGGACAAAAAAGTTTTAATGCGCGTGGACTTTAACGTGCCGATCAAAAACGGTGTCATTGGTAACGATAACCGGATCGTTGCTGCATTACCAACCATCAAATACGTTATCGAACATGATGGTAAGGCCATCTTGCTTTCTCACCTTGGCCGGGTTAAGTCAGAAGACGACAAGCCAGGTTTGTCAATGCGTCCAGTTGCAGAACGGCTTTCTAACTTGCTGAACAAGCCCGTTACCTTCGTTCCCGTAACTGAAGGCAAACAGCTTGAAGATGCCATCAACAACATGAATGACGGTGATGTTTTAGTTATGGAAAACACCCGTTACGAAGATGTTAAGAACGGCGAACAAGTTAAGCGCGAATCAAAGAACGATCCAGCCTTAGGTAAGTACTGGGCATCACTTGGCGACGTCTTTATCAACGACGCCTTCGGTACTGCTCACCGTCAACATGCTTCTAACGTTGGTATCGCTTCTAACATGCCACAAACCGCTGCTGGTTTCTTGATGGAAAAGGAAATCAAGTTTATCGGTGGTGCCGTTTCTCACCCAGCTCACCCATTCGTTGCTATCTTAGGTGGTGCTAAGGTTTCTGATAAGATCGGTGTTATTGACAACTTATTAGACAAAGCTGACAAGGTTATCATCGGTGGTGGTATGACTTACACCTTCTACGCTGCAAAGGGTATGAAGATTGGTAACTCATTAGTTGAAAAAGACAAGATTGATTTAGCTAAAGAGATCATGGACAAGGCTGGCGACAAGTTAGTATTGCCTGTTGATTCCGTTGTTGCTGAGAAGTTCGATAACGATGCTGCTCACAAGACTGTCGACGGCGACATTCCTGATGGCTACATGGCATTGGATATCGGACCTAAGTCAGTAAAGGCTTTCGAAGACGTTTTGAAGTCAGCTAAGTTAGTTGTTTGGAACGGGCCTATGGGTGTGTTCGAAATGAGCAACTACGCTGAAGGAACCCTTGAAATCGGTAAGTACTTGGGTACTTTGACTGATGCCACAACCATTGTCGGTGGCGGTGACTCAACTGCTGCTGTTCAACAACTTGGCGTTGGCGACAAGCTGACCCATATCTCTACCGGTGGTGGTGCTTCATTGGAATACCTTGAAGGTAAGACTTTACCTGGTATTGCTGCTATCAGCGAAAAGTAAATCAACTAAAGAAGCTGGGATGATCGTCCCGGCTTCTTTGCTAGTTTTTAGTTGTTAAGCTGATTTCTAAAAATGGCGATTAACTTCACTAGCTAAAACGGTTTCATTTCGATAGAATGGTGTTGTGTTTAAATGACTGAACAAAGGAGCGTTAACTGTGCGGATACCACTGATTGCGGGTAATTGGAAGATGAATAAGTCTGTCGATGACGCCCGCTCGTTTATGCAAATTGTGTCAGATCAGCTGCCTGAACCGGATCAAGTTGAAACGGCGATCGCAGCACCGGCTATTTTATTAGAAACGATGATTGAAGCTAATGGGGCAAAACGATTAAGAATTAGTGCTGAAAATTGCTACTATGAGGATGCTGGTGCGTTTACCGGTGAAACCTCACCGCAGGCACTGGCTAAGATGGGCATTCCATACGTCATTGTCGGCCATTCTGAGCGGCGGAGTTATTTTAACGAAACCGATGATATTATTAACCGAAAAGTCCACGCGGTTTATCGCAATCACATGACACCGATCTTGTGCTGTGATGAAACGATGGGACGTTTGGAAGCCGGCGAAAAGATCCACTGGGTGGTCAGTCAAGTGACCGGTGCCTTAAAGGACATCACCGATGCTCAGGCGCGTCAGTTAGTGATTGCCTATGAACCTAGCTGGGCCATTGGCAGCGGTAAATCTGCTTCGGCTGATCAGGCTGAAGAGGGCTGCTACCTTATTCGCCAGACGGTTGCTGATTTATATGGTGACGATGTTGCTAACCAGATGCGGGTTTTATATGGCGGCAGTGTTAATCCAGAAAATATTTCTCAGATTATGGCGAAGCAAAATATCGATGGTGTTTTGGCTGGTGGTGCGAGTCTGGACCCGGAAACATTTTTACAATTGGTCCACTACCAAAAATAAACTCAAATAGTAATTGCAAGTTCAAAGGTAAACTAATAGAATAGACTGCGGGGAATTGTTTCCCGCTAGGATAAACTTTCATAAGGAGAGAATATAATGTCAATTATTTCTGATATTTACGCCCGCGAAGTCTTAGACTCACGTGGTAACCCAACTGTTGAAGTTGAAGTCTACACAGAAGCCGGTGCTGTTGGCCGTGGAATCGTACCTTCAGGTGCATCTACTGGTGAACATGAAGCCGTTGAATTACGTGATGGTGACAAGTCTCGTTACGGTGGCAAGGGTGTTACTAAAGCCGTTGACAACGTTAACAACATTATCGCTAAGGAAATCGTTGGTTACGATGTAACTGACCAAATCTCAATTGATAAGGCTATGATCAAGTTAGATGGTACGCCTAACAAGGGCAAGCTTGGTGCTAACGCTATCTTAGGCGTTTCATTAGCTGCTGCTCGTGCTGCTGCTGACGAACTTGAAGTTCCGCTATACAACTACTTAGGCGGCTTCAATGGTCACGTCCTTCCTACTCCAATGATGAACGTTATCAATGGTGGGAAGCATGCTAACAACAAGGTTGATTTCCAAGAATTCATGATCATGCCTGTTGGTGCACCTTCGATTAAGGAAGCTGTTCGGATGGGTTCAGAAACTTTCCATGCTTTGAAAGCTATCTTAAACGACCGTGGCTACTCAACTGCCGTTGGTGACGAAGGTGGATTTGCTCCTGACTTGAAGAACAACGAAGAACCATTCGAAATCTTAGTTGAAGCGATCAAGAAGGCTGGTTACAAGCCAGGCAAGGATGTTGCAATTGCCTTTGACTGTGCCTCATCAGAATTCTACAACACTGAAACTAAGACTTACGACCTTAAGGGTGACGGCAAGTCATACACTGCTGAAGAATTTGTCAGCTTACTTGAAAGCATCGTTGACAAGTACCCAGTTGTTTCAATCGAAGACCCATTGGACGAAAACGAATGGGAAGACTGGCAGATGGCTACTTCTCGCTTAGGCAAGAAGGTTCAAATCGTCGGTGATGACTTGTTCGTTACGAACACTGATTACCTTGCAAAGGGTATCAAGATGGGCGTTGCTAACTCGATCTTAATCAAGCTTAACCAAATCGGTACTTTGACTGAAACTGTTGAAGCCGTTGAAATGGCCAAAGAAGCAGGTTACACTGCTATCATTTCACACCGTTCAGGTGAAACTGAAGATACCACCATTGCTGACTTAGTTGTTGCATTGAACGCTGGTCAAATCAAGACTGGTTCAATGAGCCGTGGCGAACGGATCGCTAAGTACAACCAATTGATGCGTATCGAAGATCAACTTGGCGAAGTTTCAGACTACAAAGGCATTCACTCATTCTACAACTTGAGCGAACAAGCTCGCGAAGCTATCCAAAACAAGTAATAAATGAATTGAGGCAGCTTGTCTCGATTCCATAAATTAAGGGTTCTCAAATGATGACTAACATCGTTTGAGAACCCTTTTTTTATTTCTAATTTAAATCGGCTGATTTTGCGTAGTTAATGGCATCACTAGAAAGGAGAACAATACGCAATGAAGTATAGTCGATTATTACTCGGAATAGCAGTGGCCATGGGGGTGGGGCTGACCGGCACTAGGGCCAGTGCTGATCAGAGTGCATTTAAAACCTATGATCTAACGTATGTAGTGACGAAGAGTGTTAAAGATGCAGGATCACAAAGTTGGCGGGATTTGCCTAAGGAAAATAATATCATTTCGGTAACCTTACCTAAAGGATCGAAGACTTATAATCTGAGAGCTATTTTTCCAAATTATTATAATTCTCCGGTTGATACTTCAGATACTACTATGATTGTTAAGGTTCCAGAAGATGAAAAAGACTCGCTTTCGGTCAATATGAAGCTGTTTGCCGAGAAGGAAACGCCTAAATTAAGGTATGTGCTTGAAAACCCCGATGCAACCAAGAGTACCAAGCAATTTACTGATTATCAGTATGTTACGGGTACCATTGATGGTAATTGTCGACCAATCTTGGCTGAACCACTAAAAGCTGACTATTCTTTAGCAGCTGATAAAGAGACCGTGATTACTCGGAATATGGCGCCACTTGAGACTACTATCCATCGTCAAAAAATTAATTATCAGATTACTTATGAGACTGTTGATGGGGAAAAGGTGGCTCATGAAGGCCTGGATACGGATAGTACAGCTACCTATAATCAGGTGACTGAAAAATTAAATCAACTTTCTGATCAGGTCAAGACTGCAGGCTATCAAATTCAATCGCGTAAAGTCAGCTATGATGAAGCAGGGAATGGCAGTATCCAATTTGAAGTTAAAAAGAATCCGGATAAGCAACCGGAAAAGCCGAATCCACAGCCAGGACAATCGGATCTAGGGTCAAAGCCAAAACCACAGCCGGAACCAGAGACAAAGCCAGAACCAGAACCTAATCCAAAACCAATACCTACACCGACTCCTCAACCTTTACCAATGGGAAATTCTAATAATGGTTCTAATCCCATACCGAATCCTGACACAAACGGGAACACCAATCAGCTAGATAACAATGCAGCCTTGACCCAATCACCAGAATTTAAGAAGTTGCTAGACCGGTTTAACCAACTGTTGCAACGGTATACTAGATTATTGGAGAAACAACCAACGAGTCAGCATAAAAAGACTAAGCATAAACACGCTCACACAAAACATAAAAAGCGTCAGATCAAACAACGGAAACAACATTCTAAAATCAGTAAAATCAAAAAACAGGGTCAACGATTAAAGCACCGTCAAGCAAAACGTCATCAGTCAAAACACCATTCCAAAAATAATCACCATTTACACCACAAAAAGCACGCTTAAAGCGACACGAATTCAACCAAAAGTCCGATTTTACATCGGGATTTCGCTTACATATGCTAAAATAATAGCCGAACGAAAATGTTAGGAGTACGTTATGAACGATAAACAACGTAAAAAAATTGATTTCTCGCGAATCAATGCGGTAGCGCAGGGAATCTTGATTGGCCTGATTGCCGGCGTGGTCGTGAGCGTTTTTCGCTTATTGATCAGCCACGGGCTGCTATTGATACAATGGTTCTTTCGTCAGGCTAATCAGCATTATTGGCTACTTGGCGTTTGGCTCGTTATTAGTGTTTTACTGACGCTACTGATTGGCCATTGGCTAAAGCAAACGCCAGAGATCAAAGGTTCCGGGATCCCCCAAGTTGAAGGTCAATTGATGGGAGAAGTAGAGTATCATTGGTGGCCGGTACTCTGGAAAAAGTTTGTTGGCGGTGTGCTGGCTATCGGCAGCGGCTTGTTTCTGGGACGTGAAGGACCTTCCATTCAGTTGGGTGCCACGGTGGGACAAGGTTTTGCTGCTGGCCGGAAGATTTCGGGCAATAAGCGCCGAATCTTGATTGCCAGTGGGGCTTCAGCCGGATTGTCGGCGGCGTTTAATGCGCCCATTGCCAGCTCCCTGTTTATTTTAGAGGAAGTTTATCATAATTTTTCAACGATGGTGTGGATCACAGCACTGGCCAGTGCGATCGCCGCTGACTTTGTGTCAACATTCTTCTTTGGTTTAACACCGGTATTGCACATTAGCTATGTGCACGCCTTACCACTAGGACAATATGGCTGGTTGATTTTGCTGGGGCTATTATTAGGGCTATTTGGCCGGCTTTATCAACTGGTCGTGTTAAGAGTTGGTTCTTGGTATCACAAGTTAAAATGGCTGCCGGATGAATATAATAGTTTAATTGCCTTTATTCTCCTGATTCCGGTGGGCCTATTTCTGCCACAGATCTTAGGTGGTGGGAATCAGCTGATTGTTTCCATTGGTGGCCGAGCTCCCGGCATTATGATCTTGCTGGTCGTGTTTGTCGTCCGGTTCATTTATTCCATGATGGCGTATGGGACGGGCTTACCCGGTGGTATTTTCCTGCCAATTTTAACCTTAGGTGCTGTTTTAGGTGCTTTGTTTGGGCAGGTATTAGTAGCTTGGCATTTAGCTAGTCCAGCACTGGTGCCGATCTTTACGATCACGGCCATGGCCGGTTATTTTGCGGGCATTAGTAAGGCACCGTTTACGGCAATCTTACTGATCACTGAGATGGTGGGGACGCTGCAGCATCTCATGCCATTAGCGGTGGTTTCATTAATTGCCTATTTGACCGTTGACGTACTGGGTGGGACGCCCGTATACGCAGCCATGCTGGAACAGTCGCTTCACAAGGCCCATCACGGTCAATCGCAGCCAGTGACCCAGTTAGAGTTTCCGGTGTTTGAGAACGCCATTATAGACGGTCAGCAGACCCGGGATGTGAACTGGCCAGAAGGGACGTTGCTGACCGAAATCAAACGTGGTGAACGCGTGATCGTGCCCCATGGTGATACGGTGATTCGTCTGGGTGATACGCTATTATTAAACGTACCGCAAAAAAGGCTGTCACATGTTCGCCGGAAAATGAAACAGTTAACCGGAGAATAGCCAGTTATGAGGTTGTTAACAACCGGAATTTGAGTCACAGGGTAGCAATCTATCGCGTTTTATGATAAATTGTATAGAGGTATTGTCGGAGACAAAAGGTGTAATAGGAGGCAATTTC
The DNA here is from genome assembly GCF_005405185.1 of Secundilactobacillus hailunensis. Taxonomy (GTDB): domain Bacteria; phylum Bacillota; class Bacilli; order Lactobacillales; family Lactobacillaceae; genus Secundilactobacillus; species Secundilactobacillus hailunensis. The sequence goes on from NZ_BJDO01000002.1 coordinate 51,314, forward strand.
TTGTACAATTTACTGTTAACATTACTGATGATCGATAGTGTACTTATTATAATTGCAGTGTTAATGCAACCCGCTAAGCAAGACGATGCAATGTCTGCCTTAAGTGGTGGCGGTACAGACTTATTTTCCCATCAAAAGGCTCGGGGCTTTGAAGCATTCATGCAAAAGGCAACAGTTGTTCTGGGAGTAATTTTCTTTGTGCTGGCGTTAGCATTAGCCTATCTATCTTCACACTAGCAATAGATCCTCCTGTGATGACCACAGGGGGATTTTTAACTTTTTACCACCACTGACCGGAGGTGAATAAAGATGATTCAGCTGCCAAGATCCTTCTTTTTTGAAGGTGGGCCCCAAGCAGTCATTTTAATGCATGCTTATGCTAGTAATTCGAACGATGTGCGGATGCTTGGCCGGTACCTGCAACGGTTGGACTATACGGTCTATGCCCCAATGTTTACCGGTCACGGGACAGCTGAGCCAGCTGACATTTTAACGCTGGGATCGCCCGATGCATGGTGGCGCGATACAAAAAAAGCCATTCAATTTTTGCGCGATCGACAATTTACGCGCATTAGTATTTTTGGCCTGTCGTTGGGTGGCGTTTTTGCGATGCGGGCGTTAGAAGGAGATACGCAGTTACTGGGTGGCGGATCGTTTAGCTCACCCGTCATTGCGTCCGAGAAAAATAACCTCGTACCGGAATTTATCAAACTGGCCAAAGCAACGTATCAGTATCTGAAAATTGGCGATGAGGAACAGCAGCGGCGTTTAGACTGGATAACAGCACACCTGCCAGACCAATTAGCCCAGATCAGGCAGTTTTCTGGTCGGGTAGCTGATAATCTAGGCAGTATTCAGCAACCGACGTTTGTTGCTCAGGGCGGTCAAGATGAGTTGATCGACGCGCAAAAGGCGTATGCGTTGCGGAATGCCTTGACCCATAGTGAGGTCAGCTTTCACTACTATCAAGATGCCGGTCACGTCATTACGGTCAATAATGCGCATCAGCAACTTGAACAAGATTTAACAGTTTATTTAAAACGGATATTTAACTAAGTAACACAAAACCAAATACTAAATTAATGAGGAATAAATCGTGGAAGATAACAATTTAAAGCAACAGATAACGGATCTGCTTCGAGCAAATCCCACAAAACGCTTCCGGGTTGAGGATGTATCCGATGCCCTTGGCTATCACGGCTCAGCAGCGTTTAAACTGATTGTGCAAGAGTTTGCGCGATTGGAACGCGAAGAAATCGCCGTGGTCACTAGTGAAGGCGAATTTCAACTAAATGAAAAGGCCCGCACCCTGACTGGTGTATTTCACGCCAATGATAAGGGGTTCGGGTTCGTCGCTTACGATGATGAATTACCGGATGCTTATATTGCACCTGATAACACCATGTTGGCGTTAAACGGTGATACGGTCAACATGGAGATCGTCCGTGCTGCTGACCCGCATTCAGACCGTGGTCCAGAAGGTAAAGTCACTGGTATCGAAGAACACCACTATACACACGTGGTAGGTGCTTTTACGCAAACCGATGACGATGCCGGCTATTTCGGTCAAGTTCGTTTAACCGATAAGAAGTTGAACCGTTACAAGTTCTACGTCGTGGACACTGGTCTGAAACCAACGCCCGGTGAAGTTGTGACCGCAGAGATCACGGAATATCCAAACTCTGATCACCCATTAGCCATGATTGGGATTGCCAAGAAGGTCATTGGTAGTGTCGATGATCCCGGAATCGATATTCTGCAGATCGTGTACGCACATGATATTCCAGCTGAATTTCCTGAGGACGTTTTACAGGAAGCCGATGCTATTCCAGATCACGTCACGGAAGCCGAAATGGCTGGTAGAGAAGATATCACTGATCAAGACTTAGTTACAATTGATGGGGAATCATCAAAAGACTTAGATGATGCGGTTACTGTCTGGAAATTGGACAATGGTAACTATCATTTAGGGGTGCATATTGCCGATGTTTCACACTACGTTAAGGAAGGTTCACTGATCGATCAGGAAGCTTACAAGCGTGGGACCAGTGTTTATCTGACTGACCGGGTTATTCCAATGCTGCCACGGCGGTTATCAAACGGGATCTGTTCTCTAAATGAGGGCGTTTTGCGGCTATGTATGAGTTGTGAAATGGAAATCGATCCGCAAGGTAACGTTGTTAAGCACCGGATTCATCCAAGTGTCATGAAGTCAGCAGCACGGATGACCTATACCGATGTGAACAAGATCTTGGAAGCACACGATGATGCCACCCGTGAAAAGTATGCCAAGTTAGTGCCAATGTTTGAAGCCATGGGCGAACTGCATAAAGTTTTATACAAGCAACGTAAGCGTCGCGGTGCCATCGACTTTGATGATCAAGAAGCAGAAATCATTGTGGACGAAACCGGCCATGCCATTGATATTAAGTTACGGGTTCGTGGCTTAGCTGAAAAAATGATTGAATCATTTATGCTGGCTGCTAACGAAACGGTTGCTGAACACTATAATAAAGCAAAAGTACCATTTATTTACCGGGTTCATGAAACGCCAGATGGCGAACGGGTCAAGAGTTTCTTCGAATTTCTGACCGCCTTTGGAATCAACGTTAAGGGTGATCCTGATCATTTGCGGCCAAAGACGCTGCAAAGCGTGCTGAAGTCCGTTGCTGGCAAGCCTGAAGAAGCAGTTGTTTCAGTGATGATGCTGAGAAGTCTGAAACAGGCTCGATACACCGATCAATCCTTGGGTCACTTTGGGTTAGCTGCGCAATACTACACCCACTTTACGTCACCAATTCGGCGTTACCCTGACACCATGGTTCACCGTTTGATTCATTTCTATGAGGATAACGGGATCAATGCTAAGAGTAAAGAACGGTATGCTAATCTGCTAGAAGAGATTGGAACCCATTCATCAGAAATGGAACGTCGGGCAGTGGACGCCGAACGGGATACTGATTCCATGAAGAAAGCCGAATACATGGCTGACCATCTTGGTGAAGAATTTGACGCTACTGTCAGTTCGGTCATGAAGTTTGGGATGTTTATTGAATTGCCGAACACGGTTGAAGGTTTGATTCACATCAGCCGCTTAACGGATGATTACTATGAATACGTTGAGAAGTATCTGGCACTGGTTGGGCGTAAGACCCACCGGACCTACCGGATTGGCCAACCAGTTAAGGTCAAGGTCGTCAACGTGGACAAGGAACAATCACAAATTGACTTTGCTTTAGTTGATCCGAAAGCAGCGCCAGTTTCTGACCTGCTGCCAAAGCGGGAACACCACAGTTATTCTGGCAACCGCAATCGTAATGGTCGGCCAAACGATCATCGCCATTCTCAAAATAACGGTAACCGTAACAACAATAAAAACGGTAATCGCAATGGCGGCCGCAATAACAACGTCCACCGTACGAGAAACCAGACCCAATCTGGTAATCGTTCAAACCACAAACCAAGTCATTAATCTTTAGAAATGAGGTGAGGACTGTTGGCCAAGAGAAAAAATAAACCAACTAGCAAGAATGTCATGGCTCAAAATAAAAAGGCGCGGCATGATTATGCGATCCTCAATACCTATGAAGCAGGTCTGGTACTCACCGGGACCGAAATCAAGTCGATTCGCGCTAAACGGGTCAATCTGACTGATGGATTTGCTCAGATTCGCAATGGCGAAGCTTGGCTTATGAACATTCATATTAGCGAGTATACCCAGGGGAATCGCTTTAACCATGATCCGCTGCGTAACCGCAAGCTGCTCCTGCATAAGAAAGAAATTGCTCGACTGGCTGGCGCAACGCAGGATAAGGGGATCACAATCGTTCCCTTACGCATCTACCTTAAAAACGGTTTTGCCAAAGTGTTACTTGGTGTTGCTAAAGGGAAACACGAATATGATAAACGTGAGACCATCAAGCGTCGTGATCAGGATCGTCAAATCGCACGTGTGATGAAACACTATTAGTCAAAAGGAGCATTTGTTGATCAGTTTACAAACTGATTAACAAATGCTCCTTTTAATTAATGTAACATTCGGTGCCAAACTTGATGATTAGCATAATGCCAAGCGTTGCTGCCATGCAGGCCCAATTGGCGATTAAGAGTCGCGTGCCAAGCCTGAGCCGGTGTCTTCAACTGGCTGTGGCCACTTGCCCAGTGATCGAGGGTCGCTGCGATACAGATACAGATCGGTTCCAGCTCTTCGGTCGCAATTTTCATTTCACGCAGGTCGCCATCACCACGGGAATTCATGATCGTGGTGGTGCCATGATAAATTTTATAATTACCGCTGACCAAATTACCAACGATGATCCAGTGCAGATTGCTGATGTAGATCATTTGGTTAAAGAAACCCAATCGTTTTGAAATTGCTCCTACTTTTTCACCCTGATAGTAAATATCAAAGTGGGGGAGCAGGCCCAGTGACGTTTGGCGCAGTTCTGCGAGTAGGTCACCACTAATTTGGTACAGCGAAAGGGCGTCTTGATGACGTCCCCATTTACCGACCAACAGGTAAATTGAGCGTCGATCTTCGTCGCGGACGACGCTGGCCCCCTTAGCGGCTAAACTGTCTTGTCGAATATACAGTGTGCGCATGGAAGCCCCTCCAATCATTTTTGTCGTTAGTTCAGTTAATTTGCATTATTTAACATTCATTCTAACATGGATAGTCATTAAATTGAGCTTAATCAACTGGCTATTTTAGAGTTAATCAAATTATTAACGGCCAACTAAATTTCGAACTGGCAGTCGACCGCTGATTGGGATAAATTGGCATCAGCAAAGTGCAGCGGTTTGCAGTTCAAGCTATTTTCCGGCGTTATCACTAATAATTTGTGAAAATCTATGATAGAATGAACGTTGAGGTGTTGGGAATGAAACCGTTTATTCATAATGATTGGTGGCCCGTTTTGGAGCCTGAGTTCAAAAAGGCATATTATCAAAACTTACGCGTTTTTCTAGTTCATGAGTATCAGACACAAAACATCCATCCTGATATGTTTCATATTTTTGAAGCATTTGAATGGACGCCCTTTTCAAAGGTTAAAGTTGTGATCTTAGGGCAGGATCCTTATCATGAGCCTAATCAAGCTCATGGGTTGAGTTTCTCGGTTTTACCTGGGGTTCAGATCCCACCGAGCCTGAGAAATATTTATAAGGAATTGCAGTCTGATCTAGGCATTAAGCCGGTTAATCATGGTTATCTGGAGAAGTGGGCAAAGCAGGGCGTCCTGTTATTAAACTCAGTCTTGACCGTCCGTAATGGCCAGGCCTTTTCCCACAAAGGAAAGGGCTGGGAACAATTAACGGATGCTGCTATTCATAAATTATCAGAGCGACCAACTCCCGTAATTTTCATTTTATGGGGACGGGCGGCGCAAAATAAGATCAGTCTGATCGACACGAAAGCTAATATCGTGATTCAGTCAGCTCATCCAAGTCCGCTGTCAGCTAACCGCGGTTTCTTTGGTTCTAAGCCGTTTTCTAAAACCAACATCGCACTTAAATCACTAGGAGAAACACCCATTGACTGGCAGTTACCTGAGCACGTTACTGCTGAGGAACCAACACCACAGCAAGAGGCGTCAAAAGAGAATTGACTAGTCGGAATCTCAAAATCTGGAGGTCTATATTGTGGAACTTTTTGATAGTTTGAAGCAAAAGATTAGTGGTTTGAACAAGACAGTTGTCTTGCCTGAAGGTGAGGACATCAGAATTATTGGTGCCGCCAGCCGATTAGCATCGGAAAAATTACTGCAGCCTATTTTACTTGGTGACGTTGATAAGATCAAAGCCACTGCCAAGGAAAAGGGCTTTGATCTGACTGGTGTTAAGCTGGCAGACCCAACCAAGGCATCTGACGATGAGAAGAAGAAGATGCTGGATGCTTTAGTTGCACGTCGTAAGGGTAAGAATACCCCAGAACAGGCAGCTAAAATGCTGGAAGATCCGAACTACTGGGGCACCATGCTGGTTTATCTTGGCCAAGCGGATGCCATGGTTTCGGGCGCTATTCACCCAACTGGTGATACGGTTCGGCCAGCATTGCAGATCATTAAGACCAAGCCAGGTGTTAAGCGGATCAGCGGTTACTTCATCTTGCTGAAGGGTGACGAACGCTTGATCTTTGCTGATTGTGCCATCAACATTGACTTGGATGCTGCCGGCATGGCTGAAGTGGCTGTAGAAAGTGCCAAGACGGCTGAGAAGTATGACATTGACCCGAAAGTTGCTATGTTAAGCTTTTCGACTAAGGATTCGGCTAAGGCTGACCAAGTCACTAAGGTTCAGGACGCGACTAAGTTGGCTCAAGAACAGGCACCGGACATTGCCATCGACGGTGAATTGCAATTTGATGCTGCGGTGGTTCCGGAAGTTGCTGCTAGCAAGGCACCGGGTTCCAAGGTTGCTGGTCACGCTAACGTGTTTGTTTTCCCAGAACTTGAAGCTGGCAACATTGGTTACAAGATTGCCCAACGGTTAGGCGGCTATGAAGCCGTTGGTCCGCTTTTGCAAGGAATGAACGCACCAGTGTCAGACTTGTCACGTGGCTGCAACGAAGAAGACGTTTATAAAGTTGCTATTGTGACTGCCGCACAAGCTGTTTAAATTGAATTTTTAAATTAAAAAATCTTGGAGCTGTCGGCAGCGTCATTGCCCCAGCTCCTTTTGAGTTAAGGAGCAGATATGACAGTTACAGTTAAAGTTTCAACACCAGAAGAGACCATGACGATCGGCCAACAAATTGCACCGTTATTGGCGCCAAAAGACATTATTTTGCTAGATGGCGACCTGGGTGCCGGTAAAACGACCTTTACCAAGGGCTTGGCAGCCGGATTAGGGATTAAGCGTAACGTTAAAAGTCCTACCTTCACCATTATTCGTGAATATCAAGACGGTCGGATTCCGCTGTATCACATGGACGTTTACCGACTGGAAGATGGCAGCGGCGATGAACTGGGACTAGAGGAATACTTCAATGGTGACGGTGTCAGCGTTGTGGAATGGTCAAAGTTTGTGGCCGATGAGCTGCCCGCTGATTATTTACGCATTGCCTTTAAGCGGTTAGATGATCTGGGTGAAAACCAGCGTGAATTAACGTTTGAGCCCCATGGTGAAAGATTTGTTGCCATGGTCAAACAATTACAGGAAAAACGTCATGGCAAATGAGCCGGAATTAACGCTTCGAAAAGCTCTGCCAACGGATGCACAGGCCACGTTAAAGTTACTCAAAATCCTCAAAACGGAATCGACCACTTTTGAAGATACCAGCGATGATGTTGATCCGGCGACTGAAAGTGAACAGATCAAACAAATTAGCAACTCCAATCAGCAGTTGTTGCTGTTAGCTATCTTAGATGGGAACCCAGTTGGATTGGTCACCATTTTGCCGACCTCGGCAAACGGAACCGGTGAAATTGGTGTCGCGGTTCTGAAACAGCATTGGCAAAAGGGCATTGGCCGGGAACTCATGTTAAGCGGCCTTGATTGGGCAGCTTTAGACAGTTCCTACGAAATTATTTCACTGACCGTGCAGGCACGTAATCAACGGGCTGTAAAACTCTATCAAGATATTGGGTTTCAGACCACGCAAAAATTACGGGTGACCACTTCAGCTGGTGAAGTAGTTGCAGCCTATGAAATGCAGTTAGCGGTGAAGTAGTTTTTTGAATTTAGCTGAAAATAAATAAGCCTAGTTACCATTTTTCTGGTAATTAGGCTTATTTTGGTGAAATCATTAGGCCAGTTTAATAAACGGTTTAATAGCTTCCTGACCAAAAGTATTGGTCTCTGACAGTAAAATGTTGGCGCAGGCTAAACTGTCGTCCAGTGCATTATGGTGGTGTTCCAGTGAAATACCTAATGCATCAGCCACGGTATTCAGCTTATGATCTGCCAGCGTGGGTAAAAATTGCCGGCTGGTTTTTACTGTGTCCAGTGTGAGGTAGGCTGGTGAAGTCATTCCGTAATGGTTTAGGGTTTGGCGCAGCACGCTGTTATCAAACTGCGCGTTGTGAGCGATCACCAGCTGTTCTGGTGTGAATAGCGATTGAATGTGCGGCCAGACCGTTGGAAAATCCGGTGCATCGGCAACGTCAGCTTCATGAATACCATGGATCTGGACGTTGCGCCAAAAAAAGTCAGTGTCAGGTTTGATCAGCGTGTAAAATTCATCGGCTACCTGACTGTTACGAACGATGGTCAGCGCCAAGGAACAAGCAGAATAGCGCTTGCCGTTAGCAGTTTCGAAATCCATTGCGACAAAGTTCAATAGTGCCACTCCTTTCAAGTCATTCAAATTATACGTGAAGGTCAGTGGTTGTCAAGACAATTGGACAGTGATCTGAACCGAAAATGGTGTCTTTAATGTCAGCAGAGGCTAACTTAGATTGGAGGGCATTACTAGTGACGAAGTAGTCGATCCGCCAGCCGGCGTTGCGATCACGGGCTTTGAACCGGTAACTCCACCACGAGTAACGGTCGGTGACATCGGGATAGAAATAACGGAAGGTGTCGGTGTAGCCACGTCCTAGTAACCGCGTGAAGGCTTCCCGTTCCTGATCAGTAAAACCAGCACTTTTATGGTTAGTTTTTGGATTACGAATATCAATTTCTTCGTGCGCCACGTTTAAGTCACCGCATAAAATGACCGGCTTCTTGGCGTTTAGCTGATCAAGGTAGTCTTGAAAGACGTCTTCCCAGCCCATGCGAAAATCAAGCCGTTTTAGACCTGTGCCCGAATTAGGCGTATAGCAGGTGACCAGGTAAAAATCCGTGTATTCTAGCGTGATCACACGGCCTTCATGGTCAAATTCATCGGTGCCAATATCGTAAGTGACGTTAATTGGATCATGTTTGGTAAAAATAGCGGTGCCTGAATAGCCTTTCCGGTCGGCAGAGTTAAAGTACTGGTGGTACCCGGGTAGCTCCAGCGTGAGCTGATCGGGTTGCATTTTCGTTTCTTGAACGCAGAAGAAGTCCGCGTCTAAGGTGTTAAAAGTAGTCATAAAATCATGCTTAACAGCGGCTCGTAGACCGTTGACGTTCCAACTGACAAATTTCACGGCAGTCAACATCCTTTCTTGATACATCATTTAATTCCATTTTAGCATTTTTCAGCGACTCTAGGCGATTGCCGGTTATGATTACAGGCGGGGAAAAGCCGGTACGAATCGAGCTAACCTTTTGTTTGTACCGGTTCGCATGGTATTATATTAATATGTAATTTAACGAAATCTGGGTATCACGAAAGGAACCTAACCATGAAGGCAAATATCATCACAACTTTTCCCCAGGTAAAGTTGCTGCAAAACGAACCTTTATCAAACTATACCAATACTAAAACGGGGGGCAAGGCGGACTACCTCGCTTTCCCAAAGAATTTAGATGAGATTCAAGCATTAATGCTTTATGCGCAAAAACAAGATCTGCCCATAACCGTGATTGGCAATGCTAGCAACTTGATCGTTAAGGATGGCGGTATTCGCGGCTTAGTCATGATCTTGACTGAGATGGATCAGATTACCGTTAAGGGTAATGACATCACTGCTGAGTCAGGTGCCTCGTTGATTGAAGTGACCAAGGTTGCGCAACAGGCTAGCTTAAGCGGGTTGGAATTTGCTGCTGGTATTCCGGGCAGTGTCGGCGGCGCGATTTTTATGAACGCCGGGGCTTACGGCGGTGAGATTAGTCTGGTAGCTGATTCTGTGACCGTTTTAACACCCAAAGCTCAGCTTAAAACCATTCCACGCGCTGATCTGGATTTTGCTTATCGCCATAGCCGCGTTCAGGATGAAGGCGATATTGTGATCAACGCGATTTTTAAATTGCAAGCTGGTGATCCAGCTCAGATTCAAGCTAAGATGGATGAGCTAAATGCCCGCCGAGCAGCCAAGCAGCCACTGGACTTGCCTTCCTGCGGCAGCGTCTTTAAACGGCCCACTGGTTATTTTGCCGGTAAGCTGATTCACGATGCTGGCCTGCAAGGTTATCAGTCTGGCGGGGCTCAGGTTTCCATGAAGCACGCTGGGTTTATCGTGAACGTTGACCATGCCACAGCGTCGGATTATCTCGCAGTCATCGCCCACGTTCAGGCAACGGTTTTAACCCAGGCTGGTGTTCATTTGGAAACAGAAGTCCGCATTATTGGTGAAGATCCCGTTTCGAATTAACGAAAGGAGATAGCTAGTTGCCGATAGTTGAAGCAGTTATTTTATTAGTTGTTTTAGTTTTAATTTCAAACGTCATCAGCCACTACCTCACCTTTATTCCCGTTAGTTTGATCCAAATTGCTTTGGGGTTAGTCATTGCTCTGTTTTGGGAAATTAAGATTCCGCTGGATACCGATTGGTTCTTGCTGTTATTTATTGCACCATTGCTATTTAATGATGGTCGGCGGTTTCCTAAACGAGAACTGTGGCAGCTTCGAGGACCCATTTTTGCAAACTCCATCTTATTGGTCTTCTTAACGACGATCGTGGGCGGTTATCTGATCTACCTGATGATTCCGCGATTGTCACTGTCAGTCAGTTTTGCGCTGGCAGCAATCCTATCGCCCACTGATCCGGTAGCGGTGCAGTCAATTTCTAAACGAGTGAAATTACCGGACCGGATTTTGCACCTGGTGAGTGGTGAAAGCTTGATCAACGATGCTTCAGGCTTGATCGCCTTTAAATACGCAGTGGCCGCAACCGTGACTGGTGTTTTCTCATTTGGTAACGCGGTTGGCGATTTCTTCTACATTAGTATCGTGGGGTTTCTAGCTGGTTTTGCTTTGATGTGGGTCATTGAATTCATGCGTGACTTTTTGAGGCGTCAAGGAATCAGTGACGTGGTGTTTAACACAGTGCTGCAGATCATGACGCCGTTTGTGATCTACGTGATCACAGAAGAGCTGTTCCATGCTTCTGGGGTGATTGCGGTGGTCACAGCTGGTGCCGTTTCACACGCACAGGAGAATCGCTTAGTTGAAGCTTCACCGGAATTGAAACTGGTCAGTGAGAAGACCTGGGATATTATCGTTTACCTCTTAAACGGTGTAGTGTTCTTGATCTTAGGTGATGAACTGCCAGTTGCGACTACGACGATCATTCACGATGTTCATTTTCATACGTTTCAAGCGGTTGCCTATTCCTTTGGCGCATGGGCGATTTTGCTGTTGATTCGGGTGATCTGGATCTACCTCTACCAAATGGTCAGTAAACCGCGCAAGCCGAGCTTCCGAGTGGCGTTGTTAGCCGGACTTTCCGGTGTTCGCGGTGCCGTAACCATGGCCGGGGTATTGTCGTTGCCGGCAGTAATTGCAACTGGTCAAGCATTCCCGCAACGAGCATTAGTCCTGTTTGTGGCAGCTGGCGTGATCATTATTAGTCTGGTAGCTGCTGTAGTCACGTTACCGTTAGTGGCACCGGATAATCCAGTACCGCTGCAGACGCGAGCCAGTTTTAACGATGAAGCGGATGAAGACGCTGAAGATGATGAAGGAGACGATCAGAACGGTGGCCAGCCCCATTCAATGAGTGAAGCCGAAGCGCGGATCTACATTATGCGACTGGCAATCAACGCTATTGAGGAACACCGGCGAATTAAAAATCAACGGGCCGCTTATGACCTGATCTTGGATTATCAGTTTATTATTCGCAGGTTAGAGTTGACCACTCGTGATGATGCACAGCGACAGCAAGTGATGGCGGATGAAATTGCGCTGCGGCAAGTTGGCTTAAAGGGTGAACAGTCGGCGCTAGATCGATTGGCTGACCATCAGCAGATTTCACCACAGGCTTATCGTTCGGCTAGTCGAGCGGTGGAACGGACGCTACGGCGAGTTACGCATCCCAATAGCCATCTGAACGTAGTTGTGTTCAGGAGCTGGTCGTCAACTTTTCACCGCACGCGACAATGGATCAAGGCGGCTGTTCATGGTTCACAGGGAAAGTCCACTGACAATGAATGGCAATTGATCGACCGTGAAAGTGCTAAAGCCGCGATCAAGGCATTATCCAAATATTTGGCAAAGGATGAAGTTGACTCGCAATCCTTAGATAAGCAGGCAATTTATCATTTAGTGGTTTTTTACCGCAACCGAATTGAACGGGCGCGTAAACATCAGCAGGTATCGCGATCAGATTATGCCAAGCAGCTTAATCGGTTAAGGGTGATTGCCCTTGGTGCAGAACGCACCGGGGTCCAGTCACTGCTTGAATCAGGAAATATTACTTGGCAGATGTCAGGTCATTTACGGCAGTATATCAATTACTCAGAAAACGTGCTGATGATGGCCACTAACGATGAGCTTGATTAATTGAAAGACTTGAATGATCTATTAAAAGGGTGCCACTAGCAACGGGATTGCTAATGACACCTTTTTTGAGTTTAAAATGATCATTTTTGCTGATCATGCTGCTCTAAGTTATCTTTGAGTGATTTATCCCGGTTAATGCCCTGCTCATTAGCCATTTGACTGTGATATGCCAAGTACACTAACCAGTAGGCGATGAGCTGAATCAGCGTCATTAAACCCACAAACACGAGCATGGTCGGTGTCCACATATGCAACAGACGACTGGTAATTAATTCAGGAGAAATAAAGAGGTAGACGGTGTGAATTCGCATAAACCGTCCCACGTAGATACCAACGGAGGACAGGAAAGTTAAGAGGAGAACTAGACCAGACTGCAACCATGAGTTACCCCTTAAGTAGCGCTGAGTAATGGTATTAGCGACGTAGTTAAGACTCCAAAATCCCAGAATGACGCAGAACAACACGCTGATCAGCAGGTAAGTAAAGTAGATCCACACGTGTAAGTTAAGCTGTAACAAGCCGTCAACACCGTAGGGATTAAGCAGTGACAGGTGGAAGAGATCGGTGAGCAGGTAGGGCGCGTTAGGGTAAAAGACTAACCATAAGAGGACCACTAGCCAGAAGAGCACACCGCTCCTGGGCCGTTCTGGGCTAAGGTGGAAACTGATTTCGATGGGTAAATAACCCAGGAAGGTATTTAAAACTAAAAAATTAAAAGGTTCATGTGCGAACTGCCACAGAAATAACAGCCACAGCACAACGAAAAGCCGGATTTGCCAGCGTGCGTGACCCGTCAAGAGATCATCCCTCCCTATTAAAATATTACTACTCAAATAATAACAGATTCCTTGAGTAGTCGCATGAATTTTCAAGTAGTTTACAAAATTCTTGAAGATTGAGTTTGCGGCAGGTTAGAAATATGCTGGTGACACCAAAAAATAGCGATTGGCGTGCTATAATATTATCTGAATAGATTTTTGGAGGGAAATTTTAAATGAATCTTGATTGGAGTAGCTTTTTGACGTGGCATAACATCGTAAACCTCCTCGATATTCTCGTCGTCTGGTTTGTTTTTTACGAGCTGATTATGCTGTTGCGAGGAACCAAAGCTGTTCAGCTGTTACGTGGTATTATCGTGATCGTTGTCGTCAAGATCATTGCGGTTTACGTAGGGTTTGGGACGGTTTCATGGTTAATGGACCAAGTGATTAATTGGGGTGTCATTGCCATGATCATTATTTTCCAGCCAGAAATTCGGCGTGGGTTGGAACACCTTGGCCGTGGGTCAGTGTTTGTCCGTAATCGGCAGGTCAATGAAGCTGAAAAGCAAATGATTGCCGCTTTGGATAAAGCCATTCAGTATATGTCCAAGCGTCGAATCGGTGCTTTAATGACGATTCAAATGGATACCGGTCTGGAAGACTATATCGAAACGGGAATTGAGTTGGACGCTAAGATCACCGGTGAACTGCTGATCAATATTTTTATTCCGAATACGCCGTTACACGATGGCGCGGTAATCATTCGGAATAATAAGGTTGCGGTAGCTGCTGCCTACCTACCGCTGTCTGACAGTAATCTGATCCCTAAGGAATTAGGAACCAGGCACCGTGCGGCAGTTGGTATTTCGGAAGTGACGGATGCCTTAACAATCGTTATTTCTGAGGAAACTGGTGAAGTTTCAATTACTAAGAATAACGAATTGTTACGTAACATGGATCAAAATGATTATTTGAAGTTCTTGAATAATGAATTGATCAAGGATCAGGAACCAGAACAACCGAGAAATCCACTGAATTGGCTAATTGATACATTCGGTCAATTCTTTAAAGGGGGTAATCGGCAATGAAGAAGATTTTCAACAGTCGCTGGACTTACCGATTGATTTCCCTTTTCTTAGCGGTTTGCTTGTTCCTGTACGTGAATAGTTCTAAGAGTACGACGAACCAGCAAATGAATAATACGGGTGGCACTAATTCCACAACGTTAACTGCCACGGAGCGAAAAACGGTTTCGGTTCAGCTCAGGTTGAACGTAGATTCCGATAAGTATTTCGTAACGGGTTATCCAGAAAAAGTTAAGGTTCATTTGCGTGGCCCAGCTGCCTTAGTTACAGCTACTGCCAATACGCAAAACTTTCGGGTCTTTGCGAATTTGACCGATCTTAAGGCTGGTGAGCATACGGTTAAGCTGAAACAGGATGGCTTGAACCGAGATATTGGGTACCAAATTGTACCAGCCAGCATTAAAGTTAACATTCAGCCACGGCAGACGGTTAACTTCCCTGTTAAGGTCCAGTATGATAACTCACGGATCGCTAAAAACTACGTCGCTGGCGATGCCACTAGTGACGTGACGAATGTCAAAGCAACTGGTCCTGAAAGTGAGATCGACCGGATCAGTAGGGTGGTCGCACAGCTTAATCTGACCCAGAATACCAGGAAGTCGGTCAACGGTGAAGCAGTCATCGAAGCCCTTGATAGGAATGGGCAGATGGTGAACGTGATTCTGACACCAGCGACGACACAGGTCAATCTGCCGGTTACGGCTAAGGGTCATTCCAAGAAAGTGCCACTGAACTTTAAGGCTAAAAATGCCAATAGTAATCAAACCTATAGTTTCAAGAGTGGTACCAAAACTATCCGGGTGTTTGGATCTGAGTCGGAATTAAATGCCATTTCGGCATTTGATGCGGATGTGGATGTTAGTGATGTTAAAAATCAAAAAACAAAAACAATTAGTTTAGATGCAGGCAGCAATAAAGTAACGGGAACGAATCCTACAAGCGTTACCGTAACGGTTGCAGCTGAAGCTAAATAAATAATTGGAAATGAGGAAAATTAAACATGAAGTATTTTGGAACTGATGGTGTACGTGGTATTGCGAATCAAGAATTGACGCCAGAACTTGCTTTTCGGCTTGGCCGAGCCGGCGGGTATGTATTGACTGAACACGCAACTGACCGCGATCAGCCGCAAGTGTTAGTTGCGCGTGATACCCGAATTTCGGGTCAGATGTTGGAAGAAGCCATTGTGGCCGGACTGTTATCAGTTGGAATCGAAGTTTTACGTCTAGGCGTCATTACGACTCCAGCCGTTGCCTACCTGGTTCGTACTCAGGGCGCCGATGCCGGTGTTATGCTGACAGCATCTCACAACCCAGTTGAAGATAACGGGATCAAGTTCTTTGGGGCTGATGGCTACAAGCTTTCCGATGATCTGGAAGACGAAATTGAAAAGTTACTTGACCAAAAAGATACCCTGCCAAGACCAGCAGCTAAAGGCTTAGGAACCGTTGAAGATTACCAGGAAGGCAGTCAAAAGTACATCCAGTTCTTGGAGCAGACCATTGATGATGACCTCTCTGGAATGCACATCGCGGTGGATTCAGCCGATGGTGCCACCAGTAATCTGGTTTCTAGATTATACGCTGATCTCGGTGCTGACTTTGACACGATCGCCACAACGCCGAATGGCCTAAACATTAACGATCAAGTTGGTTCAACCCATCCAGAACAGCTGCAGAAATTTACAGTTGAAAAGGGTGCGACCATCGGTTTAGCCTTTGATGGTGACGGTGACCGCTGCATTGCGGTTGATGAAAACGGCAATGTGATCAACGGTGATAAGATCATGTATATTTGTGGGAAATACATGTCGGAACACGGCCGGCTTAAAAAAGATACCATCGTAACTACCGTCATGAGTAATCTGGGTATGTATAAGGCTATGGAAGCCCACGGATTAACTAGTGTTAAAACTAAAGTTGGTGACCGTTACGTCGTTGAAGAAATGCTGGCTAACGGCTATAACCTGGGTGGCGAGCAATCCGGTCACATCGTCTTCCTAGACTTTAATACCACTGGTGATGGGATGCTGACGAGCTTGCAGTTACTTCATATTATGAAGGAAACTGGCAAGAAGCTCTCCGAATTAGCTGCTGACGTGCAGGATTACCCACAACAGCTGATCAACGTTAAAGTGGCTGACAAGAAGGCCGCTCTCAATAATCCAGCAATCAAGGCAATTATTGATACCGTTGAAAAAGAAATGTCCGGCGATGGCCGTGTATTAGTTCGCCCTAGTGGGACTGAACCGCTACTACGGGTCATGGCAGAAGCACCAACGCAAGAAGCAGTGGATGGTTACGTTAACCGCATTGTGGAAGTTGTGAAAAAAGAAGTTGGCATTGAATAATTTATGAAAATTAAAAACCGGTTTTCAAACAGATCCGTTTGAAAACCGGTTTTTTGGATTTTAGGTCAGTTCAGGTTAGTTTTCAATCTATACCACTTCTTACTTAAATGTTGACATCTAGCTTAAAAGACTGTAGAGTAGACACGTCAATAAATATATGGACTAATTTTATGTCTATACCAATTAAAATATTATGAAAATTAGAGGATGAAATCTTATGTGTGGAATTGTCGGTGTTACAGGCAGTGATAATGCAGTAAAAATCTTACTTGATGGTCTACAAAAGCTTGAATATCGTGGTTACGATTCAGCTGGTATTTATGTAAACGACCAAAATGGTCAGGATTACCTCGTGAAAGAAAAGGGTCGGATCGCTGACTTACGCCGTGAGGTTGGTCCTGATGTTCACGGGTCAACTGGTATTGGTCATACGCGTTGGGCAACTCATGGTGTGGTCAGTGTTGCTAACGCCCACCCACAAGTTTCACAAGATAACCGGTTCTACCTCGTTCACAACGGTGTGATCGATAACTTCCAAGAATTGAAGAGCGATTACCTGAGCGACGTACCATTTACCAGCCAGACTGATACTGAAGTGATGGTTCAGCTGGTCGACAAGTTTGCCGTTAAAGACGGCTTGAACGCACACGATGCTTTTATTAAAGCCTTAAGTCTATTAAAGGGTTCTTCGTATGCCTTCTTACTGATGGACCGTGAAGACCCAGAAACGTTATACGTTGCTAAAAATAAGAGTCCCTTACTGATTGGTGTCGGTGATGGTTTTAACGTTGTTTGTTCTGATGCGTTAGCTATGTTACGTGAGACCCATGACTTCCTCGAATTAATGGATGGCGAAGTTGTGACGATCAAGCCAAACGAAGTTAAGATTGAAGATCAAAAGGGTAACCCAGTTGAACGCAAGACGTTCCACGTTGATATGGATGCCAGCGAAACTGATAAGGGGACTTATCCATTCTACATGCTCAAAGAAATTGATGAACAGCCAAACGTGATGCGTCGGCTAGCACAGATTTATTTGTCTGAGACTGGCGAACCAGTGATCAGTGACAAATTACTAAACTCCATGAAACAAGCAGACCGCATCTACATCGTGGGTGCTGGTACCAGTTATCACGCCGGATTAGTGGGTAAGCGGTTATTTGAAAACCTGACGCAAACACCAACGGAAGTTCATATTTCATCAGAATTTGCTTACGAACAGCCGATCTTATCTAAAAAGCCATTCTTTATCTTCCTATCACAAAGTGGTGAAACGGCTGATTCACGTGAAGTGTTAGTGAATGTTAACGCCGGTGGCTACGAGAGCCTCACCATCACGAACGTGCAAAATTCAACGCTGTCACGTGAAGCAACGTATACGTTGTTGCTACATGCTGGTCCAGAAATTGCGGTGGCTTCAACTAAGGCTTATACCGCTCAGATTGCCATTGAAGCAATTTTAGCCAAGGCTTTGGGCGAAGCTGACAACCAGATCGTGGCACAGCGCTTTGACGTGCGTCACCAGTTAGGATTGGTTGCAACGGGGATGCAGGCACTGGTTGATGAAAAGAGCAAGATTGAAAAATTAGCCAAGGCCTCCTTCTTAAAGACGCCTAACGCCTTTTACATTGGCCGGGGCATCGATTGGAGCGTTTCTCTGGAAGCAGCCTTGAAGCTGAAGGAAATTTCTTACGTTCAAGCAGAAGGCTTTGCATCCGGTGAATTAAAGCACGGGACCATTGCGCTGATTGAAAAGGGGACACCAGTCATTGGAATTATTACCCAGGAAAAGACGGCTGGTTTGACTCGCTCAAACCTACAGGAAACCATGGCGCGTGGTGCCCAGATCCTGACGATCGTTTCCGAAAGCTTAGCTAAGCCTGGCGATACCCTGATTCTGCCAGACGTTGACCCATTGATGTCACCACTGCTTAGCGTGGTACCCACTCAGCTGATCGCTTATTATACGAGTCTCAACAAGGGCTTGGACGTTGATAAGCCACGGAACCTCGCCAAGAGTGTTACGGTGGAATAAGCGTTAAGTTAATTAATTTAAAAAGTAATGTCAAAACGCAGCTTGATCATCAGTCAAGCTGCGTTTTTATGTTCTTTGATAAGTGTCATCATAAGGGTCGTTTCATTTCAAATAAGTTATCAACCGTTCCGTAAGTCGCACCAGCTAGCCGGGCCAATGGATCGAGTCGCTGAGCGTTAACGTGAAAGGATTGAGGGTCTAAAACATCATCTGCAAAATAAAAGTCCGTGACTTCAAGGATGAACAGGTCGGTGATGATTTGATCGTTTTTGTCAGTAATCGGTACATACTGGTATAAGTTGGTTTCGAAGCGAACTTTGGGAGCAGTCAAAGCAGGGACTGAAATCGTTCGACTAGGGGTAGTAGTTAATGAGGTTAAATCCAGTTCACTTTGGTCAGCAGGTAAGCTGGCAGCCGTTTTGTTCATGTCGGCGGCTAATGATTGACTGACTAGATGCACGACGGCTTCTTGGTTATCCAAAAGATTAGTTGCGGTATCTTTGGGCTGTTGCTGTTTGCGACTAATCGACAGACTAATTAGGGGCAGTTTGCTAGCCAGGGCAGAGAAGAAGCTGAATGGCGCCACGTTAAGCGTCTGATCTGGCTTGGGTCCTAGCGTGGTGACCCAGGCAATTGGCCGGGGGACAATACTGCCGGATAGTAGTTTATAGCATTTAGCGGGTGTCAGTGATTCACGCGTGTAGTGATACATTAGAAAGACCTCCCAGATAGAATTTTCCTACATTATAACGCATTAGAAAGTGGGTGGTCTCAGTCCAGAATTGTGAAGTAAATAATTGGCTGGTTTTAAGCACATCCGTGGACGTTATCAGCGTAGCGTGATACAATCTCGCAGTAGGGAAAGAGGAGAAAGTACATGAAATTCACAAAAAAACGGAGTCAAAATAAGCAAGCGGAAGAAAAAAGGGACGCAACTTGGAATAAGTTTAAAGCTCAGCAGAATGAATTAGCGGCTAACAAACGCGGCGACCGGCGTCATAGTGGCCGTAAAGTTAATTATTAAGCTAATTCAGTCATTTTTCTTGCAATATTGGTCTAGATGACTTATTATTGGACTATACCAACAAAGGGAGTGGCTAATCATGTCAGAATCTATTGAAGCAAAAATGAATGTGATTATCGTTAAGGATCGTGCTGAAGGTGGCAAAAAGGGTTTCGAAGTCTTTGAAAATGCCTACCGGAACGGTGCTCAGGTATTTGGTTTAGCAACCGGCAGTACACCGGTAACAACTTATGAACAACTGACGAAGAGTGATCTTGATTTCAGTCAAATGACATCGGTTAATCTAGACGAATACGTTGGCTTAGCCCCTGATCATCCGCAGAGTTACCATTACTTCATGCAAAAGCATCTGTTTGACCAGAAGCCATTTGCTCAGTCATATGTTCCAGATGGTTTGAACAGTGATGCAGCAGCTGAAATGAAGCGTTATGATCAGATCATTGCTGATAATCCGATTGATCTGCAGATCTTAGGTTTAGGTCAAAACGGTCACATCGGTTTTAACGAACCTGGCACTGATCCGGCACTTGGCACCCATAAAGTGGCCTTAACCGAATCAACGATCAAAGCTAACTCACGTTTCTTTGACAATGAAGCTGAAGTACCACGTTACGCTTACTCAATGGGGATTGCATCGATCTTAAAGAGCAAGCACATCCTGTTGGAAGCTTATGGTCCTGAAAAGGCAGCGGCTGTTAAAGCGATGATCGAAGGCCCAGTTACTACGGATGTTCCTGCCAGTTTCTTACAGCGTCATGATCAAGTGACCATTATTATTGATGAAGCGGCGGCAAGTCAATTGAGCGAAGAATACTAATTTAATTTTAGAGAGAATTGAATCAAGCATGAGAGAGAAGAGCGGCGATAACGTCGATCTTCTTTTTATTACATAGCAACTTTGATAGTTTAATTGCAACCCTGAGTTTTGCCGGTTCAGCTTTACGGTTAGCTTTGATAGCGCTTGTGTTCACTTCTTATTCCCATTATAATAGGAATAAATTGTTGGATGTGAGGGGGACGTACACATGCGAAAACAATGGCTAGTAGGATTGTTCACTGTTGGTCTCGTCGTATGCGGATTAACTGGTGCGGGGCACACCAAGGCTGAAGCAAGCACGACAACTGATCACTTTATTAGTAGTATGTCATCACCGGTAAAAAAAGTGGCGACTAAGTATAGGTTGTATCCGTCTGTGATGATGGCTCAAGCAGCTTTGGAAAGCGGCTGGGGCACGAGTCAGCTTTCGATGACGGCAGACAATTATTTTGGAATCAAGGGTGCTTATAATGGGGCTTCTGTGACTATGAATACCGCAGAATATAATGCTGACGGTCAACTTTATTATACGGATGCGGCCTTTAAAAAATATCCGAGTGCGACAGCTTCAATGACGGATAATGCGCAGCTGTTACGCAACGGAATAGCTTGGAACCCGAATTATTATTCCGGAACTTGGCGGGAGAATGCACCGACTTATGCTGATGCTGCCAATGCTTTAACGGGGACTTATGCGACGGCTCCCAATTATGGCACTTCATTGATTAATTTAATTCAAGCCTATAATTTTAATGCTTTAGACAACACAACTACTTCAACTAAAAAAAGCAGCAGTGCGTCAGCGCATGCCACTGATGCAACCAAGGTCACTTACTATGTTGGTGCTGATAGTCAAACTGCACTATTAAGTTCGGCTTATAAGAAGTACAATCTTTATAATCATATTAAGGGTAGTAAATATAAGGCAACTTCATTTAGCTGGTCAAAAGTGGGTGGCTGGCAGGGCCGGCCCGTTTGGGTTGATGCTCGCGGTTACAAAGCCAGCACCAAAACTAACTGGTATCGCGTTCGGTTTAGTAAACAGACGACTTCCAAAAAGTATTGGATCTACTCAAAAGCCTTGCAGTTTCCTAAAACAACGTATGCTGCTTACAAAAAGACTGCCAGTTTAGTTAGTGGCAGTTACCCGGTTTACGATCACGTGTTTAATTCAACGTACATTGCCAAGCAGCTGACAACGACTAAGGCATTGATGAAGCATTCAGTAAAAATCGATAACAAAGCAACCCGCGTTCAAAACGGCGTGACCACTACTTGGTACCGAATTAACGGTGGTTCAACGAGTGGCTGGGTCACTTCTTTAGCCGTGAAAAAATAATTGAATAGTCTGTTTAAAGGCCTTGAAACCATTTTTGGTGAGGGGCTTTTTTTAAGAAATTAAGATTTTAATTTGTTATCAAAGATTAACTTGTGAATTTTTCAGGAACCGGTATAATGTTTTACGGTTTAGTATTTAGATGGGAGATTTAGTGAGATGAAACTCTGGAAAAAACTGACGATCATGCTGGTATCGGCACTTGGGCTTAGTGCTTTGACCACCGGAGTCGTGCGGGCAGATACCCACACTGCTTTTATTGATCAGATGAGTCAGCCGGTATTAAAAGTAAGCCGCCAGAATCATCTTTATGGTTCGGTGATGATGGCCCAAGCCGCTCTTGAAAGTAACTGGGGGACCAGTCAACTGTCAATTAATGCACATAACTACTTTGGTGTTAAGGGTAATTATGATGGTCATTCAGTGACCATGTCGACTTCGGAAGCCAACGCCAGCGGTTCGATGTACAATACGTTAGCCCAGTTTAAGGCTTATCCTTCTGCGCAGGCTTCGCTGAGGGATTATGCGGAAGTTCTGCGTGGTGGAACGACTTGGAATCCATTTCTGTATGAAGGCGCTTGGCGGGAAAATGCCAGTTCATATATGGCGGCGACTAACATTGTTGCCAAAAATTACGCGACCGATAAGAATTACGCTGATAAATTGAACCAAATTATCTTGGAATATGATCTGCATGACCGGTTTGACCGGTCCACTGCGAATAGCACGGATGCGGATACGAGTACCCGGTTGACACCTGGTGTGGACTATGCAAGCTATGTTGGAACGGCAACCGTTAAGCCTGGCACAATCAAGTTTTACAATAGTGTACCAACAGCGTCTGATAAGGCGAAGGTCGTTTCCACCGAGCAACTGGCCAATAAAAAGGTCAAAATTATGTCGCGTGGCATTGTTACTAAGGATCAGACCATCTGGTATCAGGTTAAAAGCGGTTCAATCACTGGCTGGATCCAAATTACCGATATTTTAGGCCTAAAGAACAGTTGATGACAAATGAACAAGACAGAAATCAGGTTCTCTGATATAATGACGTGCATGACGATATAAACCGAAAATCGATGTTAGGAAGAATTTAAAAAATGGCAACTGATTATAAAATTATGGTGCAAAACGTCACCAAAGAATATGATTTATTTAAGACTCAATCGGAAAAACTGCGGGCTTTCTTTGCGATAAACCGGAAGCCGGTACCGCATTTTTGGTCACTAATGGGAGTTTCTCTTAAGATTATGCCTGGTGAAACGTTAGGGCTAATTGGGGTCAACGGTTCTGGTAAGTCTACCTTATCCAACATTATTTCTGGCATCATTCCCCAAACTACTGGTTACGTGGATGTTCGTGGGGATACGTCCATTATTGCGATTGGTGCGGGTTTACGGGGTAATTTAACTGGCCTTGAAAACATTCGCTTAAAGGCGTTAATGCAAGGATTAACTAATGAAGAAATTGATGGTTTGATGGATGACATTGTCAGCTTTGCAGATATTGGCGATTTCTTGTATCAGCCCGTTAAGAGTTATTCTAGTGGTATGAAATCCCGGTTGGGGTTTTCCATTGCGGTCCATGTTAATCCCGATATTTTGATCATTGATGAAGCTTTATCAGTCGGCGATGATACTTTTTATCAGAAATGTGTGGATAAGATTGCCGAATTTAAAACTGAAGGTAAGACGATTATCTTTGTCAGTCACTCTTTGAAACAAGTTGAAATGCTCTGTGACCGGGTTGCTTGGATTCATTATGGTAACCTTAAAGAAATTGGCGATACCGAAACGGTGGTTACCGACTATCGTGAGTTCGTAAAGTGGTTTAAAGATCTAAATAAGAAAGAAAAGAAACAGTTCCAGTTAAAGATGAAAGAGGCCCAAAAAGAGTTCAATATTGATGATTTTCAAGCTTCTGTCGTAGAAGATCGAAAGCGGCAAAATCCGGCTGAACAAAACGTGGCTGCCAAAGTGAAGAAGGAATTTTATGGGTCGGTTATCAGCGAAAAGATGTCTTTGAGCAGTCGCCTGTTAACGTTATTAGTTCTGGTGCTACTGGTCTTTACGTGTTGGACCAATTTGTCTGGTCATTCCTTGACGGAAGTGATCTCGAACCCGGCGTCACTGACCCATGTTACGAGCCACGTTGATCATACGGGGAGTTTGCACAAATAAATTAGTTTTTAATTAAAAAATGCGAAACTTTCTAATTTAAAGTGTTATGATATAAATAACCATTTATTTACCCCCTGATTAGTTGTGAAACAAACAGGGATATCTCACATTTAGTGGTATTTTAGGGTTTTAACTGTTCAGTGAAACAGTTAAAGCCCTTTTTGTCGTGATTAATCAATAAATTTGGAATGGAATTAATCGGGAAAAGGTTGACAGCGCTTTCATTGTGCCTTATAGTGGTCTTTGTAAGGTATGAATTAATTACCTTCTAATCAATTCTCTTTCTCTCTTATGCCGCCACTATCTTAGATAGTGGCTTTTTTGTGTTATGGTATAATATGACAGTTAAAAGTGGAGGGAGAATCCGATTTTGAAGAGTCACGAAACATTTACACTTATTGAAGAAATTACCCGGCTGGATGGTACCAAGTACATGGAAATCAGTAACATGGTGCAAAATGGTCGAGCTGAATTGGCGGCTGAACGTGGGTTTATCAAACAGGTCCGTATTTTACAATTAAACATTCCGCATTCTCCACATGTTGAAGCATATGAGAAATACATTAACGAAAACTATGAGATGCCAACAGAAGCCATGGATCATTTCGAGGAGTGGGCGAAGCCGGAGAAGGTTCAGCAAGAAGTTGATATGGTCTTAAAAGAAAATCATATTGGTTAAAATTTGAGGAAAAAGTAATTGCACGTCATGTAAATTTATGGTATAAATGACTCATGGCGTTTTAATTGCCCCGTAGTTCAGCGGTAGAATAATTGACTGTTAATCAAGAGGTCGCTGGTTCGATCCCAGCCGGGGCAGTAATTTAAATAAGCGAATGGGTCGGTTGATTTAGCCCACATATTAAAAAAGCTGATTACCAGTAAGTAATACTGGTAATCAGCTTTTTTAATTGGTAAAGGGTTCACGTTGACGGATCTTGGACGTTATCAGCTTAATCTTCATTAGGCGTAATGCGGTTCAAAGTGATCTCAGATTTTTCGTGAACGTTTTGCAGCTGCAGTTCTTTTAAGTGTTCAAATAAAATGCCTTCACGTAAACCGCTGTTAGAAAAGGTAATGCGGTCAGAATCAAGATACCGCATCAATAAGGTCAATGGCGTTAATCCCCCGACAATAATGTCAGCTCGTTCTTTACTCAGCCCAGGGATCGCTTTTCGGCCTTCTAAGTCCTGACTGACAATTTTGGCAAAGGTTTCATCGACAGAATGCCGACTCAAACGGTAGCCGTGAATGTCCTCAAAATCGAGGATATTATTTGAGCGTCGGTTGATCTTGGCCATTGTCCGGTTACTGCCGCCCAGGCCGATAACGGGCAAATTTAACCCGTTACGCAGCCACCAGATACTGTTGTAGACATCGTTGACAAACGTCATGACTTTAAACAGGCTAGCGGCAGTGATTTGATCAGTCGGCAGGTATTCCTGAGTTAAATTAACACTGCCTAGGGGAATACTGATGAGGTGGCTGATGGCGCTATTTTGGACCAGCACAATTTCCGAACTGCCACCACCAGTATCCAAAATAACCGTGTTGGTTGCAGGAAGGGTTTCGCTGACCCCTAGATAATCATAATAGGCTTCCATAGTGCCCGGCAAAACGTCTAACTTAATGTTTAATTCCGATTCGACCCGTTTCAGAAACTTTTTTTGATTGACTGCTTGGCGAGTTGCCGCTGTCGCAACTGCTTTAAGCCGGACGTTGTTCATTTTAGAATAAACGGCCTTAAACTCGTGCAGGGCAGTCATGGTCCGTTCAATAGCTTCAGGCTGCAGAATCTTTTCTTTACCCATATTCTCAGATAGCCGGACGTATTCCTTCATTTGTTTGACGGTTTCATAGCTGCCATCATTATTAATCTCAGTAATTGTCATGCGAGCTGAGTTGGAACCTAGGTCAATCACCGCAAAGTTTTCCATTAGTCTGATTCACTCCCATCATCGTAATTCAGAGGATTCGGTTGATTTTCAGGACTTAACATGGGTTGAAATTCGGTTGGCGCAGTTGGTTTGGCGTCAGCTTGAGCGCGCTGGACACGCTGGGTAGCATCCTCAACGAAAGCCGTCTGAGATGCCAGCGGTACCAGTCCGCGCCGGTCAATGTGTTTATAGGAACCATCTGCCTGCAGGACCCGCGTTTTAACGTTATCTTGCCACATTGTGTCATAGATTTGGAGAACGCGAGCTGCTAGGTCTGGCTGTAGAATTGGGAAGAGTAGTTCCACGCGCCGGTTGAGGTTACGCGTCATTAAATCGGCACTGGAGAGGTAGACGCTTTTTTGACCGTCGATATCAAAACTATAGATGCGGCTGTGTTCCAAAAAGCGGCCCACGATGGAGTGTACGGTAATGTTATCGCTAACATCCGGAATACCGGTCTTGAGGCAGCAAATACCACGTACAATTAGATGAATGTGAACGCCGCAGTGTGACGCTTTGTATAAGGCTTCAATCATTTTCTGGTCTGACAGTGAGTTCATTTTCATCCGGACGGTGACTGGTGTTCCCTTCTTGGCTTCATCACCAGCTTGAGCTAACTTGTCGGAAATAAAGTCGCGAATGCCATCAGGACTGATGTGTAAGAGGTGGAAGTAGGGTGGCTTGGAGTAGCCAGAGAGCATATTAAAGATGTTAGTAGCATCGATGCCCATGTCATTATTCACCGTGAAGAGCCCCATATCGGTGTAGAAATGGGCGGTAACATCGTTATAGTTACCGGTTCCCATGTGCATATAGCGCCGAATGCCGCCTTGTTCGCGACGGACAACAAGGGATAGCTTACAGTGGGTCTTGAGTCCAATCAGGCCGTAAATGACGTGACAGCCCATTTTTTCCAGTTGTTTTGCCCAATGAACGTTGTTCTGTTCATCAAAACGGGCTTTGACTTCCACTAAAACGGTAACTTGCTTACCATTTTGGGCGGCACGGCCAAGGTAGCGAATGATCGGTGAATCGCCGGATACCCGGTAAAGTGTCATTTTAATGGCTAAAGTATCGGGATCGTTGGCAGCCTGCCGAATAAATTCAACCACTGAATCGAATTTATTATAGGGGTGCTGCATCAGCCAATCATGACTGCGGATCGCCGCAAAGATGTCATGGTTCGAATCCAGTTCTTTGGGCTGATAGGCGGTAAACTTACTGTACTTCAAGTCGTCGTGGTTGATGATCTGGCTGGTCAGCTTACCTAAGAAAGTCAGGTCAACTGGACCGCTGGTTTCGTAAACGGCGAAGTCAGGGGTCCCCAGCTCTTTGTTCAAGCGCTTTAACAGTTTCTTACTGATGGTGTTTTCAACTTCTAGGCGGATCACTTTGCCGTGTTCACGCAGCTTTAACTGCTGTTGGACTTCCTTTAACAGGTCGGACGTATCTTCTTCAGCAACGTCGAGATCCATGTCTCGGATGACCCGAAAAACAACGCTTTCCTTAACGTTATAGTTAACGAATAATTGACCAACGAAGGTCTTAATAATTTCTTCAATGAGAATGAAGGCATTTTCTTCGCCTGGCAGCCGGACCACCCGAGGGAAGACATCGGGAATCTGTAAGGTGGCGTACAGGCGGTCACCACCGTCACTTGGCGTCAGCTGAATGGCCAGATTAAGCGCATCGTTAGCGATAAAGGGAAATGGTCTGGAACTATCATCGGCCATTGGGGTCAATACCGGGTAGAGTTCATCGTGGAAGTAACTCTTGATGAATTGAAATTGTTCGGCCGTTAAATTAGTCGCTCGTTTAACGTGTACACCGATCTGCTGAACGGCCGGAATCAACGACCGGTTCAGTGTCGTATATTGTTTGATCAACATTTCGTGGGCTCGAACGTTGACAGCTCGTAGCTGTTCTTCGGCAGTCAGGCCAGAAGCATCGGGCTGGGGATACTTAACTGCGGCTAATTTTGCTAACGAGGCTACTCTAACCATAAAGAATTCATCGAGATTACTTTGGGTAATGCCCAAGAACTTTAAACGTTCAAGGAGCGGATTGCCCTTATCGCGCGATTCCTCTAATACCCGATCATTAAAATCGATCCAACTGAGCTCGCGGTTGGTAAAATACTTTGGGTTGCTGTAGTTTTTCTTATCACTCATTTTGCAGTCACACTCCTTTGCTTTAAGCGCGGTTTCAAGCCAAACGTTTCTTCAAAAAACTGACTCTTGTATAAAAATTCCCAGTTTTCAAACGATAAATTTTCATTGCTGTAAACGGTAATAATTAATTCTGGACTTTTAATGGAAACAGAAATTTGGCCAATCTTTTGCTGGCGATCATCATCTAGTGCATCGGCTAGACGTAGGATAGCGGCCAGTTTAGCAACTAAAAGCCGCTCACTGGTATCTAATTGCTGGAAATGACTTAAGTCCTCACTGGGGGTCGTGGCACTATGATAGCGCGCAATTGCCGCGATGATCTGCCGCTCGTGAACCGATAGGCCAATAATACTGGTATGGCGGATGATATAGTCGGAATGCAGATAGTGTTCATGGGCGTCAACATAGGCGCCAACATCGTGGAGAATCGAAGCCACTTGCAGTAACAAGCGATCTCGCGAAGTCAGTTGATGGACTGGTTTTAACTGGTCAAATAGGTGCAGAGCAAACTTCGTTACTAGTTGGCAATGAACGGGCTCTACTCGATAATGGTCAGCCATGTTGGTGGCAGCCGTGATTGTTTGATCGGAGAAATCATACTTGCTATAGCCTTCACGCACCGCCTGGTTAATTGCTAGTCCATCTAGTACGGTATTATGAGAAAAATGTAGGGTAGTGGCCTGTGTCAGATGAATTAATTTACGAATCAGGAGGATTTCTGGCAGCAGTAACGAAATATCGGTTTCTGCCACACCGTATTGTTCAATCAAAAACTGATCGGAAGCATCGATGACTTGATCAAAGATTGTCTCGAACTGTTCTGCTGTTAGCGTGTGGTGGTGAGCCTCTTTAAACGTCATCTGACTTAAAGGCATTGAACTCAGTAAAATGAGGTCACTCGGGCCGTCAATGGCTTCTTTGGGGAGGAGCCGCTTATAATCAGAGAGCTTACTATCAATATAATCACTAAGCACCTCGACAGAATTTGGCGCACTTTGACGCAAACTTTGCAGATCCTCGGCAATCCGGACGGGCCCCAGAGAGTAGTAGGTGGAATATAGAAATGATTGCTGGTTGAATTCAGTAATTGTTGTATTACCAGAATTAATGCCAACGAGATATTTCAAATTTTGTTTATTTGACAGTTTTTTTTGTTGCTGATCAACTAGTACTGCCTGATTGCGATAATAAGTCTCTTCACTGATCGATAGCCAATTTAACTTAATGCCAGTTTTTAAAAAGATCTGATCAGCAATAAAATCCGCGTTAATGGCTTTGGAAAGGGCTTCGCTCCCCCAAAGCTGAAAATTGGTCACTTGATAATCGTTCAGCAACTGCGAAAAGCCACGCAGTGCCGTAGTCATTTGATTGACCAGTTCAAATCGAATGGGTTGATGTCGGTATAAATCATCCCCAACCGGCAATTCTTTGTGGACCCGTTCGATCGTGTTAAGGCTTTTTAAATCAATGATGAGAAGTTCTAAACCCTGCACTGAGATAATCATTGTGCCAAAGTAGTGGGTTGTGTTTACCAAAAAAATCGCCTCCAAAATAAGATTTAATAAAAGACTTGGTTGTCCATGATCAACTGACTGATATGTTTTTCAGTTCGCTGGTTTTCTGGTGGCAACGTCATATAGTCGCCATACATCCGTGTTAAAATGTCATCGTAGGCGGTGGGGACATTGACCTGTAAGTATTCAAAGGGAACTTGAATTAAGTTACTGATCTCAGTACCAGAAAGGATTTCCCGATCATAGCTGTACTGAGAAGCTAAATTTTTATAGTAATTAGAATCGGTGTGCTCATATTGGCGCATGATGCTTTCTCGCTGACGTTTTAGCTCGTTTAAGTTTTCCAGCTTATCGGGCCCTGGGTCTGGTTTAAGCCGGCGTAACGGCGTATCGAGAAATCCGTAACCGGCCTTGACAATAATCCGGCTCTCTAGAAGCTTAAAACGAGTGATCTGGCTACGTCTTTGAGCTGGGTCGTCGGGAATCCGGTCGAAAGGAAAGATATCAATAAAAACGCCTTTACGTGCATTATTAGCATTTCCCTTTTCTTCAATATAAGTGTAACGATCCAGTAATTTCATATAGCTAAAGCCATAAGCTTCATCTGAATACGCGGTTTGCAAAAAGTAGTGATCATGGCGTAACTTTGCCGGTGCATACTTAGCAAACTGCTCATAATCGTGCCGGGTCATTCCAATATCCATATCGTCATCCCAGGGAATAAAGCCCTGATGACGAATGGCCCCTAATAGGGATCCGCCAATTAAGAAATAGTTGAGGGATAATGCATTGCAAAGCGAAATGATCTTTGCTAAATTACCCAATTCAACTTGGTGAATTTTTTTAACTAAATTAATATGTTTCACCCCCCCTTATTTTAAATTCAGTTTAATTTTACACTCTTTTGGAAGTTGATTAAACTCAGACGCCCATTAAATTTAGGTATTACTAATGATTTTGTTTATTGAAGATTGAGCATGAATATTAGATTAAAGGGCTGGTAGGTCCGGCAGTGTTACTGACGTATGGTAATTTACTGAGGTTAATGATAAGCTTATTATAATAAGAATTTTATTATGGTTAGGGTGAGAAAAAATGGAACGAGCACAGCTATTAGATGAATATATTGATGTGTACATGAAATCGCTTAAATATTTGGATTCCTTTGTGTCTGAGCCGGCAATGAAGTATCACTTGTCGTTCGAACAGTATTTGATCATGCATGATATTGCGCAGCAGTCGAACGTGACCTTAGCTCGAATCGCTGATAAGAGAGGGGTGACCCGCAGTGCTATTTCGCGGCAGATCAAAGTCTTATTAAAGTTAGACTATATTTACCAGCAGCGAGATGAAGCGGATCACCGGCGGCAGTTTTTACGCTTAACACCACGTGGTCAGCAGATCGAGGCGATATTAGCCAAAGCGGCTGTGAAACGGTTTGGTGGCTGGTTAGATATTTTCGGTGAAGACCGCGCCATGGACCTGCTGGAATTTATTCGTGAGTTTAGCCATGCAGCTAATTTAGAGAATAAATCACAAATGCCATAGGAAAAATATCAATGAAAAAGCACCATTTGGACGGTCAGATTAACGGCGGTTCAAATGGTGCTTATTTGGTTACTGGTCAAAACCAGCGACTACTTCAACGGTATAGTTATCACTTTTACTTAAAAGCTTAGATACCGGACAGCGACGTTCAGCTTGCTGGACAAAGTCGACTGCTAGCGCGTGGGAAATATGGGGGATATGAACGCAAGCGGTCACCAAAAACTCTAAGCCGTCAGTTCCCTTGACCATGCTGACGTGAACGTGAACTTCCGCCAAGTGGGGAAGGCCGTTTTCCTTCTCAATGGCTTCTAGTGTGGCTGACATACAGGTGCTTAGCGATAAGCCCAGCAATTGTTCTGGATTAGTGCCAGGAGCGTCCTTTAACGGATGGCTAACAGCGACAGCCAACCCATTAGGAACGTAGGCAACGCCATTGACACCATCATTATTAATGGCCTCTGTTTCATATTGATGAAGATAATGTTTTGTATCTGCCATTTAAAGTCCTCCTTTGCTTGTTATTTTAGAGGACTGATGAGGAAAGTGCAACGTTGTTCACTTAACTATACCAATTATGATATTTTTAATTAAAAGTTTCTGAGTGACCCTATGCAAATCATTGATTGATTAGTCATGTATCAGCATCCAGCACAATAAATCCTTTATAAAATTAATCTTAGCTTAATAAAATCATGATGTTATAACTAGACCATTCATTAACGATGAGCTATAATAATTGTGATGTTGGAGAGGTTTTGTAAGTCCTGAAGCTTTGGAGGTATCACGATGAATGTGATAAATTTTTCAGGCCACCCCGTGGTGCAAAGAGCCTTGGTAAAGCAATTTGATCAACAAGCTCAAGTGGTTGATGCTGAGACGATGACACGCTTTCGGTCGTTGGTACGAGCCGATACTGAACTGTTTGGGGAACAGCGCAGTACGCGGGAACAAACGGATATTTAATGATGTTGATTGGGACGATTAAAAATAAGCGAGATGACGAATTGTCGTCTCGCTTATTTATTGTCCAAAAGTCACCAATTTAGCGTCTTTACGGCTTGCATGAGTTGCCATCATGCCATTAATCGTGGTTTAATGACAATAAGCTGAGAGAGGGGCGATTCGTTTGTACAAAGTTATGGTAGTTTTACACGATGGTGATGACTACATCCGCATGAATAAGGTCTACTTTGAGACGATGCCGGTTGCTGGTCAATACATCATTCATTCAGATGGTCTGGCCTACGTGGTTGAAGAGGTCACGACTTTTGCTGGTTACGTGAGCAGCAAGGGTGCGACAACGATTCTGGTTGTCCATCAGGCGCCTAGAGAAGCTGCGGTTAACAAATTGTATGGCATTGACATTGAACGTGATCTCGATGACCCTGAATAAAACCATGCTTTAATTTGTAAGTCAGCATTTAAACTAAAATAGCCAGATGGCTCACGCTTTGATATGCGTGGTTACCTGGCTATATGTGGCTACGAGTTAAATTAACCGGTTGGTTTGCAGTGTAACAGCATAGTGATGTGCTTGCAGATAGCTGCGTTCGGCAGGATCAAATGGCTGCAGGTCTTTTTGAGCAATTGGCCGCAGGTGGTCAAAGTCAAAGTGCGGTGTTTTAAAGTCATTCATTGATGCGGTTTTCATGCAGAACACTTCCTTGTTTTAAGTTGTCATTATTATACCAGAAAGGCAGTTAAAAGCTATAAAAAGGATTCATTATTTTGATATTGATACGTATAATATACACATTGATATATCTATATTACCGATATTAAGCTATAAACGACTAGTGTGAGATACTAAATATACATTTAGTTTGAATATTATTTGGGAGTGCTGACCGAGATTTGCTGGGCTGATGGAACTGGTTCATACCGAATAAAAATAGCAGGATGGTGAGTAGCAGAACAAAGAGTTCAACCAAAATCTGTTTCATACGAAAGATCCTTTCCAACGAGGCATATCTGAGCGATGAGCAGTCAATAGCGAATATTGTATGCTAATAATAACACGACTCAACAGGGGATCCTAAACTGTAGGGCCATAATAAAACAGCCTGTCCACTAAGGTAATTAGTGAGCAGGCTGTATTTGGATACTGGAATTAAATCAAGTTTCGAGCGTAAACGTATTGCATCAGTGATCGCGTTTCAGTAAATTCGTCTTCATCATGTAAGACCACCGTGATCAGACGATCGTGACCGGATTTTTGACCAGTCCCAACAAAGCAGTAGCCGGCCAGGTTAGTAAACCCAGTTTTAAGGCCATCCACTTTTAAGGATGAATCATAGTACCGGCGTCCTGGCAATAGGTTGTTGTAGTTATAAAGCAGCTGACCGTCGACACGCATGCTGCCACGGCTGCTGTCAGATAAGACGGATGGGTAGTCAGTGATCAAGTGCTTGGCGATCAAAGCGACGTCTTTTGCTGAGACCATGTTCGCATTGCCACCGCTCATTGAGTAGCCGTAGCCACGCAGCGCAGATTGTTCCATACCATTAGCGGAAACAAATGACGCGTTACCTAAATGCCATTTTTTAGCTTGCGCATTCATCATACCAATAAATTGGTGGTTAGCGGATGGTGTTGAACCACCGGCAACCCACTGGCCAAGAGCGATGGCAGCGTTATTGGAAGATTCAATTAAAGCTGCTTGATAGAGCTGTCTAACGGTATAGGTATTATGGTTAAATTTGAAGCCGCCATAAGTGCTGGAAGCGCCCATTCGTTTCAAGCCGGAGTATGAAGTAGTCACCTTGGAATCCCAGGTCGAACCGGTATTAGTGACTTTTTGTTCAACTAAATAAAGGGTCATCAACTTGGAAATACTAGCGATGGGCCTTGGAGTATTCGCATTCTTAGACCAAACGACTTTATCAGTTTTGGCATTCATCGCAACGGCTGATCGCGCATATTTGAGTGAAAGCGGGGCTTGACCCTTGGTGAGATAACTGTGCCAAACGTAACCGGAAATGGTACCAGCACCGTTTTTAACGGCGTAATAAACGGCTTTAGTAGAACCGTGCTTTAAGGTGACTTGTTTAGTTGCATACCAAGTCGTGTTTGGATAACTGCTCAAATTAGCGAGTTTTTTGGTGTGGCTGATGTTGTAAACAGCCCCCTTGCTTGATGAACGGTGATAGGCTGTTTTAGCCATGTTGGTGCTGCTGGAGACACTGTAGCTGGCGGCAGAGGCTGCAGCCGGTTTGAGTGTCATTAGACTAAATAGACTTAATAGTGCGGCGATTGTCATTAAGACAAGGCGCGTAAAACGATGATCTGTTGTTGATGTCATAATTTCCTCCCTTTTCTTTACTTTCAACTTAGCATGATAGGGGGGCGTCTGACAACGGGGTAACCTGAATTGTAATTAAACTGTGTAGTTGTAGTCATTTGATTGTAATGGTCGTGAAATTAAATGGCGATTAATTTTTTCCTACCTAAATAAGTGTGTTGACAAATGCAGTGAAACTCATTAGTCTGAGTCATAGGCACTAAGTAAGCCCGTCATTGTTTGGCGGGCCTTGATTAGTTTATATAACAAGATTCCTATTTTTCAGGTAAGAAGGGATAACATGTCAAAGCTTCCAACGTATAATTCACAGCAGTGGGAAGAAGCCCG
Organism: Secundilactobacillus hailunensis; assembly: GCF_005405185.1. Lineage (GTDB taxonomy): Bacteria > Bacillota > Bacilli > Lactobacillales > Lactobacillaceae > Secundilactobacillus > Secundilactobacillus hailunensis. The sequence goes on from NZ_BJDO01000002.1 coordinate 86,004, forward strand.
CGACGCTGTGATGCAAGAGTATCAAGACTTTGTTGATAAGTTGCGAGCTCAAGGGGTGGACTACACCATTAAAAACGCGCGTAAGTTGCTCATTTTTCAAGATTTAATTACTGAATGGCAACACCATATGCCAACCGTTATTTCGGATCTGGAAGAAAATACTTTTGCTCTGACGGTTTTTGATGAGCTTAAGAAACATCAAAAGTGTACTTTATTAGAACGTGCCTACAACGATATGTCATCGTGGTCAAACTTTAATCCACTGCCGCTCACACTGTGGCTCGAATTATCAGAAGATGAGACCATTACGGAGTTTTAATCGTTTAAGCTGCAGTCGTTTGGCTTTCTAAGTTGAGGTTAGTATGCTAAACTAGATACTGTAGTTTTATGGGGATGTTAAGGATTCGACAGGTATAGGTTGAGTCCGGACTGCGTTTCGTAGCGAGGTTCTACGTTAAAACCCTCACCTAATTTTTAACTGCAAATAACAGTTCAAAATCTCTTGCATTAGCTGCCTAATAAGCGCTAAGTAAGGATCCGCCTGATCTCGCCCATGGGTCTGATACGGGTCTCAAATTAAGTGGGCTTACGCTTGCGGCTCCCATCTGAAGTCGTCAGAAGAGATCAATCAGGTTAGCTGTTCATGTTTGGCCCTGACAGGCGGCGAATTGATCAGCGAACTTTAAATAGTCTGAATATAAACGTAGAGGTCTGGGTGGCGATATGCTTGGACGCGGGTTCGACTCCCGCCATCTCCACTAAATAAAAACACCATGATTTCCAATTCGTTGGAAGTCATGGTGTTTTTTTAATCACGTCTATAATTAGAGTAGTTGGAAATGCTTGAGGCCATTGATGATACCGTGGTCAATATTAGCAGTAGTGACAAATTCAGCCGCTTCTTTAACGGGCTGTAGACCGTTACCCATAGCCACCGTGTGATCAACAACGTCAAACATTGGCAAATCATTATTACCATCACCGAAGGCATAAGTGGGGATATCCTTAAACTCTGGCCGGGAGAGTAGGGTGCGAATCCCCGCTTTTTTGGAGACGCCAGGGCCAATGACATCAATACTGTACGGTGTTTGTCTAAAGAAGGTCAGTTCGTCCTTAAAGCTATCTCTGTAATCCTGGTCATTTTCATCCGTGGCGATGATCAGCATCATATGCACGGGATAGAGCTGCCAGAAAGTGGGATCAATAATGGGAATGGGACTATTGATGTAGTGATAGACTTTTTTGACGTTATCAATCATCCGGTTGATGCGGTCAGTCTGATTATTCAGGGTTGCGTAAGCATCATCGTGCTTTTTAACCAGCGCAGTCAGCCGCTTAATGACGTCCTTAGGGATTTCGGTAACATCGACTGGTTTGCCACGTAAGACGATATAGGCGCCGTTCGCAGAAACTAAAGTATCAATTTGAGTTTGTTGAATCACATTTTTAATTTCAAAAATGTTGCGGCCGGTTGCGATAACTGGTAAAACATCGTTGGCTTTGAGCTGTGCTACAGCTTTGATCACTTCAGGATCTAATTGGGTTTTATCGTTGAGTAAGGTACCATCTAGGTCAAAAAAGACGATTGCTTTTGTCATGAATCAGTTCACCTTTCCAGTTACTTTGTTATGTTGATTGTAGCACATTCTTATATTAGATTTGTGAAGAATAGTGCACTTCGAGTATAATAAGAACGATACTGATTAAGCACAGAAAGCAGTATGTAAAATGCTGCCATGATAGCCAGAAAAATGGACCAGATAATTGATACGACTAACGATGATAACGGTTACTAAAATGAGGGCAGCCGCGTGAACATTAAAATGAAATATCATCGATTGATGGGGGATTCAAAATGAAAATATTAATGATTGAAGATAATAAATCGGTATCTGAAATGATGCAAATGTTTTTTAAAAAAGAGGGCTGGGACGCTCACTTTGCGTATGACGGTGAGCAGGCAGTTCAGATGTTTAATGAAAGTCCGGATGAGTGGGACATGATCACGCTAGATCTTAATTTGCCCAAGCTGGATGGGATGCAAGTCAGTGCCGAAATCCGTAAGGTCTCACCAACTGTGCCCATTATTATGCTGACGGCGCGTGATTCTGAAAGCGACCAGGTACTGGGCTTAGAAATGGGTGCTGATGATTACGTCACTAAACCCTTTAGTCCGATCACGCTGATTGCACGTATTAAGGCATTAGATCGGCGCGCTAAAATTGGTGGGAAGATCACTGATCACGAGACCGTATCTGCTTCTGCAACCAAGGAAGAGGAAAAATTTGATATTGATACGGGCAAATTTCAGTTGAACAGTAAGACGCGGGAAGCCTATTTGAACGGCAAGCAGATCAATGATTTGACGCCTAAAGAATTTGACCTGTTACGGACATTGGCTCAAAAGCCGCGTCAGGTGTTCTCAAGAGAACAGTTGTTGCAATTGGTTTGGGACTACGAATATTACGGTGATGAACGCACGGTTGACGCCCACATTAAAAAATTACGGCAAAAGATTGAAAAAGTCGGGCCGCAAATTATTCAAACGGTATGGGGGGTTGGCTATAAGTTCGATGATACAGGAGCTGATGAGTCATGAAACTGGTCTACCAGCAATTACTAGCTTTATTATCAATGGTTGCCATTGTATTGGTGTTGCTGGGGCTTTCATTCAGCAGCATGACCAAGCAGTACGTTTATCAAAGTACGTGGACGAGTCTGGAAAAATACGCCAATAGTCTGGTCGAACAATCAGTGCGGGTTTCTTCGAGTAATCCGCAGCACGTTAAGTTTGATTCGGACTCGCTGCTCAACAGTGAGGTATTGCTACGTAATCAGTCCGTGTACTTTACTATTTATAACCGGGATAACACCGCGATTTTTCCCGATAATGTCTATATTCCAAAGATTAAGTCGAGCGACTGGCAAAAACTGCAGCAGGGGAAAATCGTGCAAAAGGTGATGGATCAACAGGCCCATCCGGCTAACGGGCAGGTCGAACCAGCCATGACCGATATTTTGAAACCCTATTTTTACACGGATCAAAATCACCACAAGCATTTAGTGGCAGTTGTCAAAGCCGGGGCCTATGTTTCCAATATCAATTCAAGCATTGCTAAGATCAATTCTAACTTAACTAAGGCGTTACTAACGGCCAGCTTTGTTGCCGTTCTGTTAGCTTTCTTGATTGCTCGCTATCTAACGTTGCGGATCAACCGGCTACGTAAGGCGACTAACCAAGTTGCCAATGGTAATTACGAGGTTCAGGTGCCAAGTAAAAATCGCGATGAAGTGGATGATCTCGCCAATGATTTTAACAATATGGCGCGTTCTTTGCAGGAATCAAAGGAAGAGATTCAACGTCAAGAAGAGCGCCGCAAGGAATTTATGGCGGATGCGGCGCACGAAATGCGCACGCCGCTGACGACCATTAATGGGCTGCTTGAAGGATTGGCCTACGATGCAATTCCCGAAGATAGCAAGGCGCAGAGCATTGATTTAATGAGAAATGAGACAAAACGTCTAATTCGTTTAGTTAATGAGAACCTGGACTACGAAAAAATTCGTAATAACCAGATTAATTTGAATAAACAGCAATTTAACGCAATCGACACGTTGAAACGCTTGGCAGAGCAGCTGGCACAAAAAGCGACGGCTAAAAACGACCAAATTAGCATTCAGGGTGGCGATGACATTGAGGTGTACGCGGACTATGACCGTTTCGTGCAGATCATGTTCAACATTACCCAAAACGCGATTCAATTCACTGAAAATGGTCAAATCACGATTTTGGCGCAACGTGGTTATCACGAAACGATCTTTAAGATCTCGGATACTGGGATCGGCATGACTAAAAAACAGCTCGCAAATATCTGGGAACGGTTCTATAAGGCAGATCCATCACGGACGAATACTAAGTATGGGGAGTCAGGTTTGGGCCTGGCCATCGTTCATCAGCTAGTATTATTGCATAATGGCAAAATCGAAGTGACAAGTAAGCCTGACCAAGGCACAACATTTACCGTTATTTTTCCGACAAAAACGCCCGAATAAAATGAATGTCAATTTAGAAAATGATTAAGAATGAAGGATTTTGTAGATAATCCTTTTTTTTTTGACAAAATTCTAGTACACTAATAAAGATGAAAAGAGAATAAAGCGCTTTCAAAAACGCTTTGGATTATGAAAAGAGAACGGAGTGAATTTCATGGCAATACTTATAGCTTTGATTCCCGCAATTTGTTGGGGGAGTATTGGATTAATTAGTGGTAAGCTGGGTGGTACTTCATACCAGCAGACCCTTGGAATGACGGTTGGGGCCTTACTTTTTGGGATTTTTAGTGTGTTTTATTTCCACCCGCATTTGACAAGTTTTGTTTGGTTAATCGGGATTGCTTCTGGGTTATTTTGGGCCGTTGGTCAATTCCAGCAATTTCAGTCGATGAAGGCCATCGGTATTTCGGTCACCGTACCCGTTTCAACTGGGATGCAATTAGTATGTACAACGTTGGCAGGTGTCCTTTTGTTCCATGAATGGACAACTACCAAAATGTTAGTTTTGGGAACCACAGCCATGATTGTTTTAATTATTGGGATCGTGTTCACTTCGCTACGAGACCGCGCCAACGTTTCTAGAGAAGGGTTCAATGCTGGCGCTGGTGCTCGTGCGCTGATCTTCTCCACAATTGGATACACGTTATACACGGTCATTGTTAACTCATCCGGTGTAGACTCCAAAGCAGTTTTCCTGCCGCAATCAGTTGGTATGGTAATTGGGGCCTTGCTCTTTGCCGCCCGCAACAAGCCATTTGGGAAACCAATGGTTAAAAACATTGGGACTGGTTTAGTTTGGGGTGTTGGTAACTTCTTCATGTTTATGTCAATTCCAGCTGTTGGGTTAGCCATCAGTTACTCATTGGCACAAAGCGGGATCATCATCTCAACCTTTGGTAGCATCTTGCTCTTAGGCGAGAAAAAGACCGGTCGCGAAATGGTGTACATTACGATTGGTTCGATCTTAGTTATCGTCGGCAGTGTCATTTTAGGAATGTTGAAATAGTAAAATTTCAGTCAGGTTTCGGCATAGTCCATTTATTTTTACTGCTAAATAGTTTATAATAGAGTCATCAAAATAAAAGTGAGGTACAGTTAGATGGCACACATTTCGTTTGATGTTTCAAAGCTCGATAAGTTTGTTCACGATAATGAACTTGGAGAAATGCAGGCGTTAGTTAACGCAGCGGATGAAGAACTCAGAACGGGTTCCGGCGCTGGCAGTGACTTTAGAGATTGGTTAACGTTGCCTAAGGACTACGACAAAGAAGAATTTGCGCGGATCAAGGCAGCTGCCAAGAAGATTCAATCAGATTCTAAAGTCTTAGTGGTTATTGGTATTGGCGGTTCATACTTAGGTGCCAAAATGGCAACTGATTTTCTGCATGAAACGTTCTATAACTACTTGCCAGATGACCAACGTGAAAATCCGCAGATCTTATTTGCCGGTAATTCACTGAGCCCATCGTACGTGCATGACTTAATTAAAGTGATTGGTGACCGTGACTTTTCAGTGAACGTTATTTCTAAATCAGGAACAACCACTGAACCGTCAATTGCCTTCCGAATCTTTAAGGAATTGTTAGTTAAGAAGTATGGTGCAGATGGTGCTAAATCCCGGATTTACGCCACAACTGACAAGAAGCGCGGTGCTTTGAAGCAGGAAGCGGATGCTGCTGGATACGAAACCTTTGTTATTCCTGATGGCGTTGGTGGCCGTTACTCAGTCTTGACTGCTGTTGGTTTGTTACCAATTGCTGCTTCTGGCGCAGATATCGATCAATTAATGACCGGTGCTGCCGATGCGATGGATGCCTATACTGATCCTGATCTGACCAAGAACGAAGCTTATCAGTACGCTGCTTACCGGAACATTTTATACCGGAAGGGCTTCACAACTGAACTCTTGGAAAACTACGAACCTAATATGCAGTACTTCGCCGAATGGTGGAAGCAATTAATGGGTGAATCAGAAGGGAAGAATGAAAAGGGAATTTATCCTTCATCAGCTAACTTCTCCACTGATTTGCATTCATTGGGTCAATACATTCAAGAAGGCCTCCGTAACTTAATGGAAACCGTTGTCTTCATTGACAAGCCAAACCATGATATTGATATTCCTAAGTCAGCTGAAAATCTTGATGGCTTGAAGTATCTTGAAGGCGAAACGATGCACTTTGCTAATACCAAGGCCTTTCAAGGTGTCACGTTAGCTCATACCGATGGGAATGTACCGAACATGGATATCCATATTCCTGATCAGTCAGCTTATACGTTAGGCTACTTGATCTACTTCTTTGAAGTTGCAGTTGCTATTTCAGGTTACTTAAACGGAATCAATCCATTCAACCAACCTGGTGTGGAAGCTTACAAGACCAACATGTTTGCTTTACTTGGCAAGCCTGGCTACGAAGAATTAGGTAAGAAGCTTAACAAGCGTCTTTAATTCAACGTTGATAATTAAGCATTAAAAAAATAAGTACGCTTCGAAAAGCAAAAACCGTCTTTGCGGTTAACGAAATGGGTAGTATCACCATTTTCAATGCTTTTCGGGGCGTACTTTTATTTAGATGAGATTAGATCCATAAAAAAAGCCCTTAAACACTGACATAACAGCATTTAAGAGCTTACTCATTCTACCAGATTGTTTCAAAATCACCCGCACGGGGATCGAACCCGTAACTCCGCCTTGAGAGGGCGATGTCTTAACCAATTTGACCAGCGGGCAATGGTTATGAATCTGACCTATTTAAATGGCTTAACACAATATACTAATTTACACGATTTCACGTTAAAAGTCAATATATCTGATTGAATATTCGTTAGTCTGCGTTAATCATGCATTTTCTCCGTAATTTTTCCAATTCTTATTGACAATATTTTTAAAAACCGTTAAACTATTATCTTGTCAGATACTTATTGGGTATTCGCCAAATGGTAAGGCAACGGACTCTGAATCCGTAAGTTACTGGTTCGAGCCCAGTATACCCAATCTTATTCATTCCGTTATTGTTGGTTTTAATTAATCAATGATAGCGGTTTTTTGTTTTCTAGATAGTAAAATTGAATTGGTTGAATGCCAGCCCATTTTGGAAATAGTCAATGAACCAATGATTAGTTAATTTTTTATGTTTTTTAGCTCGTGAATGACGATTTCTACTGATAATTTGCTAGTATAGTTTAAATAGCTTTTTGGTAAATGGAGGTTTTTTTGTGGTTTTTACTTGGGGCATTATTATTATTTTAGCGCTCGGTTTGATTTCAGGGTATCGCAGAGGCTTCGTGTCCGTTTTAATGTCGCTGATTGCTTACATTGTCGCGTGGATCGTTGCCGCTATCTTTAGTCAGACGCTGGCACAGTTTCTGTTCCACACGTTTACCTCTGTTAATACAGCAGTGCCGATGCCAAGAATGCTGTCAGGAATCGTGTTCACGGTGCTGTTTGGTCTTACGTATTCAGTGGTTCGCCATTTGGGTCGGGATTTGAATCTAATTACCCGACTACCAGTAATTCATACCGTTAATGCCTTAGCTGGAGCTGCCATCAACTTTATCGTACGATACCTGTTACTATTTTTAGTTTTGAACATTTTGCTGCTGTTTCCTAACCAATGGATTCAGACGCAGTATCAGACCTCACCAGTCGCGCAAAAGATTGTTAAACAAACACCGGTGATGTCAAAAGAGCTGATCAGATCTTGGCAACAGCATAATAATTAAATGATTTATCGAGAAAGGAAGAATGTCAAATGATGACAATGATCGTGTTAGGCCTCATTATCTTTTTTGGTTTACGAATTTTCCTCGGGCTTTTCGGATGGCTTTTTCGTATTTTGGGAATCCTGATTGTCGGTGGCCTGATCGTTGCTTTTGCGTCTTCTTTTATTGGCATTTTTGCGATTGTGGTCGTGGTACTGCTGGGAAGTTGGCTGTTCGGCGCTTTCTCAAATAATTAATGAAATTACAAAATCCCATGATTAGCCGTTTGCGACTGATCATGGGATTTTTTGTATGGCGCTATTCAAAAGAAAGGTCTAACAGGTACAGATTTTGCTGTTTTAAATGACTGGTGGTGACCCAGACTTCACGGTAATCAGGTTTAGATTGGGTGGTCAGCTCATAGAAATGATTGAGCAGATCGCCATATTCACCAACGAAGGAGTCCGCTAGTAAGTTCACGCTTAAGCGGTCACTAGGAAAATAAATTTCAGGATTAGAGACCTTTACACTGTCAGGAATACCGACCGTGACAGAATTAGCGTACTCCCGTGGCTTAAAAATCACCCGGTCTGGATGTCGCTGGACAAAGGTAAGGACGTTATAGATTGAATCAGAATTACTTGCCAAGGAACATTAACCTCTTTCCTTTTTCATGCATTAACGTGTATTGACATTGTAGCAGATGAGGCTTACTTGTCGCAAGACTTAGGGAGCGGTGGCGAGTGAGAGACGCTTGACACCCCTGCGGAATCAGCATACAATCTATTAAAAATCAATGAAAGCTACTACGGTTTTCTAATGTAAATATCTGATAAGGAGTGGTTCAATTGACAAAAGCACCAGCACCTTCTGAAATTGATTGGCAAAACTTAGGCTTTAATTATATGGATTTACCCTATCGTTTCTTAGCCCACTACAAAGATGGCCAATGGGACGATGGTCAGCTGACTGAGGATGCCACGTTACATATCAGTGAGGGGTCAACCGCACTGCATTATGGTCAGGCTGATTTTGAAGGTCTGAAAGCTTACCGGACTAAAAACGGCGACATTCAATTGTTCCGCCCAGACCGGAATGCTGCCCGGATGCAAAAGAGCTGTGAACGGTTATTAATGCCGCCATTTCCCACCGATAAATTTTTGGCAGCCGTTAAGTCAGTTGTTAAATCCAACGCCGACTATGTCCCACCGTATGGCACTGGCGGCACCCTTTATTTGCGGCCGTTGATGATTGGGGTTGGTGAAAACATTGGGGTTCATCCCGCACCAGAATACCTATTTACGATCTTTGCCATGCCCGTTGGTGCTTATTATAAGGGTGGCGTGAAGCCCACCAACTTTACGACGTCGTATTACGACCGGGCAGCGCCTCACGGTACCGGTCAGAGTAAGGTCGGCGGTAACTACGGCGGCAGTTTACTGCCCGGTAGCGAAGCTCATAAGGCCGGCTATTCAGATGTGATTTATCTTGATCCAGCAACCCATACCAAGATTGAAGAAGCTGGGTCAGCAAACTTCTTTGGTGTCACTAAGAACAACGAGTTTGTAACGCCGAAGTCCAATTCGATTCTACCAAGTATTACTAAGTATTCGTTACTGTACCTAGCAGAACACAACCTGGGGATGAAAGCCATCGAGGGCGACGTCTTTATTAACGATCTCGACCGCTTTGTTGAAGCTGGTGCGATGGGGACTGCCGCGGTGATTGCGCCGATTGGCGGTATCGAATATCAAGATCAGCTGCACGTCTTCTACAGTGAAACTGAGGTTGGCCCCGTGACGCAGAAACTGTATGACACGTTGACCGGGATTCAATTTGGTGACGTTAAAGCACCTGAAGGTTGGATTCAAAAAGTCGAAGTTTAAGTTTAGAAATTTAACAGATTGGTAAAGATAAGGCCAGTTAGCTCTCTGAGACTTGGGGAAGCTGCTGGCCTTATGCTATTCTAGGGAAAAAGAACGTAAGGGAGTTTTGAAGTCATGTATGAAAAAACGGTTGCAGCAATCACAGATCTCGTGAACGATGGCACGGTACCGGGCGTGAGCTATGCCTTTATTGATGGTTCTCAGGTCCGTAGAGGCTTGTATGGAGCGGAAGCCTTACTGCCTAGCTACGAGCCGTTAAAAGCCAATCAGCTCTACGATGTGGCCTCTCTAACGAAGGTGGTCGGCACCGTTAACGTCATTATGCAGTTGATCACTGCAGGTAAGCTGGCACTGACTGATCGCGTTTGCGATTATCTGCCGCAGTGGCAGGATAATCGGGTTACCGTTCGGCATTTGATCACCCATACTTCGGGGATCACCGGCTACATTCCCCACCGTAATAAACTTACGGCGGTGGAGTTACACACGGCGCTGCTGGGACTGCACGTGGGTGAGAACTTTGAACGCAAAATGGTGTATTCCGACATCAACTTTATTTTTCTGGGCTGGATTGCAGAGACCATTTTAGGAAAGCCGATTCAAACCCTCATTACCGAAATGGTCTTGCAGCCGTTAGGGATGAATGAGAGTACCTTTCAACCAACTGATTCAACGCGTTGCGTGCCCACCGAATGGTCAGCGACCCGTGGCCTGATTCGCGGTGCCGTTCATGATCCGAAAGCGTTTGTTTTAAAGGCTCACTGCGGTTCGGCCGGGTTATTTAGCACGTTAAATGATCTGGTAACCTTTGAACAGGCAATGTTGTCGGACAGCGACCTGCCCATGACGCAGCAGCAAAAGGCCACGTTATTAGCTGATCAAACACCGCTGCATCATCAAGGGCGGTCGTTTGGCTGGGCTTTGCTGCAGGTGAAGGGGCCAACGCCGCACCTGTGCATCTGGCACAGCGGCTACACGGGGACTTGTTTAGTGCTGGATCTGCAAACCCAGCAGGGAATGGTCTTTTTATCTAACCGAGTGCATCCCACAGCACCTAACGAAGCGTTTTTAGCCCGGAGAAACGCGATCATTGACGTTTATTTGGCTGAGAAGGCGAGTTACGTGTCAGCTGAAGTTAAAGCAGATTAACCAATGGCAATAAAAAACATCCTGTCTTATCAGCTATGATGACTGATAGGACAGGATGCTTTTAGTTTCTTAGTATTGATTAAAAAGTTGCTGGAACCGGTAGCGCTTCTTGTTCAGCAAAATCAGCATCGGGATAGCTGCGTTTGAGAGCAGCGACCAATAACCGTTTAGCTAAATTACCGTTGCGGGTCAAAATTGGGCCGTGGAAGTAAGAGCAGTAGACGTTCTTATAGATTGCACCTTCAGTGCCATCTTCGCCGTTGTTACCCTTACCTTGTACCACGTTACCCAGCGGACTTTCACCCTTACCTAAGAAGGTTCGGCCCTGGTGGTTTTCAAACCCATGATAAGTTTCACCGTTATCGGCATTTTTGATTACAATGTCACCGATAAACCGGTGATTATCCTGTGACAGGGTGTAGTGGTCAAGGGCGCCGATACCAGGGATCTTATCGCCCTTGGCATCCACGTAGTAGTGGCCTAAAAGCTGAAAACCACCGCAAATGGCAAGGACTGGACCACCATCTTCAATAAAGTCGGTGAGTTCTTTTTTCTTGGTTTGAATATCTTTTGAGACGATGACTTGTTCAAAGTCTTGACCACCGCCAAAGAAAGCCAGGTCATAATCGGCAGCTTTGAAGTCTTGGTCCAGACTAACCACCTTGACGTTTAACTTAACGTCCATCTGTTTAGCGTAGTAGTTCAATGCGAGGATGTTACCAACGTCCCCGTAAGTATTCATCAGGTCGCCATAAAGGTGAGCCACGTTTAATTCGTAGGTCATGCGCCCATTCCCTCCTTGATATAGCCCTGATCGGCTAATAATTTACGTAATTGTAACACAGCCGTGTAGGTTGCCAAAACATAAACGTGCTCGGTTGGCAAAGTCTTAATCTTTTCGACGACATCTTTGAGTTCTGGCACCACCGCGTGCTTATCATCTGGGACACCAGCGACTTTTAAACGGAAGGTGATGTCTTTATAGCGTTCACCACCGGTAATGTAGGCCGGAATGTTTAACGCTGGCAGTTTTTCAAAGTTACCGTCCCAGATCCAGCTGGTATCGATCCCATCCGCGTAGTTGGCGTTAAGCAGCCCCACAAATGAAAACGGCTTGCTGTCGGTAGCAATCATATCGAGGACCTGGTTTAAGCCAACCGGGTTCTTGACTAAGATCAAGGTGACCTGTTTACCATCTAGGTTGATCACTTCTTGGCGGCCAAAGACCTTCTTATCTTCGCTAAAGGCCGTGTCAATCTGTTCTGGTGTGACGCCTAGAAAACGACCAACGGCATAGGCAGCCAGAGCGTTATAGATGTTATACAGCCCACCAATTTCAATCTTCATGGTGTGGCCGTCAACTTCAAATTCTGAGCTAGTAGGGGTCAGGTTAGAGATCTGGGTAATCGCGTATTTTAATTCTGGACGTTCAAAGCCGCAGTTGGGGCAGAAGTACTTCCCTAGATTGCTATAAGTGAGGTAGCGGTAGTGCAAAATATGCTGACAGTTAGGACATAAAACGCCATCGGTATTTGGTTTAGCTTTAATATCTTTTTCGTCTTGCTGTTTGAATCCGTAATAAATGATCGGGTTCGGCAGGTTCTTGGAATGAAAAATCGGCGCGTCACCGTTAGCGATAATGGTGGCTTCCGGTGCCAGTGCCACCCCGTCAATAATTTTTTGATAGGTGGTGTAGATCTCACCGTAACGGTCCATTTGATCCCGGAAGATATTGGTGAAGACGAAAGCCTTTGGTTTGATATACTGGGTTACTTTGATAACGTTGGCTTCATCGACTTCCAGCACGGCAATCGGCCGGTCACCCTTCACTTTGGGTGCCCGCAGGAAAGTGGTCACGATGCCTTGCTCCATGTTGGAACCGGTGGGGTTGGTTAAAATGTGACTGTATTTTTGGTTCAAAACGCGCACGGTCAGCGCAGTCGTCAAGGTTTTACCATTGGTACCGGTAATGACGATGACGTCGTAGTTTTGTCCCAGATGTTTTAAGATCTCTGGGTCGATTTTAGTTGTGATTTTGCCAGGCAGTGAACTGCCGCCCTTCATAAACGTGTGCAGAAACCAGTATGAGGATCTGCCAGCGAAGGTAGCTACGGTACTTCGTAAAGTCATTATTTTTTCTCCTTGTCCTGCTGCACCCAATTCAGTAACAGCCGAAACGATTTATTTCGATTTAACTAAGCATATATTTTACCATGTTTCGCCTAAATAAGCGGTGAACTAGGGCTGATTTAATCAAAAAAGCGATTTCACTGGTGAATATCGTTGCCGGAGGGTGAATTTTAACGCCAAATCCGCTATAATAGATGAGAAATTTGCGAAGAGTGGGGAATGAGACCTTTGGCACAATTATTTTTTAAGTACGGGGCAATGAACAGCGGTAAAACCATTGAAATTTTGAAAGTGGCTCATAATTATGAGGAGCAAAATAAGCCGGTGATCATTATGACCAGCGGTAGAGACAGCCGTGACGGTGTCGGCATGGTTGCCAGCCGAATCGGGCTGAAACGCAAAGCCGTTCCAATCTTTCATGATGACGACATTTTTGAAATGGTCAAGAAGATCAACGCCAAAGCCAATTGTGTGCTGATCGACGAAGCTCAATTTTTGACTAAGGCACACGTGTTTGAATTAGCCAAGATCGTGGATGAACTGAAGATCCCCGTGATGGCATTTGGCCTGAAAAACGACTTTAAAAACGAGCTGTTTGAAGGGTCGAAATACCTCTTGTTATATGCTGACAAGCTTGAAGAAATGAAGACCATTTGCTGGTTTTGTGCTAAAAAGGCCACGATGAACTTACGCTTTCACGATAATAAACCGGTTTACGAAGGCGAGCAGATTCAGATTGGCGGCAACGAGTCATATTATCCCGTCTGCAGAAAACACTACTATAATCCACCAATGGATATGCTAGGCGAAGAATAGGAGAGTTATATAAAAATGGACGAAATGTTCGATAGATTACAAGCACTGGTCGACCGTTATGATGAACTTAACGAACTGATCAGTGATCCAGAAATTATTGCGGATACGCAACGCTTCATGAAATTATCTAAAGAAGAAGGCGAGCTTAGAGATACTGTCGAAGCTTACCGTAAGTACCAAAAAGTCACTGGTCAGATCGATGAAGATAATGAAATGCTTCACGAAAAACTGGACGATGACATGAGCAGCATGGTTAAAGACGAACTCAAAGAATTAGAAGATAAAAAAGCTAAGCTCGAAGAACAGATTCGGATCCTGCTGTTACCTAAGGATCCTAACGATGACAAGAACATCGTCATGGAAATCCACGGGGCTGCCGGTGGTGATGAAGCCAGTTTATTTGCGGCTGACCTGTTTGATATGTATTCCCGCTACGCTGAAAAGCAGGGCTGGAAGGTGGAAGTCGTTGATAAGAATGCGACCGAAGTTGGTGGTTTCAAGGAAATCGTTTTACTGATCAGCGGCGATAAGGTTTATTCCAAGCTGAAGTATGAATCTGGTGCCCACCGTGTTCAACGGGTGCCCGTAACTGAATCCGCTGGCCGGCTGCACACGTCCACTGCCACTGTGGGAGTCATGCCAGAAGCCGAAGATGTCGATATTGATATCGATCCCAAAGATATTCGGACCGATGTTTACCGGTCATCAGGGGCTGGTGGTCAACATATTAACAAGACCAGTTCGGCGGTGCGGATGACCCACTTGCCAACCGGGATCGTGGTTGCCATGCAAGATGAACGTTCGCAGCAGCAAAACCGGGCGAAAGCCATGAAAATCTTGCGGGCACGGGTCTACAACTACTACCACGAACAAGAAGAAAATGCTTACGATGAAAAGCGGAAGTCAGCCGTGGGTACTGGGGACCGTTCAGAACGAATTCGAACCTATAACTACCCGCAAAACCGGGTCACTGATCACCGTATTGGACTGACCTTAAACAAACTGGATAAGATTATGAATGGCGATTTGGATGACATCATCGCAGCTTTGATCATGTACGACCAAACGCAAAAGATGGAGCAGCTGAACCATGGCTAATCGCACCTACTATGAAGCCCTCAAATGGGCTTCTTTGTTTGTTCAGAAAAACCAGTTAGATGAATCGGCGGCAACGTATTTACTACAGGAACTCAGCCAGTTGGATCAGACTCATCTACTGATTAAATACCGCCAGCCCATGCCAGCTCAACTGGATAAGCAGTACGTGACCGCAATCAAGCAATACGTAAACGGGGTCCCACCACAGTACATTATTGGTACCGCGCCATTTTATGGTGAGCGCTTCGTGGTCAATGAAAACGTTCTGATTCCGCGGCAGGAGACCGAAGAGTTAGTTGAGTGGATTCTGTCGGCCAATCCGCAGACAGCTCTGTCGGTGCTGGATGTCGGTACAGGTAGCGGGGCAATCGGTCTCACGTTGAAAAAACAGCGGCCCAACTGGCAGGTAGTCCTCTCTGATCTGTCTGGGGGAGCGTTAAAGGTCGCTCAAGAAAATGCTGAGCGCTTAAACACCCCAGTAAAGACGGTTCAAGGCGACCTGCTAGAACCGCTGGCTGGTAGGCAGTTTGACGTGATCGTCAGCAATCCGCCCTACATTTCACGCAGCGAAGTGGCAGAAATGGATGCGGATGTGTTAAAGAGCGAACCTAACATGGCCCTGTTTGCCGACCATGACGGTCTGGCCATTTATGAACGCTTAGCCGATCAATTGAAGCAAGGCGTTGCCAGTGCCAAACAGGTCTTCTTGGAAATTGGCTTTCAGCAGGGTCAAACCGTTAGCCAAATCTTCAAGACCCGCTTTCCGGCTGCAGCGGTTACCGTACGGCAGGATATTGCCGGTCATGACCGGATGGTGCGAATCAGCTTTAATTAAACGCAGTCTTCTTTAATGAGAATAGGAGCAAAACATATGGAAACTAAAATTTTTAAACCAGATGAAGTCGAAGCGGCTGCTAAGCTGTTAAGACAGGGTGAATTAGTGGCTTTTCCGACTGAGACGGTTTACGGCTTGGGTGCAGATGCCACTAACGAACAGGCCGCCAGCAACGTGTACGCTGCTAAGGGCCGTCCCAGTGATAACCCGCTGATCGTTACCGTTTCTTCCATTGAAATGGTAGAACGTTACGCTCAGCCACTGTCTGATAAGGTGAAACAGTTAATGGCTCAGTTCTGGCCAGGTTCGTTGACTATCGTCTTACCGCTGAAGCCGGGTACGTTATCTAAGACAGTCACCGGTGGGCTGGATACCGCGGCCTTTCGGATGCCGCAAAACCAGGTCACCCTTAAGTTGATCGCCACGGCGGGGATTCCCATCGTGGGGCCTTCAGCCAATACGTCTGGTAAACCCAGCCCAACGCTGGCCAAGCACGTCTACCATGATCTAAACGGCAAAATCGCCGGTATCGTGGATGACGGTCCCACTAAAGTTGGTGTGGAGTCTACCATCAT
Source organism: Secundilactobacillus hailunensis (assembly GCF_005405185.1). GTDB lineage: Bacteria > Bacillota > Bacilli > Lactobacillales > Lactobacillaceae > Secundilactobacillus > Secundilactobacillus hailunensis. The sequence goes on from NZ_BJDO01000002.1 coordinate 102,245, forward strand.
CGACATGTCAGTTGACGTGCCGACGATTTTGCGGCCGGGAGCCGTTACGGTGGCTGAACTGGAACAGGTTATCGGCGACGTTAAAGCTGATCACCACCATGTTGGCGCTAATGAAATCCCTAAGGCACCTGGTATGAAGTACAAACACTATGCGCCGAGTGCTCAGGTTGAGATCGTTGATCAGACCGCTGACTTTGCTGCGGCGATGCAGTGGGCCGCTCAGCAGGATGAAACGATTGGGGTCATGGCGACGGATGATGTACTGGCACAGTTATCGGTACCGCAAAACGTTGAGACCTATTCTCTGGGTCAGGACATTCAAAGTGCCACCCATTTGTTATTTGCCGGTCTGCGTCATTTTGATCTGGAATCCGAAGTCAAAGTGATCTTTACTGAAGGGTTTGCCAATACCGGATTAGGGGCAGCCTATATGAACCGGTTAGATAAATCAGCCGGTGGTATGCATTTTACGAAATAAACATGAACAATTAGAATAAGTAATTAGCATTTTGACGTGTTTTACGAACAAAAAATGTTAATTGCTTATTTTTGTTTGCCTTTTAATGCTTAGACCCTATCATTTCTGTGCTGAATTTGTTAAACTAAGACGTAATCAAATGTTAAGGAGCTGATCATGTGAATTATCAAGAACAAGACCCAGAGTTATGGCAAGCTATTAGTCAAGAACAGGATCGTCAACAGCATAATATTGAGTTAATTGCGTCGGAAAATATCGTTTCCCCAGCGGTCCGGGCGGCTCAAGGGTCCGTTTTGACCAACAAGTATTCAGAAGGGTATCCTTCCAAACGGTACTATGGCGGTAATGAATTCATTGACGTCGTTGAAAGTTTAGCCATCGAGCGTGCTAAGAAACTCTTTCATGCTGAATATGCGAACGTTCAACCGCATTCTGGCTCCCAAGCAAACCAAGCCACTTACGCAGCCTTTTTAAAGCCTGGTGACACTATCTTGGGCATGGGTCTAGACGCTGGTGGTCATTTGAGTCACGGCGCTAAGGTCAACTTCAGCGGTAAGCTTTATAACGCTTATAGCTATGGTTTAAACCCAGAAACTGAATTGTTAGATTATGACATGATCCGTGATCTGGCATTAAAGGTTAAGCCGAAAATGATCGTGGCGGGGGCTTCAGCTTACAGCCGGATCATCGACTGGCAAGCCTTCCGTAAGATTGCTGACGAAGTGGGCGCCTATTTAATGGTAGATATGGCACATATTGCGGGATTAGTCGCAGCTGGTCTGCACCCATCACCAGTGGGGATTGCCGATGTTGTGACGACCACGACGCACAAGACGCTACGTGGCCCTCGTGGCGGTCTGATCTTGTCACAAGCAAAGTATGGTAAGCAGATCAATTCAGCCGTCTTCCCTGGCACTCAAGGGGGACCCCTGGAACACGTGATTGCGGGTAAAGCAGTGACCTTTAAAGAGGATCTGCAGCCAGAATTTAAAGATTATGCAGCGCAGATCATTAAAAATGCTCAAGCTATGGCTGCAGTATTCAACGCGGCCGATAAGGTGCGGGTAGTTTCTGGCGGTACTGATAACCACCTGATGACGCTAGATGTCAGCCAAACTGACTTAAATGGTAAGCAAACCCAAGAATTATTAGACAGTGTGATGATCACAACTAATAAGGAATCGATTCCAAACGAAAAACTGAGCCCGTTTAAGACGTCTGGTATTCGTTTAGGGACCCCTGCTATTACAACTAGAGGGTTCAAGGAAGATGACGCAAAACAGGTTGCTAGATTGATCGTCACGGCGATTGAAAAGCATGACGATGAGGCGGCTTTGGAACAGGTTCGAAAAGATGTCCGCGCATTAACGGATGCACATCCAATCGATGCTTACGTTGCACCAATCAAATTTGATTAAAATCAGAATCAACTAAACTAGCAATACCGACAGCTCGCGGACCAGTGAATAGTGGTTAGCGAGCTGTTATGGTGCTATTTTTCAGTAAACCAGCAATTTTTTTACAGTCTTTTGAGATTTTGGTCACAAGAGTTCATTAGCATGGTACAATTAAAAGAAATACTAAAGGAGTGTCAAGTACATGGGCAAGTTTCAGGTTATGGATCATCCGCTGATTCAGCATAAATTAACAATTATTCGGGATAAGAATTGCGGAACGAAGGTCTTTCGTGAAGTTGTTGATGAGATCACCATGTTAATGGCGTATGATGTTGCACGTGATATGCCATTGAAGGATGTCGAAATCGAAACACCAATCGCTAAAACAACGTCTAAGACGCTAGCTGGTAAAAAGGTCGCTATCGTGCCAATTCTGCGTGCCGGGATTGGGATGGTCGACGGCATTATGAAGTTGATCCCAGCAGCTAAGGTTGGTCACATTGGGATGTATCGTGATGAGAAGACGCTGGAACCTCACGAATATTTTGTGAAGTTACCAGCTGATATCAATCAGCGACAGATTTTCGTGGTTGACCCAATGCTTGCTACTGGTGGTTCTTCAATTATGGCAATTGATGCCTTAAAGAAGCGTGGCGCAAGTAACATTAAGTTTGTTTGTTTAGTGGCAGCTCCAGAAGGGGTCAAGGCACTTCGCGCAAAGCACCCTGACGTTGATATTTATACCGCTGCTTTGGATGATCATCTAAACGAGAACGGCTACATCGTTCCCGGACTAGGTGATGCTGGCGACAGACTCTTTGGCACTAAGTAATTTTTTATAAACACGATAATAGCCAATTAATAGGAATCTGTCTGATAAATCGCGGATAGGTCAAATTAATTGGCTTTTTTTATCAGGTTATTTTACCGAATAGCTTTGTATTTTTATATGAACGGTGGTATTATTTTGTTTGTATTTGTAATGAAGATTTTTCATTTAAAGTACTACGTTCGAAGATTTGAAAATTAACTTGTTGATTAATGGGCGAGGTTCTTTCGAACTTCCAACGTTAACATAGTTTGAAAAGAGGTGATACTCTGTGGGAGATCCATCTTCAGTTGCAACCTTTCAATTTGGGGGACTAACGTTTAATGCCGCAAACATCTATTCGGGATTAATTGCGTTCGTGCTCGTTTTTTTGTTTGTATTTGCCCTTTCGCGACATATTACAATGAAACCAGGTAAGGGACAAAACATCCTTGAATGGTTAATTGATTTTACAAACGGCATTTTGAAGGGTTCTATTCCTGGAAATGAAACGGGCGCATTCGGCCTTTATGGGTTCACCTTGTTCCTATTTCTGTTCATTTCTAACCAACTTGGTTTGTTCTTGCAAATTGCTGTTGGTGGGAAGGACTTTGTTAGAAGTCCAACTTCTGACCCGATCGTGACCATGACATTCTCGCTTGCAACCTTAATGATTGCCCAGTTTGCCGGTGTAACGAAATATGGTTGGAAGAAACACTTCTCAGGTTACTTGCAACCGTTCGTTTTTTGGTTACCAATCAGTATCTTTGAGGAATTCACGAACTTCCTGACGTTAGGTCTACGTATTTTCGGTGTGATTTTCTCCGGTGAAATGTTGCTGAAGATTATCGGAGGCCTGGCCTTTTCACACGGAATTGCAACGATGATCGTCGCAATTCCACTAGAATTGGTTTGGCAAGGATTCTCAGCATTCCTTGGTGCCATTCAAGCTTACGTGTTTGTAACACTGTCAGCCGTTTACATTTCGAAGAAGACCGAAATTGGAGATTAAATTTATCTCTAACTGAAGCTTGAAGTTGCGGAGTAAACGACTTACAATATTCATCTACTATATTTACATCATTTTAAGGAGGAACTACAGATTATGGGAGCTATTGCAGCAGGTATTGCTATGGCCGGTGCCGCTATTGGTGGTGGTGTTGGTGACGGTCTTGTTATTTCTAAGATGCTAGAAGGTATGGCCCGCCAACCAGAATTATCTGGTCAATTACGGACTAACATGTTCATTGGTGTTGGGTTGGTTGAAGCCATGCCTATCATTGCCTTCGTTGTTGCCTTGCTTGTTATGAACAAGTAATGACGGACAACACGTTAAATTTAATTTTTAACAAAAGGAGGTGTCAATAGATGTTTTCGCATTTAGCCGTAGCTAGTAGTCTTGCAATTGGAGATATGCTTTTCTACGCGATTTGTTTCATCATATTGATGTGGTTGATCAAGATTGTTGCTTGGAAGCCAATCAATAAAATGATGCAAGACCGTGCTGATAAGATCTCTAACGATATTGATTCAGCCGAAAAGTCGCGTGATGATGCAGCCAAGCTTGCAAAGCAACGCCAAGACGCACTGGCTAACTCACGTCATGAAGCAACAGGTATTGTTGATTCAGCTAAGAAGCAGGGTCAGCAACAGCGCGATGGTATTTTAGCCGAAGCCCAAACTGATGCACAATCATTGAAGGATAACGCTAAGAAGGATATCGAGCAGGAGCGTCAAGATGCACTTGCTAGTGTGCGTAACGATGTGGCTGACTTATCTATTGAGATTGCTTCCAAGATCATTCAAAAAGAATTAAGCGCTGATGATCAAAAGGCATTGATTGATTCTTATATCGAAGGGTTGGGGAAGTAACATGAGTCTTGATAAGGTAACGGTAGCCAAGCGCTACTCCAAAGCACTGTTTGAGCTGCTTCAGAGCAACGGCCAGTTGGACGCTGATTATGAAGACCTCAAACAGCTTCGTAAAGTCTTCCAAGACAACCCACAATTGGGAAGTGCATTAACAGATAATAGTTTAGCGCTAGCTAAGCGGGAAGCCTTAGTCAAGCCGTTGTTAGACAGCACTGAAGGTACGATTCATAACTTGGTTCGGATGGTTTATGATTACGGTCGGATGGACGCAATGGTAGAAATCATTGATCAGTTCCAAAAGCTGTATGATGAACACAACCAAACCGTTTATGCAGATGTGACTACAGCGGTCGCCCTGGATGATAAGCAGCTTGACGCAATTAAGTCAGGTTATGCCAAACGGGTCGGCGCTAAGCAAGTCGTTTTGACGAGCAAAGTTGATACATCTATTATTGGCGGTGTGATTATTAAGTCTGCTGGAACGATCTTTGATGGTTCTATCAAGACGAAGATTCGCCGTTTGCGTCAAACATTATTAGTATAAGAGATCTTTAAAAAGGGGTGAAACCTGTATGAGCATTAAAGCTGAGGAAATCAGTGCTCTAATCAAACAACAATTAGCAAACTACCAAGACGAGATCTCTGTTGAAGAAACTGGTACCGTTACCTACGTTGGTGATGGTATCGCCAGAGCTCACGGACTTGAAAATGCGTTAGCTGGTGAGTTGCTCGAATTCGATAGCGGGGTTTATGGCATGGTCCAAAACCTTGAAAGTAACGATGTTGGTATCGTTGTCCTTGGTGATTTCACAAAGATCACTGAAGGCGACACAGTTAAGCGGACTGGCCGTATCATGGAAGTTCCCGTTGGGGATGCCATGATCGGACGGGTCGTTAACTCATTAGGTCAACCCGTTGATGGTAAGGGCGAAATCAAGACAGATAAAACCCGTCCTATCGAACGAAAAGCTCCCGGTGTCATGGAACGGAAGTCAGTTTTCCAACCACTTCAGACTGGTATGAAAGCCATTGACTCCTTAGTTCCAATTGGTCGTGGTCAACGTGAATTGATCATTGGTGACCGTAAGACAGGTAAAACCACTGTTGGTATCGATACGATCATTAACCAAAAGGGCCAAGATATGATTTGTATCTATGTTGCGATCGGCCAAAAGGAATCAACTGTTCGTAGTCAAGTAGAAACCTTACGTAAGTATGGTGCTATGGACTACACGATCGTTGTGACTGCCGGTCCTTCAGAACCTGCACCATTGCTTTACATCGCGCCATATGCCGGTGCCGCAATGGGTGAAGAGTTCATGTTTAACGGCAAGCATGTTTTGATCATCTATGATGACCTTTCCAAGCAAGCCGATGCTTATCGTGAACTGTCTTTGATTCTTCGTCGGCCACCAGGTCGTGAAGCTTATCCTGGGGATATTTTCTACACCCACTCACGTCTGCTCGAACGGGCTGCTAAGTTGAGTGATGATCTTGGTGGCGGTTCAATGACGGCGATGCCGATTGTTGAAACCAAAGCTGGGGACATTTCAGCTTATATTCCAACCAACGTTATTTCTATCACCGATGGTCAAATCTTCTTGGATAGCGATTCATTCTATTCAGGTGTTCGGCCAGCTATCGATGCCGGGACTTCAGTTTCTCGGGTTGGTGGTGATGCTCAAATCAAAGCGATGAAGAAAGTTGCTGGGACCCTTCGTTTGGACTTGGCTTCATACCATGAACTGGAATCATTTGCACAATTTGGTTCCGATCTGGATGCAGTTACCCAGGCTAAGCTGAACCGTGGTGCTCGGACCGTTGAAGTCTTGAAGCAGCCACTGCATTCTCCACTTCCAGTTGAAAAACAAGTTTTGATTCTGTATGCATTAACACACGGTTATCTTGATGACATTAAGTTGGATGATATTGCCAAATTCGAAAGTGACCTCTTCGACTTCTTCGATGCCTCACACGCTGATCTGCTTGAAACAATTGCTAAGACCGGTGATCTGCCAGACAACGATAAGATGGAAGCAGCCGTTGCTGAATTTGCCAAGACATTCCAGCCAGCAGATGATGACAAGAGTGAACCTGTGGCGAACAAATAAACTTGAGGAAGGATAGTGAGAGCTGATGGCTGAATCAATGAGCGATGTTCAACATCGTATTGCTTCAACAAAGAACACACGTCAGATTACTTCAGCGATGCAGATGGTTCAGACTTCTAAGTTGAACCAGATTCAAAAAGCTGCTGTCGGTTACCAAGACTACGTCAGCAAAGTCAAAGCTGTTGTGATGCATCTGGCAAAATCTCATCTATTGGATGATTCCTCGAGCGATTCGCAATCTGATCAGTCAGGTAAGACAGCATACTTAGTCATTACTTCTGACCGAGGCATGGTCGGCAGTTATAACAGTAATGTTATCCGTGAAACCAACGCATTCATTGCTAAGCATAGCGGTGACAAGGACCATTTGATCCTTGCCGTTGGTGGAACCGGTGCTGATTTCTATAAGAAGCGCGGCGAAAACGTGGCCTACGAATATCGTGGTGTCAGCGATGTGCCGACTTTTAATGAAGTTAGACAAATTGTCAAGACCGTAACCTCAATGTATGATAGTGGCGTTTTCAGTGAACTCTATGTTTGCTACAACCATTTCGTTAACCGAATCGTATCGCGGTTCCGTGGCGAAAAGATGTTGCCAGTGGACAGTGAAACACTGAGTGGTGATGAAGCTCAGGCTACAAAGACTGAAACTTTATCAGCAACTTACGATATGGAACCTTCTGAAAAGGAAGTATTGAAGGTTGTTTTACCACAGTATTCAGAAAGCCTCGTTTTCGGTGCGATTCTGGATGCTAAGACGTCTGAACACGCATCAAGTTCTAATGCTATGAAGTCGGCTTCAGATAATGCTGACGACCTCATTGCTGACCTTGAATTGCGATATAATCGTGCTCGCCAAGCAGCAATTACGACTGAAATTACTGAAATTACTGGTGGGCAAGAGGCATTGAATAATTAATGACGGGAGGAATTAACGAATAATGAGTTCTGGTAAAGTTGTTCAAGTTATCGGACCAGTTGTCGACGTTGAATTCCCGTTGGATGACAAACTCCCAGATATCAATACCGCGCTTCACATCAAAAAAGATGATGGCAGTTTTCTTGTTACCGAAGTTACCCTTGAATTAGGTGACGGGGTAATGAGAACGATTGCCATGGATGGTACTGATGGTCTTCGTCGTGGGATGGAAGTAGAAAACACTGAATCTTCCATTACCGTTCCAGTCGGCGATGACACACTTGGTCGAGTATTTAACGTCCTCGGGGATCCAATTGATGGCGGTCCCGAATTCGGCCCAGATGCTGAAAGAATGCCAATTCACCGTGACGCACCAAAGTACGATGAATTGAACCCAACTTCAGAGATTCTGGAAACCGGGATCAAAGTTATTGACTTGTTAGCACCTTATGTTCGTGGTGGTAAGATTGGATTGTTCGGTGGTGCCGGTGTTGGTAAAACCGTTTTGATTCAAGAGCTGATCCACAACATTGCACAAGGTCATAATGGTATTTCAGTCTTCACAGGTGTCGGTGAACGTACCCGTGAAGGTAATGATATGTACTACGAAATGAAAGGTTCAGGTGTTCTTGAAAAGACGGCCATGGTCTATGGTCAAATGAACGAGCCACCTGGTGCCCGTATGCGGGTTGCATTGACTGGTTTAACCATTGCGGAATACTTCCGTGATGTTAAGGGTCAAGATGTGCTGTTATTTATTGATAACATCTTCCGGTTTACCCAAGCCGGGATGGAAGTTTCAGCCTTACTTGGCCGGATTCCTTCAGCCGTTGGTTACCAACCTACGTTGGCGACTGAAATGGGTCAGTTGCAAGAACGTATTACTAGTACGAAGAAGGGGTCAATTACCTCTATTCAAGCTGTTTATGTTCCTGCCGATGATTATACCGACCCTGCTCCAGCAACGACTTTCGCCCATTTGGACGCTACCACCAACCTGGAACGTTCATTGACGCAACAAGGGATCTACCCAGCTGTGGACCCACTGGCTTCAACTTCAACTGCTCTTGACCCACAAGTTGTTGGTCAAGAACACTATGACGTGGCCACAGAAGTTCAACATGTTTTGCAACGTTACCGTGAACTTCAAGATATCATCTCAATTCTTGGGATGGATGAATTATCAGACGAAGAACAGACCATTGTTGGTCGTGCACGTCGGATCCAATTCTTCTTGTCACAAAGTTTCTCCGTTGCGGAACAATTTACCGGTACACCAGGGACTTATGTTTCAGTCGCTGATACCGTTAAAGGCTTTAAGGAAATTTTGGAAGGTAAGTATGATGATCTTCCAGAAGATGCTTTCCGTAACTGTGGACCAATTGAAGACGTTGTCGAAAAAGCCAAGAAGATGCAGGCTGACGTAAGCAAATAAGGAGGGGTTCTAATTGGCTGATGATCAATCAGTTTTAACCGTTAGTATCGTAACCCCCGATGGTAACGTCTATGATAACAAGCAGGCTAAGATGTTAGTCGTCAAGACCCAGCTTGGTGAACTTGGTATCATGGCCAACCACGTTCCTGTGATTGCTTCGTTAGCATTTGATGAAGCACGCATCCAATCTGACAGCAGTGAGAATCCGGATGAGATTGCCATTAACGGCGGTTTCGTTGAATTCTCAGACAATGTTGCAACCATTGTTGCTGACTCTGCGGAAAAACAAGGTGACATCGATGTTGACCGTGCTCAAAATGCCAAGAAACGGGCTGAAGCTCGGATTCAAAAGGCACATGAAGCACACGATAAAGATGAACTTGCACGTGCAGAAGTTGCACTTCGGCGGGCGATCAATCGAATTAACGTTGCTGGCAAGTAAAATTGCAAGCGAGGACGCTATTCCATTTATGGGTAGCGTCTTTTTTTGACCCTAAATGACTGTAAAAGAGGTCGCTGGTTATCATGAAATTGATAACCAGCGACCTCTTTTACAAAACTAATAGTTAGCTTAATTATTATCTAATGGTTTATATTTACCGCTTAGGAATAATTTTAACAGTCAGTTTAGCGAATCGGTTTAGTTTCAGTGCCGCACACAGTTAAACCAAACGAACTGCTTTTTGAATAAAATATTCCATAATTATATTAAAATAATAATGCGGTCAGCTGTTTGGGCTGTAATCCCTTAATGGGCGCTTGCTGTAGTTCTCGCGTCACGATTGGTGCCACGGTGGCTTCCTGATAGGTCTGACCGATCAGCGCGTGTTCAAAGTGCTGAAGGTCAATGTTACTGAAGAAATCACCAGTGATCTTTAGCGCTGTAAACCGGTTCTGTTTGTTCAAATTAAACGCGACACAGACCACGCCAATTCCTGTTAAATAGGTTTTATGAACGTGATCGAAGTGACGGCTATTAGCAGCCCAGACAGCGCTTTCATTAAACTGATCAGTCGCAATTTGCTGCAGGTGAGCTTCTTCAGCAGGCGTTAGCCGACCGGTCTTGGCATGGGTGATCGTGATCAGTGCCTGCTTTAACTGCTGTTTAAACGTCGCGGCGGTCCAAGTAGGTTGCTGTTCGATCAGGTTGACCGTTCGCTGATGCACTGATTGAATGTGTTTAGCCTTCTGTTTCACTGGATCAATCTTCAACGCTTGGGCCATCCAGTCCATGTTGGCATGAAACAGCAGGCTACCATGATGCAGCCGGTAGCCTGCTGTGAGATACTGCGCACTGCCAGAGACTTTGCGGCCGTCAACGATCAGATCGTTGCGGCTATCCATTTGAGCCTTGATACCAATGCGATTTAAAGCTTGCATGATCAGGCTTAGCCCAGAAGAGAAGTCAATGGCGTTATTATCGTTTGGTGTGATCAGGGTAAACTGACAGCCACCCTGGTCGTTGTAGATTGTACCGCCGCCAGACAGCCGTCTGACTGCGGTAATATGATGCGCCGTTATAAACGGGCGGTTAAGCTCGTTTTCAGCGGTTTGATACTTACCTAGCATGACGGTCGGTGTCGTTGACCACAGCATTAGAATCGGTTCAGAGGGCTGTTTTTCAGTCATTAAATAGTATTCTAAAGCGAAGTTGTGCCGCACATCAAGGCTGTCTACAGGTAAATAGATCATTTGCTCTCCACCGCTTCAAGTTCTTCCTTAGCTTTGTAAGAGCTCCGGACAAGTGGTGAGCTGGCAACGAATTTGAAGCCGCGTTTCATCGCTTGTTTGTAGTATTCTTGATAGCGTGACATTGGGACCCATTCGCGCAGGGTGTAGTTCTTTGGACCCGGCTGGACGTATTGGCCAATGGTTAAGAAGTCAACGTCAATGGCCCGTAGATCATCCATTAACTGGTAAACTTCTTCATCTTTTTCACCAAGACCCAGCATGATACCGGTCTTCACGTACATCGTCTTTGGTGCGTGCTTCTTGACGTAATCCAAAACGTGTAATGACGTATCGTAAGTGGCCCGGTTACGAACCAGAGGCGTTACCCGACGGACAGTTTCCATGTTGTGGTTAAACACATCAGGACCAGCCGCAATCACTTTATCGAGGCAGTCTTCACGGCCTTGGAAATCAGGGGTGAGGACTTCAATGGTGGTCTTGGGATTCAGCTTCTTAATGGCGTGGATCGTGCGAACAAATTGATCAGCACCTAAGTCTGGCAGATCATCGCGGTCAACACTGGTGATGACCACGTGAGTTAAACCAAGCTTTTTAGTAGCTTGTGCAACCCGCAGTGGTTCTAGCAGGTCAACGTCCTTTGGGTGGCCGTGGGGAATATCGCAAAAGCGGCAGGCACGGGTACAGTTAGGTCCTAAGATAATGAAGGAAGCTGAACCACTGCCGAAACATTCACCTAGGTTAGGGCAGTTCGCTTCAGCACAGACCGTGTTGAGCTTTAACCCCTTAAGCAGGTCGGTCATTTTATCAACTTTTTTTTGATCGTAAGTCACCTTTAACCAGTTTGGTTTTGCTGGCGCTTTGGTTGGCGTACTTGTTTGATGTTTTGTTGTCATATTTATATCCTCCTAAGCGACTTCGATAGTAGCAACTAGATCGCCGACTTTAGTTGTATCGCCGGTAGCTACTTCTTGAGCTTTCAAGGTACCGTCTTCTTGGCTTTCAACTTGGCTAATGGCCTTTTCAGTTTCGACCTCAAACAAAACGTCACCCGTTTTAACAGCGTCTCCAGGCTGCTTATCCCACTTACCGAAAAAGTACTCATCGGATTTAGGACTTAGTTTTGGCATATGAACTTCTTTAATCAAAATAATCATCTCCGTGATTGAATGATTTAACTTAACAAATTCAGACTAACATCATTCAATAAGATTGTGAAATTCACTAAATATTCTTGATAGTTAGCGCTTACAAATGCTTTTGTGATAGGGATTAAAGCCACTAATTCAGAAATTAATTGGAATATTTTATTTATTCTTAAAATGAATTAGAGAATATTCTCAAATGAATATTTAAGAATTGCAAAAATGAATTAATAGTGTACAATTTAATGTGAAAAGATTAACTTAGAAAATAGTGATAGATTTGGGATTTTTAATGTATACGTATTAAGAAAATAATTATTGTAACCATAACTAAAATATAAGTATGACAAACTAGAGTCTACCGTAAGTGGTTGCTTTGTAAAACGTAATATTACAAATGCAATAGAATAGGGGACAGCGTGCATGAAATATGCTATATTTTAGGGGTAATGCAGAAAGGAAAGTGAACCATGCAGACAATCGGTGCTCAGGCTCTGATGACCTTGATCAGTCATTTTGTTTTTATTTTTGTGGCTTTTTGGAGTATTCAAAAGCTACACATTGAGAATGTGATGCGGCTATACCCGAACCAAGCACGGGTACTGATCGTTTTGCTGTCGGTAACAGTAGGCTATACCTGCAGCGAATTTTTCTTGAACTTTATAGATAATGTTAGAAATTTAATTTTTCTTGTTAAATAATCAATGCAGATCGTGGAGGGAATTTCTTTGGAAAAGATTATTGTACATGGCGGCCGTGAATTATCGGGAACTGTACATATTGAAGGCGCAAAGAACGCTGTGTTGCCAATCCTGGCAGCATCGATCTTGGCTGAACATGATGATATGGTTCTAACCAATGTCCCAATTTTATCCGACGTCTATACTATGAATAACGTGTTAAAGTTTTTAAATATCGATGTCGATTTTGATGAACAAACCAATACGGTACGGTTGAACGCTGCTAAAAGATTATCAACTCAAGCACCATTTGAATATGTCTCAAAGATGCGTGCTTCAATCGTCGTTATGGGACCACTGCTGGCTCGCTATGGCCATGCCAAAGTTGCCATGCCTGGTGGCTGTGCAATTGGCTCACGGCCAGTTGATTTGCATCTCAAGGGGTTTGAAGCTTTGGGTGCCACTATTGACCAGCATGATGGCTACATTGAAGCCACTGCTGATCGACTAGTGGGTGCCAATATTTACCTTGATTTCCCAAGTGTTGGGGCCACCCAAAACATTATGATGGCCGCAACCTTAGCTGAGGGAACAACAACGATCGAAAACGTTGCCCGCGAACCTGAAATCGTGGATCTGGCAAACGTCTTGAACAAGATGGGTGCTAAAGTCCGGGGTGCTGGTACCGAAACCATTCGAGTCGAAGGGGTTACCAGTATGCACGGTACTGAACACTACGTTGTCCAGGACCGAATCGAAGCCGGCACCTTTATGGTCGCTGCAGCGTTGACTCATGGCAACGTCCTAGTGAAAAACGCCATTGCTGAGCATAACAAGCCTTTGATCTCCAAACTAGAAGAGATGGGCGTTACCGTTTTGATTGAAGACGACGGGGTTCGCGTGATCGGTCCAGAAACTTTAAAGCCAACTAACGTGAAGACGTTGCCGCATCCCGGCTTTCCAACTGATATGCAGCCGCAAATGACCGTTTTGCAGCTGTGTGCGCAAGGGACGAGTACGTTGACTGAAACGGTGTTTGAAAACCGGTTTATGCATCTGGAAGAACTGCGTCGGATGAACGCTAAATTCAAGGTTGAGGGGCGGACGGTTGCACTCTACGGACCAACCAACTTTAACGGTGCTGAAGTTGCTGCCACTGATTTACGGGCTGCCGCTGCTTTAGTACTGGCCGGTTTAGTTGCTAACGGCTATACGCAAGTGACGAACTTGCAGTATCTTGACCGTGGGTACTATAACTTCCACCTGAAGCTCAGAGCGTTAGGCGCTGAGATTGAACGGGTCAAAGTACCGGCTCAAGAAGAAATTGTTTTAAAGACGAAAACTAACGATTAATGTGCGACCAAAAGTTCGGAACGAATCTACCGTTCCGAACTTTTTTTGTATACCCCATCTTAGTATGGGTATGCTATAATTAACGGTTGAGATAATAAGTTCAGGAGGAATTAAATAGGATGGCAAAAGATATTGGTATTGACCTTGGTACCGCCAACGTTTTGATCTACGCAGTTGGCAAGGGAATCGTTTTGAACGAGCCTTCAGTTGTGGCGGTCGACACAAAGTCAAATCAAGTTTTAGCAGTGGGCTCTGAAGCCTACCGTATGGTGGGACGGACCCCCAGCAACATTCGGGCGATCCGGCCATTGAAAGATGGTGTGATCTCTGATTTTGACGTCACTGAAAGCATGCTGTCGTATTTTATTAGTAAATTAAACGTCAAGGGATTTTTGGCAAAGCCCAACATTATGATCTGTGCGCCTACCAACATTACCGAAATCGAACGCCGGGCAATCATTCAAGCTGCTGAGAAATCGGGCGGCGGCAAGGTTTATTTGGAAGAAGAACCTAAAGTTGCCGCTGTTGGGGCTGGTATGGATATTTTTAAGCCTCAAGGCAACATGGTGATCGATATTGGTGGTGGGACCAGTGATATTGCGGTCCTTTCACTAGGCGACATTGTGGCCAGCAAGTCGATTCGAGTTGCCGGTGATGAGTTGAACGCCAATATTATCAATTTCTTAAAGACGAAGCATAATCTGCAAGTGGGTGAACGAACCGCTGAATCAATTAAGATCAAGATCGGTTCCGCGTATCCTGATGAAGATTTCAATGAATCCTTAGAGGTTCGTGGCCGTGATGCGGTTTCTGGGATGCCACGTTCGATTGAAATTACGTCGAAGGATATTTATCCAGCTATCAGTGGCGTGATGACGCAGATCGTTCACGCTGCCAAGGAAGTTTTGGAGATCGTACCGCCAGAATTAGCCGCTGATATTATTGACCGCGGCATTATGCTGACCGGTGGCGGTGCTTTACTGCATGGCGTTGATAAATTATTGATCGAACAGTTGAAGGTACCGGTTGTCATTTCTGAAAACCCACTGGATAACGTGGCTAAGGGTGCCGGTATTTTACTTGAACACATGAATGCGGCAACGACTAAGAAACACAGTCGGTCGTAGTTAGGAGTTAGCTTGAAAAGGGTATTGATGATGCTTGTGCGCGGCTATCAGCGCTTTATTTCACCGTTATTTCCGCCAACTTGTCGTTACTCACCAACCTGTTCAGCTTACACGCTAAAAGCACTGCAAAAACATGGTGCTATTAAGGGCACGTTAATGGGTGCGGCGCGAATATTACGCTGCAATCCATTTGTGCACGGCGGCTACGACCCCGTACCGGATCATTTCAGTCTGAAACGCAATAAAAAGGCTGAAATGGCTTACCTTAAAGAAATGAAATTAAAATAAACTAATTAAAGGAGCTTCCCATGTCTAAAAAGAAACAACCAGTCGGTGTAGCAATCGACGACGTGACGATCAAGGGTGTTGATGGGTTGCAGTTATCGATTAACGATTCAGTGATCGGCACAGTAATGCCACTGGAAAACGGTTCTTTCGAAGCGCAAGTCGGCGCAGACCGTCCCGTCAAAGTAAAGACGCAAGACGAAGCCGTTGAGTATTTAATACAGACTTATAATTTACATCATTGATGTCCTCACTAGAATATCCGAGACCTAAAAAAAACGGTTAAGGATAGCAGATTTTTATCAGGAAGGCTTAGAAGCCGTCTATAATAAAACGCGTGAGTGAGAGGAGGATATGATGCAATGAATGAACGTCGCGAAGAAGAGGATTCGGAATCGCGAATCGACTATGGCGTGATCTTTTGCGTGCTGATGCTGGCATTGATTGGGCTGGCCTCAATTTATGTTGCGGCAGTTCACGATTCCAGCGCGACCCATGTGACAACTTTGCTAGTCTCGCAGGTTGCCTGGTACGTTATTGGGACCATTGCCGTTATTATTATCATGCAATTTGATTCAGAACAATTATGGAAAGTGGCCCCATTAGCTTATTGGCTAGGGATATTTCTTTTGGCGGCGGTGCTGGTCTTTTACAGTCGTTCCTATGCGGCTTCGACTGGTGCGAGGTCTTGGTTTGCTATCGGACCATTGACTTTCCAACCGTCAGAAGTTATGAAACCAGCCTTTATCCTAATGCTGGCACGGGTTGCCAGCGATCATAATCATGCCTATTATGAGCATACTACCCGTTCAGATTGGTTATTATTGGGTAAAATGGTTGCTTGGACAATTCCCATTATGGTGTTATTAAAATTACAAAATGACTTTGGGACCATGTTGGTGTTTGTGGCCATTGTTGCTGGTGTCGCATTAGTTGCCGGGATCACTTGGCGGATCATGGTGCCAGTAGCAGTTGCTGGACTGGGCCTTGGTGGCGGTGCGCTAGCATTAGTTGCCACGACCACTGGCCGAGCAATACTAGGGCATTTAGGGTTTGCATCGTATCAATTTGCACGAATCGATACTTGGCTGAATCCTGCCAGCAATACGTCTGATCAAGGCTATCAGCTTTGGCAAAGTATGAAGGCAATCGGTTCAGGCGGAGTTTTTGGAACGGGTTTTAACGTTTCGAGAGTTTACGTGCCAGTTCGTGAATCTGATATGATTTTTTCCGTTATCGGTGAAAACTTTGGTTTCATTGGCAGTATTATTTTGATCTTGCTCTATTTCATGCTGATCTACCAAATGATCCGGGTAACGTTTGATACTAAAAACGTCTTTTATGCCTATATTTCAACTGGGGTCATTATGATGATCCTGTTCCATACCTTTGAAAATATTGGGATGAGTATTGGTTTGCTGCCTTTGACTGGGATTCCGTTACCATTCGTTAGTCAAGGGGGATCCGCATTGATCGGTAATATGATAGGGATTGGCTTAATCATGTCAATGCGGTATCATAATAAGAGTTACATGTTTAGTCGTAACGAGAATTTTGAATAGTTTCAAAATAATTGGTATGAGGTGAAAGAGTATGAGTGATGAATCAACATATTTATGGACAAAAGTAATGGCTGGTAAGACCCGTCTTGGTTTAACGAAAGCTGGTCAAGATGAGTTAGGCACCATTAAGTTTGCGCACCTACCAAGTGTTGGCGACAAAGTAGTTGCTGGCAAAACTTTGATCAGCGTTGAAGCTGAAAAAGCTGTTTCGGATATTGATAGTCCGGTCAGTGGCGAAGTCGTTGCCGTGAACCCGCAGTTAAGCAACGATTTTGACAGTCTCAACAGCGAAGAAGAAGCAGATGCTTGGCTAGTAGATATTAAAAAAGCCTAGTTGCAGTTCAATTAGTTTCTGAAAATACCATGACAGTTTACCTTGACAGTTCTAATTTTGATGGGTATACTTTTGTCATTGATTCAAATTGAATAAACAAGCAGCAAAATGAGTAAATGTTAAGTGAACGCTTAGAGAGTCCCAGTTGCTGAAAAGGGATCGTCATGACACGTTGAAGATGGTTTTGCATATAGAAGTTACGGTGAGTTCAAACAAGCTGTAGCTGGTTAACGGCCACTATCCCGTTGAGTCTTTGGACTCGTTAAGGCTACTGTTGTGAGACGGTAGTGAAGATAAGGTGGTACGCGATAAGCTTCGCCCTTACTTAGATCAATTGATCTAAGTGGGGCGGAGCTTTTTTATTTGAAGAAAAGGAGATAGCCGCAGTGATTGAATTTAAAGATGTGACCAAAACATATACGACTAAAGACGGTGATCTAACTGCCGTCTCCGATGTGAATTTAAACATTGACGATGGTGAGATCTACGGCATTGTCGGTTATTCCGGTGCTGGGAAAAGTACGTTAACACGGATGTTAAACGGACTTGAAAATCCCACCAGTGGTGAAATCGATATTAACGGTGATCAGATCACGGCGCTTTCCGGATCAGAGCTGAGAAAGAAACGCCAAAAGATCGGCATGATCTTCCAGCATTTTAACTTACTCTGGTCACGGACCGTGATTCAAAATATTATGTTTCCGTTGGAAGTTGCCGGCGTCTCACGTTCGGACCGGAAGAAAAAGGCCCAGCATCTAGTGGACCTAGTTGGTCTGACTGGCCGGGAACATTCGTATCCATCAGAATTATCTGGTGGTCAAAAGCAACGGGTCGGTATTGCCAGAGCCTTGGCTAACGATCCCGAGATCCTGATCTCTGATGAAGCGACCAGCGCGCTGGATCCGCAGACTACGGATGAGGTTTTGGACCTGCTGCTAGAGATCAATAAAAAAATGAATTTGAGTATTGTACTCATCACCCATGAAATGCACGCTATTCGCAAGATCTGTGATCACGTAGCGGTAATGGATGCTGGGAAGGTCGTTGAACAAGGGACCGTCTTCAACGTCTTCCGTAATCCGAAGCAAGAGATCACGAAGCGCTTCGTTAGTGAAGAAGTTGATCCAGCGCTGACGGATACCAACAGCATCGTGGAGGATCTGATCAAGAGTTATCCGGATGGGACGATCGTTCAACTGGTCTTCCATGGCGATCAAGCCAAGCTGCCAATTGTGTCTGAAATGATTCATCAGTTTCCTAAACTGGAAGTCAGCATCATTGAAGGCAGTATTCACCAGACGCAGGAAGGATCGATCGGGTCGCTTTATCTTCAGATCAATGGTGATAAAGAGAGCTTAGACGGTGCTTTGGCGCTGCTGAAGAAGATGCGTGTGGAAACGGAGGTGATTCACCATGACTAGTGGATCGTACTTTGCATTTAAAACGGTTGATTGGGGCAACATGGGCGCTGCCACTTGGGAAACGATTTGGATGACGGTGGTCTCAATGGTTGCCGTGGCCATCTTAGGAGTCTTGTTAGGACTGCTATTATTTGAAACTACGGGCAGTCAAAATGTCTGGGTGAAAGTTCTTAACGGCGTGGTTGCCTTTTTGGTAAACGTCTTTCGTTCCATTCCATTTATCATTTTGATCATGCTGTTACTGCCAATTACCAAGAACCTGGTTGGAACCATTATCGGGCCCACCGCGGCGTTGCCATCACTGATCGTTTCCGCCGCGCCGTTTTACGCCCGGATGGTTGAGCTGGCGTTTCACGAAATTGACCGTGGCGTTATTGAAGCCGCTGAATCAATGGGGGCTTCTAGCTGGCAGATCGTCTACAAGGTGTTATTACCAGAGTCAATGCCAGCGTTGGTCTCTGGTGCGACCGTAACGACCATTTCCTTGATCGGCTATACCGCAATGGCTGGTGCTATTGGGGCCGGTGGTTTAGGGAACTTAGCCTACATCGATGGGTTCCAAGCTTCCAATAACACCATCGTGCTGGTGGCAACCGTTATTATCGTGATCGTTGTGTTCGCATTTCAATTTATTGGGGATTTCCTGGTTCGTCGTATCGACAAGCGGACCTTATAAAAAATTATTATTCTGACGTGTAGTGCTAGTTTTGTAACATTTGTCGAGTAGCCCATTGATTAAAGCAAATTATATGCAAAAACCCCGCATTTGCGGTAGCTTCTAAGGTGACTA
>NZ_BJDO01000003.1 GCF_005405185.1 Secundilactobacillus hailunensis
CGTATTTTTTTGGAACGCGTCTGGTTCAAACCATTGTCCAAAAAACTGCCAACTAAAAAAGCACCTAGACCAATTGAGGTCTAAGTACTCCTATAAATCTAAATCAACTCTACTTGACGAAGCGCCAAAAAAAGAAGCAGCCAGAGACCGCGGTTCTCTTGGCTGCTTCTTTTTTAATTAATTAGTTGTTAGTCTTAACAACCTGACGACCATCATAGAAGCCGCAGTTAGGGCAAACAACGTGTGACATACGTAATTCACCACAGTTTGGGCAAGCACTCAAATTAGGTACTTGCAACTTAATGTTTCCTCGACGCATACGTTTCTTCGTCTTAGAAGTTTTACGTGCTGGTACAGCCAATGGAAACACCTCCTTATTTTAAAATTATCCACTAGTGAAAGATTTTTAAAGCCTTACTTTTCATCGCCTTTCGACGACTCATCAAAGAAGTTTTTCAACTTAGCAAGACGTGGATCAACAGTTTGAGAATCTGATTCATCGGCCTCTTTGTCGCCCTCAACCGTTACCTGCCAGCCGTGGCCTTCTGGTAACTGATCAGCTGACTGTTCAGCCTTCGTCAGTACTTGCATCGGAATCTGCAATAACAGATTGTCAGCAATTGCTTTATCAACATCGATCTCGTCATCTGCGACCACCAAAACTACGTCGGTCTTTTCGTACCGGTCTACGGCTGCCTGTGAGGCAACGTAAAACTCAGTAACGTCAAACGCCATTGGTAGTTCAACGGGTGCTAATGAACGGGTTGATGGGACTGTCATAGTGGTCTTAACGTGCGCATAAAACAACGCATCGCCACCATCTTCGACACTCACCATCCCATTGATGTGAACTGGGGTTACGTCAAGCACTTCATCCGGATATCTTTCCATCAGATCTGCTTTTAAATCCAGGACCTCATCGAATTTAAGTGGTTCATGCCGGTACTCTTTTTGTAACTCGGATAACGACAATTTCAATTCAGTATCCTCCTAACGCAACTTTATTATTATAACTATGGCTTGTGGGGATGTCAAGGGAATTTACATGACACGTGGTAAACAATTTCAATTAAACAATGACGGCGTGCCGCAGTCGGTCTTGATCAATACCACTCACCATCTGGCGCAGCAAACCAGCCTGGTAATCAAGCCGGTATGGGCCATTGATCCAATCATCGGACACACGGGAAATTAACGGTAGCTCTAACCGTTTTTTCAGCCGGCTGAGGTGTTGTTGCCCAATGCTGTTAAAACCCAGCACACGCGCATATCTGACCTCAGTCGGCAACTCCACCCGGTTGACCTGCAGCAAAATATACACGCAGAGCCGCTGCAACCGCGCATAGGTAAATCGTTTCGTTTTAGCATCACGCAAAAACTGTTCAAAGCTTGAACTGGTCAGTGCGGCTTGCTTCAATCGATACTCAATTCCTTCGCTCATTTGATAGATCTCATGGAGGTCAGCCAACGATGTAGAAAGGATCTGGTACCTCAAGTACGGCCAATAATCGTCCCAGGTCACCTGCTGGTCCTCCCGTAATGCTGTGGCCGTTGCAGGCGGCACCATTTGGTCAACGGCTGTTTGCTGGCCATTTTTTATCGCTTGGCGAATAGCAGCACCACTGGCAATCGTCGCATTAGTATCAATGGCGGTCTCCTGATGAGCACTGCCCTGCCTTTTAATGGGTAGGATCTCCAGTGGCTGTTTTAATTGCTGTATAGCTGCTACATAACTGAATCCCAGGATATCGTTAGACGCCCGAAGATCCAGCCCCGTTTGCGACTGGAGATAGTCATTAAACAGCGTGGGATACGTTTCATCAAACTGTTTAAAATGACTAGCAGCATGGGCTGGCTGATTAGCGACCAGCTTAGCAAAATTAAGTTGCGGATGTTCAGCGCCAAACGCCAAGCTGGTACAGCCTAATTGCGATAGTAACAACACGGCACCCTTCGCAAATAAATCAGCAGGCTGCACGGCAAATTGAAAGGGCAGCTCAACCACGAGATCAACGCCCGCAGACAGTGCCAGTTTTGTCCGCTGCCACTTATCCAATAACGCCGGTTCGCCACGCTGCATCCAGTTACCGCTCATCACAACCACGGTCACGTCAGCGTCAGCTCGTTTCTGGGCCTGATCAAGCTGGTAAGCGTGGCCGTTATGAAACGGATTATATTCCGCCACGATTCCTAATATCTTTGCGATACTGCCGCCCCCTCAAGCTCAGACGATAGTCTTACTTGGTGCAAACAAAAAACCACCGCGTCGTATCGGCCTGCACACTGGTCTGACCAAAATCAGCACTCACTTCAACCTGCTTAAAACCGGCAGCCTTCAGCAACCGTTGATAAACGGCTAGTTCGTAGGTCCGTTCATGGTGCAGTTCAGCGACTTCATCGTAGGCAGCCTTAGTTTCATTATAGGTAAAGAAAGTCAGATCATGGTCCACTGAATGGGGCTCGTCACCCGCTTCACTGGACCACATGAACGCCCGATTCGTATCGCGGAAATTATACATGTAACCCGGATAAACGGTATCGGTTTGATACGGCGAGATCACGTCAAACAAAAATTGCCCATCATCGTCTAGATGACGTGCAACTTGTTCAAATGTTGTGGCCAGCGCTTTTTCATCAGGAAGATAGCATAATGAATCAGCAAAGCAGGTCACGGTGTGATAGATATCTAAGTCACTCAGATCCAGCATATTACCTTCAATTAACGGTAACGTCACCTCAGCCTCACGGGCATGCTGATCAGCCAGACTGAGCATTTCGTCTGACAGGTCAAAACCAGATACGTTATAGCCGTCTTTTGCTAGCAGTACGGCTAACCGGCCAGCACCGCAGGCCAATTCCAGTAACGGCTGCTGTTTATCTAAAACTCGCCGTTCAACAAATGATTGCCATTCAAGGTACAACTCGCTGTCAAACAGCTCATCGTATAGCTTGGCAAAGGTCTGATAGATCATGCTTCGACCCAATCATCAACGTTAACTAGCGGTGCTTCTGACCATAATTTTTCCAAATTATAATGGGCCCGTTCATCCTTTTGGAACACGTGCACCATTACGTCACCCAGGTCGATCAAGACCCAGCGAGCAGCGTTACGGCCTTCGATCCGTTTAACTTCAATCCCAGCTTTTTCACAAGCTTCCTGAACATTATCAGTAATCGCTTGAACTTGACGACCAGAAGTCGCGTCAGTGATCATGAAGTAATCCGTGATCAGACTCACATGCTGCATATCTAAGGCCACAATATCTTCCGCCCGCTTATCTGAAGCGGCTTTAACAACAACTTCCAAAATATCTTTACTGTTCATTAAAAATCCTCCGTTAATCTTTCAGTCCGCTTTGGGGAACCCAAGCGTTGTAAGTATCAATCGTTTTCGGATAAATCCGTTGATTATTTTCTAACAGGTACATTAAGGTATGCTTGGTCTGATAAGCGACTGCTAATTCAAGGCTTTGTGACGTCAGCAAACGCGCCTGCTCAACGCCATCGAAGTCGCGGGCCGGCTCAATATAATCCGCCATGTAAATAATCTGCGCTAACGTCGTCATATACCGGTTACCAGTGGTATGGTAACGCACCGCATCCAAAATTTCTTCATCATAGATGCCCAGCTCACTCTTGATCAACTCAGCACCGACCAAACCGTGCCAGATGGCGTTGTTCCAATTAACCAAATCTGGATCCAGCTGATAGTGATGAATGGCCTCAATAAAGTCTTCATCCGGCCGCTGCTTGGCATAATCGTGAACTAAACCAGCAATCGATGCCTTTTCAACGTTCACACCGTATTGTTTCGCTAACTTGACCGCGGTGTGCTCAACGCGCTGAACGTGGGCAAACCGCGCCGGCTTTAACTGTTTTTCAATCTTAGCCAGTAGCTGGTCACGACTATCAGCTGTGTACCGACCCGTATACGTTACTTCTTTACTCATGATATAACTGTCGCTCCTTAATGTACTTTGCGACTGAATCCTTTACAAAGTACCTGATAGATTGTCCCTGTCTGATCCGGCTGCGGATCATGGATGAACTAATATCAATTAAAGGAATATCAACCCACAGGATTGGGTATTTAGATGTCACCGGGTAGTTGCCGCGTCGCACACCAACAAACTGCACCAGTTTGACTAGATCGTCAATCCGGTGCCATTTTGGCAAATAATCGACCATGTCACCGCCAATAATAAAGTAGTATTCATTTTCAGGATGTTTGCGTTTCAATTCCAGCATCGTATCGTACGTGTAACTGATACCGCCACGCTGGACCTCCGCTAGTTCGATGCCAAAATTAGGGTTGTCGGCAATACTAGCCGATACCATTTTGACCCGGTCAGCAGCATCAATCGCTACTTTCCGGTCAACGTGCGGCGGATTTGCGTCCGGCATAAACAGCACCCGATCAAGTCCCAACTGCGTCATGACTTGGTCGGCCATGATCAAATGACCCACGTGCGGCGGATTGAACGTCCCTCCCAAAATACCAATGCGTTTCTTACTGACAGAAGCGGCTAATTGTTGAACAACCTTAGTCGCCGTTTGCTCGACTACCTTAACCATCGTGATTTCCCCTTACTTCAAACTTCAAAATGATTACGCTAATTTTTTAACTTGTAATGAAAGATCCTGATACTTCTCTTCTGATGCTGGTTGGAACAAGACTAGTACCCGGCCAATCGTTTGAACCACTTGGATCCGCGTGTTGTTTTCAATATAAGCTTGGACCTCTTCAACCGTTTCGTCAGCACTCTGCTGCAAGTTAATCTTGATGAGTTCCCGCTTTTGCAGGGCACCGTCTAACTGGGCCAGCCAAGTTTGGTTAAGCCCGTTCTTACCAACGGAAAAGATTGGGTTTAAATGGTGTGCCTGCGCACGCAAAAACCGTTTTTGTTTACCTTTTAAATTCAAATTGATTTCTCCTTATATCATTGCTCGACGAACCACAACACCCACGCCTTCAGGAGCGTAGCCAGCAACCACCGTCCCAGCCGGAACGGTGATCCAGCCTAAGCCTTCAAAGACTAGATCGCTTTTATCAGTGATCTTAAATTCGTGTCTTACCAGTGGTGGCAGGTCATTATCGGGACTTTCTGGCGGCGTCAGAAGATCACCGACGTGCTTGTCATAAAAGTTATCGGCATTTTCTAACTTAGTCCGGTGCAGCGGTAACGTATTTTCAACGTACACGGTAAAGCCGTGCTTAGGACCAGAAACGTAATCAAACCGCGCAACCCCTGCTAAAAAGACCGTCTGCTGAGCGTTTAACTGATAAACTTTCGGCTTGATCTGCTTTTGCGGTGTCACGATTTTAAGTTCTTTACCCGATAAATAATGGGCCATTTGTGACGGATGGATGATTCCTGGTGTATCTACTAATACGTGGTCGTCACCCAGTGGAATTTCAATCTTATCCAAGGTCGTTCCGGGGAACCGTGACGTGGTGATCACGTCCTTGGCACCGGTGCTGCGACGGATAATTTGATTGATCAAAGTTGATTTCCCTACATTAGTAACACCCACGATGTAAACATCCCGGTTACCGCGGTGCTTATCAACCTTTTCTAAAAATTGATCCACCGATTGATTAGTTTTAGCCGATAATAGGGAAACATCGATGGGGCGAATCCCCTGTTCATTGGCACGTTGCCGTAACCAGTCGCGTAACTTCGACCGGCGTAATGAACTTGGCAATAGATCTTCTTTGTTACCCACTAACATGACCGGATTATCACCGACAAACCGGTGCAGGCCAGGAATGATCGAACCGTTAAAGTCAAAGATATCGACCACGTAAACGATCAAAGCGTTAGCATCACGAATCTGGGTCAATAACCGCAGAAAATCGTCGTCTGTCAGACCAACTGGCACAATTTCATTGTAGTGCCGTAATCGAAAACAACGCTGACAGTATAGTTCACCGGTTTCAAGCCCCTTATCCAGCGCCGATTTTGGTGTATAGCCCGGACGATTCTTTTCCGTTGTCTGAATCTGGGCGCCGCAACCGATACAATAAACGGTTTCGCCATCAACTAATACTTCATCTTTATTTGTTTCGCTCATGAATTAAGTCCTTTCGAAACTTGAGTTCTGGATGCTTTTTAAGCATTGCGTGCATCACAAATCGTTCAAAGAAACGATTGATTTTCGTATTCCACGCATCACTTTCAATAATTGGTCTCACCAAAATGCTTGGAATCCCGCTAAAATTAGCAGCAGCCACGTCTGTGAGTAATTGATCGCCAACCATGACAACTTCATTTTTACTAACGTGATATTGACGCATTGCCCGCCGAATACCACCAGAAAACGGTTTGAGCGCACGGGAAATGAAGGGTAACTGTAAAGCAGCCACCGCTTTTTTAACTCGGCGATGGGAATTGTTCGACACAACCACCAACTGGATATCTTCACGTTCAAGTGACGTCATCCAGTCTCTTAGCTCTTCAGTCCCATAAGGATTATTCCAGGCAATGAGGGTGTTATCAAGATCCGTCAAAACGACTCTGATTCCTAAGTGTTTCAATTCCTTAGGGTTAATATCATAAGTCGCGTTAATCATCCAAGTTGGTGTAAATTGTGATAACATTACAGACTCCTTTATCCTACACTGAAAGTTTATTATACGAGATTTTCACCCATATTACTACGATTATGGCGTATCTCTAATGAATAAACAAAAACGAGGTTGGAAGTCTTCATCCAGCCTCGTTTAGGTTTAAATTATAATGCCTTTTTTGCTTCGTCAGCTAATGCCTTGAAAGCATCAGCATCGTTAACAGCTAAGTCAGCTAGCATTTTACGGTTAACTTCGACGTTGGCTTGCTTTAAGCCAAACATCATCTTGCTGTAGCTTAAACCGTTGATCCGGGCTGCTGCATTGATCCGAGCAATCCAAAGACGACGGAAATTACGCTTGTTGGCCTTCCGGTCACGGAAAGCGTATTGGCGACCCTTCATGACTTGATCCTTAGCAACCTTAAACAAACGGTGCTTTGAACCACGGTAGCCCTTAGCTAATTTAAGAATCTTTTTGTGACGTGCGCGTGTTACTGTTCCACCTTTTACTCGTGGCATATTGAATTCCTCCTAATACTTACGGTTATCATCGTTATAAAACGATTAAATTGTGTTCCCTCTTATCAAAATTACTTTTGCAGTAATTGACGGTAAGTTTTCTTAATCGTGTTAGATTTCATCATTGAAGTCCCACGTAATTGACGACGTTGCTTCTTAGTCTTACCGTGGAAACGGTGACTCGTATAAGCATTCGCACTCTTAATGCCGCCCTTGGCAGTAACTTTAAAACGCTTGGCGCTGGCGCGGTTTGTCTTCATCTTTGGCATAATCGAAAATCCTCCTCAAATACTAAACAACTAGTCTTCTTTTTTTGGTGCAAGCATCAAAAACATGCTCCGTCCGTCCATCTTTGGGCGTTGTTCAACAGAAGCAACATCGCTTGTTTCTTCAGCCATCCGGTTAAGAACTTGACGGCCAATATCCTTATGGGTAATAGCCCGACCCTTAAACCGAATTGAAACCCGAACTTTTTCACCCTTACCCAAGAACTTTTTAGCGTTCTTAAGCTTGGTATTGAAATCGTTCGTATCAATTGATGGACTTAAGCGAACTTCCTTAACGCTAACGACCTTTTGCTTCTTGCGGGCTTCACGTGCTTTCTTTTGCATCTCGAAACGGTACTTCCCGTAATCCATGATCCGGGCAACCGGTGGCTTTGCTTTCGCTGCCACTAAAACAAGATCCAAATCTGCATCTTCAGCCAGTTGAAGCGCATCACGCTTACTCTTAATGCCCAGTTGTTCGCCATCATTACCGATCAACCGTACTTCACGAGCGCGGATTCCTTCGTTAACCATCATATCGTTTGCTATGGTCATTCACCTCCGAGTGAGTTTAAAAAACAATCAAATATAAGTCTTGCCCAAATAAATAACGGGCACGCAATTGCGCACCCGTTAAATACCCAAACCCTTTCAGGTCCGGTTTATTTACGTATCAGCCAGGCAGCGTGAGCCACGAGGCGAGAAGCGGGTGCTTCTACTTACATTTTTTCAACTCCACTAATATACCATGACAGGCAATATTAGTCAAATCACTTGACTTTAAGCTCACGAATAACAAGTATATCCCTATTAATTCATGTGTCAAGCCACTTTTTTAAATTATTAGCCTTTGTAATTACTGTAATGGGCAATGTCATCCAAAACTTCGTCTCTGAACTTGTCAGCGCTCATGGTCTCACTGTTTTGTTCACCGTACTTACGAACACTAACAGCTTGGTCAGCCATTTCTTGATCACCAACAACTAAGGTGTATGGAATCTTGTGCGTTTGGGCATCACGAATCAAGTAGTTCATCTTTTCACCACGGTGGTCAACTTCGGCACGAACACCAGCAGCCAGCAATTTCTTGCTGAGACTTTCAGCATATTTACCATGCTTGTTGTCACTCACTGGGATGATCTTAACTTGCTTAGGTGCTAACCAAGTTGGGAAGGCACCCTTATAGATTTCAGTTAAGTAAGCAATGAAGCGTTCCATCGTCCCAACAATCCCACGGTGAATCATAACTGGACGGTGGTCTTCACCATCAGCACCAACGTACTTCAGGTCGAAGCGTTCTGGCAGCATGAAGTCCAATTGAATGGTTGACATGGTTTCATCATTACCCAAAGCCGTCTTAGTTTGGATATCCAGCTTAGGACCATAGAAGGCAGCTTCACCTTCAGCTTCGTAGTAGTCCAGGCCAAGGTCATCCATGGCACCCTTCAGCATGGTTTGGCTACGGTTCCACATTTCGTCATCATCGAAGTACTTTTCAGTGTTCTCAGGGTCACGGTATGAAAGTCGGAAGCTGTAATCATTGATGTTGAAGTCCTTGTAAACGTCCATGATTAAACGCAGGATCTTCTTGAATTCGTCTTGGACTTGATCCAAGGCAACGAAGGTGTGGCCATCGTTCAAGGTCATTTCACGAACCCGTTGCAAACCGGATAAGGCACCAGACTTTTCGTAACGATGCATCATCCCAAGTTCAGCAATCCGTAGTGGTAATTCACGGTATGAACGGATGTGGTGGTTGTAAATTTGAATATGGCTTGGGCAGTTCATAGGACGCAGTTCAAGCATTTCGCCATCACCCATGTCCATTGGTGGGAACATATCTTCACGATAATGTGCCCAGTGACCAGAAGTCTTGTACAGATCAAGGTTAGCAAGCACTGGAGTGTAAACGTGCTTGTAGCCATCGGCAACTTCCTTATCGATAATGTAACGTTCGATAGTCCGACGAATGGTAGCACCGTTTGGCATCCAGTATGGTAAGCCGGCACCGACTTTAGGATCAACGAAGAACAGGTCCAGATCGTTACCAATAACACGGTGGTCATGTTCACGAGCTTCTTGACGGGCTTGTAGATCAGCATCAAGATCAGCTTGCTTGTAGAATGCGGTCCCGTAGATCCGTTGGAGCATTGGGTTGGATGACTTACCTTCAAAGTAAGCACCGGCAACGGATAATAGACGGAAGAACTTGATGTCGCCAGTATTGTCGAAACTAACACCGCTAGCTAAGACGGAAACACCATCGATTTCGTAAAATGGAAATTCAGTCTTGTCACTGTCTTCAACCAGCTTAGCTTCGTATGAAGTGCCTTCGAGTTTCTTCAAGGCATCTGCCTTGCTCAAGACCACGTGCTTGATAGCTAATTTTTGATTAATGAAAGCTTGGACTTTGTCAGTAACGGCAGGTAATGAATCAACACTGACCTGACCATCCTGCTTATCAGTATCCACGTAAAAGCCGTCTGCATCGCCGACTTCTGAACCAAACTGAATCTCAGGGAAGGTTTCCTTCAAAGCAACCTTAGTGAGCAAGGCAACGGATTGACGTAAAACTGCCAAACCATCTGCGCTGTCCTTCGTCACGATTTCAATCTTGCCATCGCGCTTCAAAGGAGCGTTTAAATCGATCAATTGGCCATCTAACTTACCGGCAACCGCCTTTTTAGCTAAACTGATAGCGATTGACTGTGCCACATCTTTAGTGGTTGCATCGGCATCAAACTGTCGTTGCTTGCCATCTGGGAACTGTAACGTAATATCTGCCATTCTACTCTTCTCCTTTTATCTACTTGCTTCAAATGTTGAAAACCACCGAACCCGTGAAACTAAAAAATCCCGGTATGCACATTACTGTACATACCGGGACGTCTCTACGCGGTTCCACCCGAAATTCATCTGATCCATACTGCGAACCAAACCTTCATTCAGTGATAACGGGACAGCCGATGCGGTATTTCCACCGCACATTCGAGAAAGTGGTAACTTAGAATCGCTCACAAAGCACTTCCAGAAGTGGTGCTTCTCTCTTGGAGAGTTCAGCTAAATCTTGTCTTTCAAACATTTAAAATTTCTTTGAATTTGCTTACAATTCACATTAAACCACTTTGAAAAATAAGTGTCAACTCTATTTTTGCCGACGGTTTTCACCAATCATTTCAATTTCCTGCGATAAGAAGCGAATGCGTTCCATCAGCCGTTTGGCTTTTAAAGGCTCCACGTCACCCTTTTGCGTCTCAGCGAGGTGTTCTGTTTCTAACTGTTTCATTGAAAAATTCGATGAAAAGAAAGTTGGTAATTCGTTTTGCATCCGGTATTCCAAAATGACCCCTAAAATATCGTCACGGACCCAAGCGGACATCGCGTCAGCGCCAATATCATCGATCATCAGAATCTGCGCCTGCTTAACATCATCCAACCGGCCAGCAACCTGATTGCTGGCAATAGCATTCTTCATTTCAACCGCAAAACTGGGGAAATGCACCAGCGTGGTCTTGATGCCCATATCGGCCAGCTGATTAGCTATGGCCCCCAGCAAATAAGTTTTACCGACCCCAAAACTGCCGTACAGATAAAGTCCCTGATGGAAGTGTTTTTGATCCTTCGAATAAGCTTCAATAAAGGCCACCGCTGCCTGTAAGGCCTGCGTCCGGTCCGCATCGTTAATGAAATCATCAAACGTGGCGTTTTTGACCAGCTTAGGCATCATGATGGCATTAACTCGACGCTTCAAAGCCGCCTGCTTTAACTTGTCTTTTTGCTCATCCGTGGGTTGATAAGAAACTTCAACCAGGTGGTCACTTAAGACTAATTTGGGTTCATAACCGGGCGCAAACGTGGTCTCTCCCGCAGCCAGCTTATTGCGCTCGTTAACGTATTCATAAAGCTTAGCTGACGAGCGGTCGATCTGTTCCGCATTCAACTGATCAGCATGCTGCTTTAAAAACGCCTGCACGTCAGCATCCTGATATACGGTATTCATCAATTTCTGGTAATTAGCATTGAGCTGGTGTTGATCCATGTAACGTTTCATCGACTCACTAATATTTTCCACTGCTAGTCACCTCCATTTCGCAGTTTTTTGAGTTTATCCAGCTGCGCGTTAAATTGTTCTTTGTCAGACTGGGTCAACGGCTTTTTAGTGGTTGGCTGATAGTCGTTCTTGGCCCAATCCGGCAAGGTTTCTTTGATATTTTTCTGATTGTTTCGACGCCGGCCGGTTTTCGGTTTATCCCGGTCCGCCTTGAACTTGCGGATACTAGCGAGCGCATCCTCTGGTGTCTTAACACCGTCTTGTGCCCAGCGGTTAGCAATCGTATCCGTCAGTCGCTGCGTAATCGTAGCGTTATTTAAATCAATCAGCACTTCGTAAATTAAAATGTTGATTACCGGGCTAGAAAAAATTTGCTTGCTGGCAATTTGTTCAACGATCCGCTGTTCACCACTGGCAACGTAGCCGCCCTGCTGTTGCCTAATCTGCGCTAAAAAGGCCATCGGTTCGTACTGCTTAGCAGCGGCGATCAAGGCTGTCTCCTCTTGGCTTTCACTCGCCTTTTTAGCAGTGACCGTCTTTTGCGGTGCCACTACCGGCGTCGTTTCGCTCTGATAGGCTGCTGCAACCGTTCGCTTGAACTGCGTTGCATCCAGTTTATTGGTCGCTAAATTAGTGGCATCACCAATATAGCGCGCCATCTCAGTTTCATCGATGCCGTACAGCAGGTGTTCATTGATAATCAGCTGGCGGTACTGCTGCAGATCGCTTAAATCAATGTAAGATCGTTTAAGCAGCTCAGCTAATAACCCAAAATCAAAGTCGGGCGCAGTGGGCTGTTCAGGTTCAACAGCCGTTTGACCCTGATCAAAAGCCGCCTTAGTGGCTTCAATCAGCTTCGGTGGTGTGGCAATCAGTCGATGATCTAACGAAAAAACGTCTAAAAACGATTTCGAGATCTCATGCCACTTATCCCGTTTCAGCTGACGTGGCAAAAAAGCCTGCCGCAGACGTTCAAATTGCCGTTCACCGACGACTTCTAATAGCAGCAGGCTTAACAGATCATCCTTGAAAAACATCTCACCGCTAACCGGTTGCTGCAGTTCGTAGATCAACTCCGGCATGCGGTCTGGCTGATTTTCGTACGTGCGTAACAGACTGGCAGCTTCTAGCCGCTGACGGGCCGATTCAAGGGCCGACATGCTGATATTTAGCAGTGCCAAGAGGTCCGTATGGGTGACCTCGACTTTTAAATCAGCCGTCAAAGCGACCTGGCGCCACATCACGGTTGCCAGGCTATAGGCTGACACGCCTAAAATTGGCTGATAGAGGAGGTCTAACACTCGCCGGCGTTCATCTTGAAGCCGTGTCGTGGCCACAATGGCAACCGTTGTTTTTGGCATGAGTGGTTGTTTTGACTCCACCATGATTATGCCCCGTTTCATTTCGACTTGTCTGATTTATCGGATTTATCAGAAGAAGCTCCTTTTTGCTTATCCTTTTTCATCACATCTTTGAGTTCTTCTAGGAAGACACTCATATCCTTGAACTGACGGTAAACACTCGCAAAACGGATGTAGGAAATCTCATCGATATCTGCTAGCCGTTTCATGACGTATTCACCGATCAATTGACTGGAAACTTCATTTTCACCCAGCGCACGGACTTCGTTTTCAACTTCGTCCACCAGCTTAGTCATAACATCCATGCCCACTGGCCGTTTTTCCGCTGAGCGAATAATGCCCCGTAAGATCTTCTCACGATTAAATTCTTCACGGGTCCCATTTTTTTTAATCACTAATAATGGTGTGGCTTCGATGCGTTCAAAGGTCGTGAAGCGAAAGCCGCAGTTTTCGCATTCACGGCGCCGTCTGATCACTCGACCTTCATCCGTTGGCCGAGAATCAACGACCCGTGACCCATTATGGTGACAGTGTGGACAGTGCATAGTCTCACCCCTTATTCTTTATCCTTCAATTTAGTTTTTTTAGTTTCAATTAATGAGCCGAAACCGGCTTCATTCAGCCATCTTACCACTTGCGCTTTCGTTTTATCAACCGCGTGGCTGTTATCGATCACCACATCGGCCCGATTGACCTTTTCAGCCAATGGTAACTGCGAGTTGATCCGTGCCAAAGCGTCTTTTTTAGACAATTGGTTCCGTGCCATCAAGCGCTTCAACTGCAGCTGTTCTGGAATGGTAACGACCATGATCTCGTTGACGCCAGAAGCGCCGTGCGCCTCAAATAGCGTGGGGGCGTCATACACGACCAGCGGTACTTTGCGCCGGCGATAGCCCTGTAATTTACGGACAACTGCCGTCTTGATCAATGGCCCCATAATTTCATTCAACTGGATCAAAGCTTTCGGCTGACTAAACACCAGAGTGCCTAGTGCATGCCGGTCTAACGTGCCATCTGGTTGGATCATCTGCCAGCCAAAGGTACTTTGAATGGCTTTTAGCCCCTTAGTCCCCGGTTCAACCACCTTACGAGAAACGAGATCCGCGTCAATGATCGGTACCCCGTATTCCTTGAAGAGGTCGCTAACGGCTGATTTACCCGTTGCAATCCCGCCAGTCAGGCCAAGAACCATCGTCTCACTAGGATGTTCACGTAATACCTGACAGTCTGGACAAAAATGAGTACCCCGTTGAGCCACCTTGATTTTTTCAATCGGGGTGCCGCAACGAAAACACGGTTCACCTTTACGCCCATAGACCTTTAAATGATTTTGAAATTCACCGGCTTCACCATAGGCGGTTGAAAACGAGTGTACAGTCGTTCCGTGACCAGCGATTGCCCGGTCAATTTCCGCGATGATATTTTGCCGTAGCTGCCGAATTTGAAATTCAGGGATCGTGTTAGCCGGCTGTTCCGGATAAATGCGGCTTAACCACAGCGTTTCATCTACGTAAATGTTGCCTAGACCAGCAATGTTACTTTGATCCAGTAAGAAGGGCTTAATCGCCTTTTTGCTTTTACCAAAAATCTGCTTCATGTAGTCCACTGTCAACGTTTCTGCCGTTGGCTCCGGCCCCATTTTCTTTAGACCAGGGACTAATTGTGTCTCCTCACCCGTCTTTAACAGGTGCATCCGGCCGAATTTACGGGTATCGGTGTACCGCAGATCACGGTCATCATCAAGATGGAACACCACGTGAGTATGCTTCGTGATGGGGTTGCCAGCCGGCTGCACATCATATTTACCTTCCATTCGCAAATGTGACACCATGGTCAGTTCATCATTGAAGCGAAATAAGAGATACTTTCCCCGCCGGTCGATGCGTTCAATCGTTTTGCCAGCGAGCAGTTTTTTAAATCGATCAGCCTCAGGTGAGACCATTTTTTCATAATAGACATCCACGGTCGAAATTTTAGCGTGGCCCACTAGTCGTGTTAACCCCCGTCGAACCGTTTCAACCTCTGGTAATTCTGGCATCCAAGACACTTCCTTGTTTGATTACTTGGCTTCATACCAAGTATTGCCGTAATGGGATTCCACTTTTAATGGAATTTCCAGTTTGACAGCTGAATCCATGATACTTGGGACTAATTTTTCCAGTGTGGGGATCTCCTCGGCAGGTGCTTCAAAGATCAGCTCATCGTGGACTTGCAGCAGCATGGTCGCCTGCAAGTCTTTAATCGCATCTTCCATGTTGATCATGGCAATTTTAATGATATCGGCCGCACTGCCTTGAATTGGTGTGTTCATGGCAGTCCGTTCAGCAAATGACCGCTGGTTGAAGTTCCGCGCGTTGATATCCGGCAGATAACGACGGCGATGGGCAATCGTTTCAACGTAACCCTTGTCCTTAGCGGAAGCCACGATATTGGTCATGTATTTTTTAACGCCGGGATACTCTTCAAAATAAGTATCGATGAATTGGCGCGCCTGTTTCCGGGTGATCCCGATATTTTGCGAAAGGCCAAAATCACTGATTCCGTATACGATTCCAAAGTTCACGGCCTTGGCCTGACGCCGCATATTCGGATCAATTTCGGCATCCGGTCCTAAATGAAAAATGCGCCGAGCAGTAGACGCGTGAATATCTTCGCCCTCTCTAAAGGCTTCCTGGAGGTTAGCGTCATGGGTAATATGTGCTAATACCCGCAGTTCAATTTGTGAATAGTCCGACGAAAAGATCTGCCAGCCCTTGTGACTAGGGATAAACGCCTGACGAATACGCCGGCCTTCTTCGGTGCGAATCGGAATGTTTTGCAAGTTAGGATCCACGGAAGATAGCCGCCCGGTTTGCGTTAACGTCTGCAAGTAACGGGTGTGGACCTTCTGATCGGTACTGTGAACTACTTTTAGTAATCCTTCGACGTAGGTCGACTGAATTTTAGAGATTTGCCGATACTTCAAAATATTTTCAACGATGGGTGCTTCAGCAGCCAGTTTTTCCAGTACATCCACGGAAGTTGAGTAACCGGTCTTGGTCTTTTTAATCGGTGTTAAGCCTAATTTTTCAAATAAAATGTGCTGTAGTTGCTTGGGCGAGCCAATGTTAAATTCTTCGCCAGCCTCTTGAAAAATGGTCTGCTGAGTCTGCGCTAGCAGTTCAGTAAACTCACTTTGCATGGCTGTCAACCGGTCAGTATCAACCATGATCCCCGCAATTTCCATGTGTGCTAGGACATAGGCCATCGGTAATTCTAGCTTGCGGTACAGCTCGCTTTGCTCATTATCTTCCAGCTGTTTAAAGAGTGACTTCTTCAACGCTTCAATCGTGATCCCCTTGCGCGTTAAATGCTCAAAGAAGATTTGGTCATCATCTGGGATAGCACGTTTAGCACCCTTCCCATAGACTTCCTCATCCGATTGAATCTGATGGTAGCCATGCTGAAATGCTAAGCGGCCAAGGTCATTGCTGTTTTCGTTAGTATCCAGCAGATACGACGCTAATAAAAGGTCAAAATCAACGTGGGCTAAATGGATTCCCAGCCGGTTTAAGCCAACGTAAGTTCGTTTGACGTCGAAAACGTCCTTTTGAACTTTGTCGCCACTTAATAGAGCCTTCAATGGCGCCTGTTTTAACAGGTCGACATCACGACTCACAAACCACTTGTCGCCTTCACCGATCACAAAGCCCGCAAAAGTTGACGTATGGTAATTAGCTTCAGGCATTTCCAGGTAAAACGACATGTGGTCGTTAAACTGGTCCAGGTCGTTTAAATGATCAGCGGTCAGCACCGTAAACTTGACGGGCTTTAATCCCAAAACATCTTCATCACCAGAGTCTGCGTTCATTTTATTTAAAAATGACTGGAAGTTCATTTCCTGATAGAACTCAACCAGCGCATCACGCTGATCACCCTTGTAAGTCAGGTCACTGAGCTTAATTTCAAGCGGTGCATCCCGCCGAATGGTCGCCAGGTCGCGAGATTGAAAAGCGGAATCCTTATCTTCAATCAGGTGTTCCTTCATTTTTTTAGCCGTGATTTTATCAATGTTATCGTAGACGCCATCAATGGTATCGTACTTCTTGATCAAAGAAACCGCCGTCTTAGGGCCGACACCGGTAACCCCGGGATAGTTGTCGGAAGTATCTCCTTGCAGTCCCTTGATTTCAATAATCTGGTTAGGGTGCACGCCTAATTTTTCTTCCACGTGTTCTGGAGTATAGGTTTCAACTTCAGTAACCCCTTTTTTAGACACTGCAACACTGGTTTTATCAGAGGTCAACTGAGTCAGATCACGATCTCCAGTGAAAATGGTCGTTTCATAACCAGCTTCTTCGGCCTGCTTTGCCATGGTTCCGATAATGTCATCGGCTTCGTAATTTTTTAATTCGTAAGATTTAATGCCGCGAGCGGTCAATAATTGACGGATCACTGGCATCTGCTCTAAAAGTTCTGGCGGGGTCTTAGAACGACCACCCTTATAATCGGCATATTTTTTGGTCCGAAAAGTCACTTTCCCCGCATCAAACGCTACCAATGCTTCAGTGGGCTTAACTTGTTCCAGCATAATATCGAGCATCCGGTTAAAGCCAAAAATCGCATTGGTATGCAAACCGTCTGCGTTCGTGAAACTATTCAATGACGTGTACAGCGCAAAGAAAGCTCGAAAAGCCACACTGTTGCCATCGATAAGTAATAATCGTTTTGATTCAGTCATCGTTAGCCTCCGCAATTTGTCATAACTCTAGTTTACCAGAGAATTTAAGCAATTAAAAATCAGTTCAGCGGTAAATTAACCTGCTGTTATTCTAGTCTTCCAAATTAGCAAAAAAAGTAGCGCACAATGTACGCTACTTTTTTGAATGGTTCATATTTTATTCAAATTAATCCCGGTCACCCATGCCGCCAAAGATCTGCAGTAACAGAATGAACAAGTTAACAAAGTCCAAGTAAAGCTGCATGGCACCAATGATTGCCAGTCCAGTAGACGTGGTGGTGCTGCCATCACTTTGTAAGTAGATTCGCTTCATCTTTTGACTATCTGAAGCGGTCAACGCTGTGAAAATCACTACCCCAATAATGGAGAAGACAAATGCGATCAAAGAACTCTTCAGCAAAATATTGATTAGGAAGGCAACAATCAGTGCAATCAGAGCTGCGCTTGCCTGAGCACCAACTCGAGACAAGTCGCGCTTAGTTGCGACACCATAAACTGCCATTGCAATGAAGATCGTCGCACTAGAAACGAACGCACTGGCAATCGTTGTGCCGGTGTAGACTAACGCGTACATCGACAAAATACCACCGGTCAATAACGCGTAAACCATTAATAACACAAAACTAACGGCTGGCCGTTTCATTGCTTGACCGCTAACTAGGAATGGAAAGACAAACCAAACAATGATTGGCACGATTCGGTATGAACCGGTAAAGAGCGACATCAAGGATGGCGTGGTGGTGACGTAAAGTGCAGCCACTGCTGACAGCAGCACAGCTACCGCCATCCACCCATACATCTTGGTTAAAAATTTGTTCAAACCAACATCCGCATTGACCACACGCCGCGGCTGTTCATCGAAATTGTTCATCAAGGTTCCTCCTTCTATTATTCTTATTAACGATACATTCTAACAATCTTAGAATAAAAAGCAATGAAAAACGATTGTCTGGGTTAGAAATAGATTATCCTTTAGAAAATATTAAGCTTTAATTATTCTTTAAAGACAGGTGACTCAATAATTCTTCATAAGCCCGTTCGTACTTCTGGACATCGCCGGCACCCATAAAGACGACAACGGCATCATGGTAATCAAGCAGTGGTGACATATTATCCAATTTCAGGATTTCGCCGCCCTTATTGATCTTTTTAGCCAGATCTTCGCTGGAAACTTTACCGTTGGATTCCCGGGCTGAACTGAAGATATCAGTCAAATAAACTTGATCAGCATTATTCAACGCCTTAGCAAAATCGTCCATCAACGCAATTACCCGGCTAAAGGTATGGGGCTGGAAGACCGCAATGACTTTCTTGTCAGGATACTTTTGACGTGCTGCATCTAAGGTTGCTCGAATCTCTGAAGGATGGTGGGCATAATCATCAATAATGGTCATGTCAGCAACTTTACGTTCAGCAAACCGACGCTTAACACCCTTAAAGCTTAAAATTTCATCTTTGATAGCGTCCAGGTCAACTTCTTCAAAGTAAGCCACCGCGATAACTGCCAAGGTATTCAAAACGTTATGTTCACCAAACAGCGGAACGTGATAGTTGCCTAAGAATTCATCGTGATAGTAAACGTCAAACTGTGAACCCTTAGTGGTCCGCTTAATATTGCGAGCCTGAAAATCATCTTTGTCACCAGTACCGTAATAGTAAATCGGCACATCTGACTTCAGCCGACGCAGATTTTCATCGTCGCCCCAGGCAAAGATACCCTTGGTCACTTGGTTAGCAAACGTCTGGAAAGCACTGAACACATCGTTGATATCCTTGTAATAATCAGGGTGATCAAAGTCAATGTTGGTCATAATGGCATAGTCGGGCTTAGCGGCTAAGAAATGACGCCGATACTCGTCAGCTTCGTAAACGAAGAAACGGGCATTAGGTGTCCCCTTGCCAGTCCCATCACCGATCAGGTAACTGGTTGGTGCAATTCCGGACAACACGTGTGAAAGTAAACCAGTCGTACTGGTCTTACCATGAGCGCCGGCAACCCCAATACTGGTATAGCCTTCGATTAACTTACCCAGGAATTCATGGTACCGGTAGACCGGTAGACCCATGTCCCGTGCTTTTTTGATTTCTGGATGATCATCCGTGAAGGAATTCCCAGCAATGACCGTTAAGCCCTCGTGAATATTCGCTTTGTCGAATGGGTAAACCGGAATTTTCGCCTGTTCCAGTCCGCGTTGCGTAAACGTGTACTGGGTAATATCTGATCCGGCTACCTTATAACCTTTGTCGTGTAAGATGAGCGCTAATGAGCTCATCCCTGATCCTTTGATTCCAACAAAATAATACGTGGTTGTGTTGTCCATCAAAATCCTCTTTTCATCGTTTCAATGATTAATTTAGGCCGACTATTGCTGGTTAATCAGCCATCATTGGTCCATATCAATATTTTAGCAGAGCGAACACATCTTGAACAGTGCATTTTATGCAATGTAACATGAGTGGCTTTCACTCTTTAATCGGTTCTTGGCGCACGCATTTCAGCCAGCTGTTTTTCAGTGAGAAAAACATCGCGAGGCTTTGAGCCGTTTTGTGCCGAAATATACTGCTTGTCTTCCAAGGTATCAATTAAGTTGGCCGAACGGTTGTAACCAATGGAAAAGACCCGTTGCAGCTTAGAAGTCGAGACCGTTTTTTCCTGAACAATATAGTCCAAAACTTCCGGCAGCAATTCATCTTGGCTCTCAGCAACCTGCTGTTTTGCCAGCAGGCCGTCGGGATCAAACGCATAGTGCGGTTTGCCTTGTGTCCGGACAAAGTCAGTGACGCGGTCAACTTCTTTATCAACGTAGGTGCCTTGCAGCCGAACCGGTTGGGAAGCACCGTTGCCAAGAAAGAGCATATCGCCCTTCCCTAGCAGACGTTCAGCACCGGACGTATCAATAATGGTCCGTGAATCAACTTGCGATGATACCATAAAGGCCACCCGTGTTGGAATATTGTTCTTGATAGTGCCGGTGACAATATCCACGCTTGGCCGTTGCGTGGCAATCAGCAAGTGAATCCCCGCTGCCCGCGCTTTTTGCGTGATCCGCACGATGTAGTCTTGAACCTCACTAGAAGCCATCATCATCAAATCAGCTAATTCATCAATGACGATCACGATGTATGGCAGCTTTTGTGCATCATTATCCGTTAGTTCGGCACGCTCATTATATTGTTCAATATTACGAACGCCAGCCGCTGCTAAGCGGTCATAGCGGTCATCCATTTCTTTAACTGCCCATTTAAGTGCCGCTGCTGCTGCCTTGGAATCAGAGATCACTGGTGACAGTAAATGCGGTAACCCATCGTAAGGCGCTAATTCAACCGCCTTTGGGTCGATCAGCAGTAACCGCAGTTGAGCCGGCGTTGCTTTGTACAGTAACGAGATCAGCAGACTGTTGATAAAGACTGATTTCCCAGACCCTGTCGCACCAGCAATCAGACCATGCGGCATCCTGCGCAGATCGTAGACTCTAGGCTGTCCAAATAAGTCAACCCCAAGGGCCACTGTCAACGGTGATTTGCTGTCTTTAAAGGCTTTTGAACCCAACACTTCTGACAGCATGACCGGGCGCGTTTTCGGGTTAGGAATTTCAATTCCAACGGTAGTCTTACCAGGAATCGGTGCTTCAATCCGAATATCTTTCGCCGCTAAAGCAAGTTTCAGATCATCCGTTAAATTCGTAATTTTATTAACTTTCACACCCAGTGCTAAATGAACCTGGAACTGAGTCACAGTTGGTCCCACTGTCCAGTCCACCACGTGTGCATCTACGTGAAAAGCCTGCAGCGTTTCATCAAGAACTTCGCCTTGATGTTCGATCCATTCGTCTAACGCGCTTTCATCCGCCACTACGGGTTTAGTTAATAACGACGTTGAGGGGAATTGATACCCCCGCTCATCTGAATTGACCTCGCTCACCGGTTTGGCCGTTGGCTTATCGTGAAATAATGCCAGTTTATTCATTTGCGAACTGGTATTTTCCTCTTGTAAAATATCGCCTAAAGAATGGCCTAAGCCATGTTCAGGCTGTGATTCTGGTTTCGACTGTGTTTTTTTTGGTGCTGGTGTTTTCGTTACTGATTCTTTCGCTGTTGGTGCTTTCGGTTCCACTGGCTTAGGCTCTAGCTGCTTATCAGCCGTCTGCACTGGTGTCGTCGATTGAGGATCAGAAACCGTCTGTTCCGGCTTTAATTCGGTAACCGGTTTAGCTGCCAAAGCTGACGCATTAGCCGCTTCAATCTGTGGTTGATTCGGCTGCGGCTGAACGACTTCTTGACCATCTGCAGAACTGGCTGGCTGATCTGAAACCTCATCATTATTTTTGTGAGTTGCAGTATCAGTTACCGTTGAAGCTGCTGAATCAGTGGCTGGTTGCGCTGGTTGTTCTGTATCAACTGGCTCATCAGACACTGTTTCATCAGCTAACTGGTCATTTGGGATTTCAGTCTCTGATTGTTCATCATTAGGCTGAACCGGTTCTTGATCATGGGTATGATGCTCTTCCGGTGTCTGCTCAGGCACTTCTGATTGCTCAGTGGTAGTGACTGACGGCGTAACAGAATTATCAATATCGTGTGTTGATTGTGGTTGAGCTTGTTCTACATCCTGGTTTAACGGCTCACTGCCATCGTCAAACAGGATCACGTCACTATCCTCTTTTTGAAAATAGCGTTTAATGATGGCCCCGTAATCAATTTTTGGTTGTCGTTTCACACTTCGATGAAGCTGTTTGGGAATTTTAGTCGGCCGAAACGGTGTCGAATTACGCCTTTCATCTGGGTCTTGAGACTGCCTTTTAGACTGTCGTGGCACTTCGCGTACTGGCTGCGTTTCGCGCTGTCTTCGTTCTTCACGCTGGCGCTGTTCTTCTTGTTGACGGCGTTCTTCGTGCTGCAGTAATTCTTGCCGCTGCGCCTCAGTTCGCCGCAGAATTGCCGGTTCCTCAGACGTTTCGTGTGACTGCTTACCAGGATCTTTAAATTGCAGTGAAGCGGGTTCTTGAGCCGACTTTTCTGGTCGGCGATATCTCCGGTAAAAAGCTGGTCCATCATAGTGATTCATATTTAGTCATCCATTCAATATTCAAGTTAGTTAGCTTATCAATTCAGGGCAAAATAAAAAGGAGCCAAGGCCCCTTTCGCGTCGTTCATCTAACTGAATAAAGTCTGTGCCTTGTTAAAGTCAAATGGCGTTCCAACTTCGTAATCATCAGGTAAAATCAACGCGCCCGGCCGATCGGGTGCCCCAGGAATCTTTAATTCTCTTCCTGATGAAATCATACCATCACTTTCAACGCCACGCAATTTACCAGGCCAAATAATCTCGCCATTTGGCATCATTGCACCAACTTCAGCAACCACCACTTTGATATCGGCTTGCATGTTCGGTGAACCGGACACGATTTGCAATGTCTGACCGTCCTGAACACGGGTTTTAGTCACCAATAAATGATCAGATTTAGGATGCGGTTCAGCTGATTCGACATAACCGACAATGAATCTGGCGTCTAAATCGGCCTTTAATTCCGGTTTAAACCCAGCATCAGCCAGTGCCTTGTTCAGCGTGGCAACCTGCTTAGCTGATAAAAACACCTGACCATTCTGATCGATCGGTCCTAAGATAGCTGACACGTGAGCCACGTTATAGCCCAAGGTAGTATCAGTTTTGGGATCAAAAATTCGGGTAAAATCACCCTTAGTGACAACGGATTGTTCTTCGGCATCTGGTGCAACGTAGATAATCATTACGTCACCCAGTGCTTTTTGATTATAACTAGAAATTAACATGGAGCATCCTTTCAAAAGCAGGAGAACTTACAGTGCGTTAATAAAGTCTTCTACTTGCTGTTTTGTTTTACGGTCTTTGTTAACGAAGCGGCCGATTTCTTCACCATTATTATACGCAATAAAGCTAGGAATGCCTAACACATTTAAGTCAACTGCCAGATCAATGTTTTCATCACGGTCAACGGCCAAGAACTTAAAGTCCGGATATTCAGCTTCAATTGCCGGCATTGCGGGCTTGATAAAGGCGCAATCAGGGCACCAGGTAGCTGAGAAGAACAGCATATATCTGCCGTCCTTAATTTTTTCAGATAGTTGGTCTTTCGTCATTTGAGGTAATTTTTCCATTGTGTATTCTCCTTGCTTACTTTTAATTAGTAAATTGATTATACATCATTTCCCAAAAAAAGACATTAATGTGGTATCAAAACGTAATTTGAGCTACCATAATACTAAACAACAGCGCAGGAGGAAACGCCTATGGAACTCAATGTCAAAGATTATCAGCAACTCAGTCTGCTATCCCTGTTAAGCATCTTATTTGGCTTTTTAATGGGAAGAACTGTGTTTACCCGTCAGTATCTGACACCGGATGCCATTCTAAGTCAGGTCAAACAGGCCTTTCGCAAAGAATCGACGATCGAGGGCGCTTGGATCGATGAGCATCCGCACAAGCACGCGCAGTTTGCGATTCACACCATGGTTTATAGCGGCGGTCTTTCCCGTCTGGAAGATAACAAGCTCGTTTCTTACGAGTTCATTGCGGATGCTAAGACTGGCAGTATTTTAAAAATGCAGCGCCTTTAATTGACCTGCACATCATCAACAAACTAACTGAGCTGTTGACCTCATCTAATCATTAAATGATGCCCCACTGTAAATTTACAGTGCGGGCATTTTTTCACTTAAAAATGAGCAACCAACTTATAAATGGGCCCCTTAGCACTAAACTTCTCTTCATATTCGGTCTGCACATTACCGACGTTACCGTCACTGTTATGCAGATCGAGCCAAACTTCTTCAAAGGTCATGCCAAAGTTGTTGAAGCTCATCAACGAATATTCAAATAAACCGCGGTTATCCGTTTTAAACTGAATTCGACCCTCTTTTTTAAGCACTTTTTGATAGTGAACTAAAAAGTTGGGTGCGGTCAGGCGACGCTTAGTATGCCGCTTTTTAGGCCAAGGATCTGAAAAGTTCAAGTACAATTTATCGACTTCGCCTTCAGCAAACAAGGTGTCGATATTGGCACCATCCGTTTCGACCAGCTGCACGTTCGTCAGCCCGCTTTCAACTAATTTACGCAGTGCAGTGGCGATTACCGATTCCTGAATTTCAATTCCCAAAAAGTTGATTTCTGGGTTTTGACGAGCCATTTC
Organism: Secundilactobacillus hailunensis; assembly: GCF_005405185.1. GTDB lineage: Bacteria > Bacillota > Bacilli > Lactobacillales > Lactobacillaceae > Secundilactobacillus > Secundilactobacillus hailunensis. The sequence continues at coordinate 24,654 of NZ_BJDO01000003.1, forward strand.
GATAATAAATTGTCCCTTACCGATTCCAATTTCAACCTGAATGGGTTGCTGGCTTGGAAAACGTTCCTGCCAGTGACCCAGCTGTGATGCCGGATCCGTTACGATCAAATCTGCGTGATCCTTAATGTAGGGTGCTGCCCACGGTTTCTTACGTACCCGCATGATATTCCTCCGATTTCCAAGATAAAACGGCGAACTTAAGTCAAGCTCGCCGTTTAAGATTACTGTTTATTTTAGGCAAACAAGCCAGTTCAGTCAACTGGTTTTTGCGTTTCACTACTTTTTCCGTTTCAATCGCAGCGGCAGATAGTACTGCACCATCAAAACCACTTCCGCTAATTCAATCACTAATGTAATCAGCCCCATTTGCCAACTTGGGTTAGCGATGATGACCATGACCAAGAATAAAATGGCCGTTAATCCCGTTAAGGCAAACATTAACCGTCTGAAGCTGTTCACCCGCTGAGATTCGGCAATCGGATACAGATGGGTAAACACGATATCGTCAAACTGCCAGTAAAACGGGATCAGCTGGAAACCAATCAGGTACAAGAACAGTGCTGCTAAAGCAATCGGTAGCCAAGTCCCACGCACGAAGTACAACAGGATCATGCCCAAAATCGTGAGCCGTAAATAAAGGCCACTAAATTCACCGCTACGCACAATACCGTGGCTGTAGAGGTAGAGATAGGTGTTTTTCGGCGTGGCTTTGACGCTATTTAACAGCCAGTCCAAATAACGGCGACGCTTAGCCACCCCTTTGAGCATGGGCACGTTAGTAAAGAGGTTAAAGAACCGGTAAACGCCTAACATACGGTTATTTTCTAAGCCAATAGCGTGCCACCAGTCAAACGGTACCGCATTGAAGCGACGATCGGCGACGCGCAACCCAACTGCCAAAATTAACGCCAACAGCAGTCCAATCAGTGGCATGCCATAAACGCTGACTAGCAAAATAATCAGTGGAGCTAACCACTTGAACCAGAAGGATTGCTTTAGCCAGCTAGTCTTAACTTGAAAACGGCTAACAATGGCTAAACTAAACAAACTATCCTTTAGCAACAATTGCGCGACCGCTATCATGGCCAGATCAACGACTGGCATCCCATCAGTCACCTGAATGAAAGGTAATAGAACAAACATCCCAAACAGTTCATAAATAAAAGCTAACCCCTCACTATACAACCGGGCACCCTTCAAATACTGGCGAATATCGGCTTCTCGCGGTAACAAGAAGACCACATCGGCGTCTTGAAACAGCGTGGCAAACCGGCCCATTTGAAGAACCAATAATAAAACGACCACAATCACGGGCTTGGCCCACCACAAATTAGGCTGCAGTTCCTTTAACCCATTGGAATAGGCTAACCCAAGACCGCCGATAAAAATCAGCAGCGCAAACACAAAGTGGTCGTTGAAGACCAGTCGCAGGTACTTAAACATTTCTTTTAAATGACTGGCTAAACGTTTTCGATATAAATTATTCATGCTGATCAGCCCTCGTCATTGACATGTAGATGTCATCTAAGGATTCTCCTGCATCTGGCAGTGCCTTGCGCAATTCTGGCAGCGTGCCTTCCGTCTTGACCGTACCATCGTGCAGCAACACGAAGCGGTCACAGTATTTTTCAGCGGTGTCTAGCACGTGTGTCGACATCAGCACACTGGCACCCCTTTGTTTTTGCTCATCGATCAAGTCCAGCAGATCATGCACCGCCAGCGGATCCAATCCTAAGAAGGGTTCGTCAATGATGAATAATGGCGCCTCCGTAATGAAGGCACACACGATCATGACCTTTTGCTTCATCCCCTTAGAAAAGTTGGCTGGAAACCAGTCCAACTTATTATCTAAGCGAAAAATACTGAGCAAATGATTGGCTTTCTTCCAAGCCTCATCTCGGTCTAAGCTATACGCCATCATGGTCATTTCCAGATGTTCTTTTAGGGTCAGTTCCTGATAAAGGATCGGGGTTTCTGGAATATAGGCAATCTGTTTTTTATACCCATTTTTGTCTTGATTTAAAGTAATACCGTTAATTTTGATTTCACCTTTAAAAGGTGTCAATAGTCCGATAATGTGGTTAATGGTGGTCGATTTACCAGCCCCATTCAGTCCAATTAGACCCACCAGTTCACCATTTTGAACGTCAAATGTCACTTCTTTTAAAACTGGTATTTGCGAATAGCCACCAACGAGATTCGTCACCTGAAGCGTCATAAACATCCCTCATTTCTCTGTTATTTTTAGTCAATTAGTTTCATTATATCATACGCAACGGTGTATAGAATTTGGGAATAATGCGGTATACTTAACGTAGTTTTATGATTTTTAAAGGAGGAACTGAAATGATTCATAAATATGATGATGATTGTATTTTCTGTAAGATTATTAAGGGTGATGTCCCTAGTTACACCGTCTACGAAGATGACGATGTCAAAGCCTTTTTGGATATTTCACAAGGTACACCGGGTCACACCTTAGTGGTGCCAAAGACCCACGTGCCAGATATTTACGCCTATGATGCCGACTTAGCTGCCACCGTCTTTAGCAAGATTCCGCTAATTGCCAGAGCCATTAAAGCCTCTAACCCAGAGATCAAGGGTCTAAACATTTTAAACAATAACGGTAAGGTCGCCTATCAGTCCGTCTTTCACTCTCACATTCACCTGATTCCCCGTTACACCGATCACGATGATTTTGGAATGACCTTTAAGGATAACTCCAGCAAGTATGACGAAAAAGCTTATACCGATATTCAAAATTCAATCAAATCACAATTTTAAGGCTGAGGTGAAACTATGAAACGATTTTTAACCAGTGCCCTGCTCACGGCTGGGGCCTCGTTAGCGGTTCATCTTTACCGCAAACAGCAGTCCCCAAAGGCGTTCGTCCAAGAAACCGTTGATCATGTGCAAGCCCGCAAAGCAGCCTTAACCAAGGTGAATCAGCAAGCTACTGACGTTAAGACCCGCTTGGCCGACTTTCAGGATGAACTTAAAAAAGCGCAGCCAGCCATTAACGGCATTGAAGCCGCCGTTGGTCAATTTCAATTTAAGATTCAGCCCCACGTGGACGAGATCAATGGCCGTCTATCAAAATTAGGGGAACCTAAATCGAATGAATAGAAGTATTCAATTTTTATTAAGTTCCCTTTACAACTGAAAATTGTTTTCAGTTTATGTTATATTAAGTAAGATGTCCCATTGGGATGATACTAATCTAGAAAGAAATGGATGTGTTTTCGAATATGAAAAAATGGCTCATTGCGCTTGCAGGTGTCATGTTAAGTTTGACTCTTGCTGCATGTGGTAGCAAAACAGTTGCCACCACTTCAGGTGGTAAAATTACGGAAGACCAATTTTACAGCAGCCTGAAAAATACTTCTAGCGGTAAGCAAGTCTTACAGCAGATGATTTTGAACAAGGTTCTTGACAAACAGTTCGGCAGCAAAGTTAAGGATTCGGCCGTAACTACACAATACAACGATTACAAGAAGCAGTACGGTTCATCATTCAACAGTGTTCTTTCTCAAAGCGGTATGACGGCTTCTCAATTGAAACAGCAGATCCGCAGCAACTTACTTTTGAAGGAAGCTGTTAAGGCTGACACCAAGGTAACTGATGCACAGCTTAAGCAGCAGTTCAAGGGTTATCAACCAAAGGTCACGGTTTCTCACATCTTAGTTTCTAAGAAGTCCACCGCTGACACTGTTATTAAACAGTTGAAGTCTGGTAAGAGCTTCGCATCATTAGCTAAGAAGTATTCCACTGACAGTGCGACTAAGAACAAGGGTGGTAAGTTAGCACCATTCGATAACACTGATACACAACTGGACGGTACCTTTAAGAAGGCTGCCTTCAAGCTAAAGACTAACCAGTACACCACTACGCCAGTTAAGACTTCTTATGGCTATCACGTCATCAAGATGGACAATAACCCTGGCAAGGGGACTTACAAGCAACATGAATCTGAACTAAAGAATCAGATCTATGACAAGCGGATGAATGACAGTGCTACTTTGAAGAGCGTCGTTTCTAAGGTGCTTAAGAAGGGTAATGTTTCAATCAAGGATAGTCAATTACAAAACGTCCTTGCTGACTACTTGACTTCAAGCAGTTCATCAAAGGTTTCTAAGTAATAATAAGCTAAATAAAAAGGTCGATCACATTGTGGTCGGCCTTTTGTTTAGCTTATTTTTGATCATCTTGACTACTAGTACTGCCAGTCTCTGGTGCATTTGGCCGATAAAACGAACGGCCATCCATGGCAAACAGCCGTTCACCAAATTCACCGGGAGTCGTATTTTCAACGGCATTCGTCATCATCCTAATCGAAGCATCCAGTTCATCTAATTGATGCAGGACTTCTGCTTCTAACAAACGGGGCCGCACTGGTGACCCATATTCCATCAGACCGTGATGGGCCAAGATCATGTGCCGCAGCAGCACCACGTTTTCATTATGCACATCAAACTTAAGTTCATTGCAGGCCGACACGATCTCGCCGTCCACAATACTAATATGCCCTAAAAGGTTCCCCTCCACCGTGTACTGCGTGGAAACAGGACCGGATAATTCAATCACTTTCCCAAGATCATGTAAAATGGCACCCGCGTAAAGTAACGGGGCATTAATGGTTGGGTACTGCTTCACCACGCTATGGGCCAACCGCAGAATCGATAGCGTGTGAAAGGCTAAACCACCCTCAAACGCATGGTGATTATGTTTGGCCGCCGGATAGGTGAAAAAAGCGTCCCGGTGTTTAGCAATGAGGAAGCGAACGATTCGGTTCCAGACCTGATTAGTGATCTCAAAGACCACTTGATTCAGCTCATCTTCCATTTCACTGGCCTTCATCGGCGCGTGAACCACGAATTCACTGGGATCTTGCGGTTCGTCAGCATTGGCAAGCCGCAAAGCGTTGATCTTAACCTGTGGCGAGCCCTGATACATTTCCCGTTTACCGGTTAAATGTACCACTCGGCCAGCTTTAAACCGTTCAATATCAGCGGCACTGGCATCCCAAAACTTACCGGTGATCTCGCCAGACTGATCTTCAAAGGTCAGATCAAGGTACTGCTTGCCATTTTTGGCAACGCGGACGTTGACGTTCTTTAAAAGTGCCATCAGATTCATCTGTTCACCCACTGCATGAGCCATTAATTGTTTTTCTGCCATGGTTAATCCCCCTCGTTTAAGCTAAGTTTACCGTTTTTCAAACCGACTTTCCAGCCAGCTGATAGACCTCATGTTCGTCAACCAGGGCTAAATTATCGTGATTAGCCGTTAAATAGATGATTTGACTGGTCTGGGCTAACTGTTTGAGCATTTTTAGTGCCGCCTGGGTCCGCGGACGGTCAAAGTTCACGAAAGCATCGTCAATAATAATCGGCATGGCGATCACATCCGCCATAACTTTAGTAAACGCGAATCGTAATGCAACGTACAACTGTTCAGCAGTTCCACTGGACAATTCCCCTACGTCAAAGGTTAAATCATCTTCGCGGATCACCTGCACGGTGGCATCCGTAAAATTGATCTGCCGGTAGCGGTTATCCGTTAACGCTTGGAAATACTGTTCCGCCACCTTGATAATTTTCGGCTGCCGGCCCTGTGACGCATTGATTAACGTCTGATCGATCCAGTTTATCAGCAACTTTTTGGTCAGCCAATCATCCGTTAGCTCGTTGATCTCAGTCTGTAAATCCGCTTGGTGCTGCAACAACGTCTGATACTTATCACTGGAAGCTAGCTGCTGCAACTGATAATGCTGCTGGCTGGATTGGGTCAGTAATTCTGACTGTCGCTGCTGTTTTTCTAGGTACTGCGTGTGAATTTTCTGGCTGGTTTGTTCCAGAACAGTCTGTGAGGCAGCCGCATCTAGAATTTGGCGATCAGCCTGAGATAATTGCGCATTTAATAGCTTCAACCGCTCATTTTGCTGGGCGGTTGCCTGATCCTGCTGATAACGTGCTTCAAACGCCGTAAACGTGGTTAACCCATACTGATTTAATAGTTGGGTCAGCGCAGTTTGCTGCGCTTCTAACTGCTGTTTAAGCTGGTCTTGCCGTTGCGTACTGGTCGTCAGCGCTTCATTAGCCCAGTGCAGGCGCTGGCCTTCATCGCGCCTAGCTGACAAGAACTGACTGAGCTGCTGCAGTTGCTGGTCATTGCTACCCGCTAGATCAATCACGTCACCCGCAAACTGCCACTGTGACAAGAAGGATTGAATTCTTTGACTCGTCTGATTACGTTGTTCCTGAAGAGATTTTTGCTGAATTTTCGCCGCCTGATAGCGACTGATGTCAGTTTGCAGGTCCAGCCACCGCTCGGGTGCAAAACCCTGCAAATGATGTTCCGCGCCAAACTGGGTAACCTGCGCATCCGCGTCGATCAGCTGCTGATCTAGGCTGGCTAACTGCTGACGGTCCTCATCTAGCTGCGACGACAGTAACGCCAGCTGTGAGTCAATGGCCGACTGCTGATTGCCAGAGATGATCGGTTTAAAGATTCCATAGGCTGCAATGCCGATTCCAAGAATGCCACCAATGGTTTTCAACACACCGCTGAGGACAAATAAGGCAACTAGCACAACGCCAACGCCGCCAACCAACCATTTTAAGTTCATCCCCGAAGAGGTATCCGCATCCGCTTGCTGCTGTAATTGTCCAAACGTTTTTTGGTGAGCTTGCCACTGATTCGCCCGGGAGTCCCGTTCAATACTCAAATGCTGCTGCTGATCAAATGAGGCTTCAATTTGCTGCTGCTCACTGGATGTTAAAGGCTTTAAATTAGTTAATGTCGCCCCATACTGCTGATTCAAGGCTGTAAGTTGCTGATCTAATTGCGCTAACTGCGTCTCAGTTTGATGTTGCCGCTGCTGCGATTGCTGCATAGCAGGCAGTTGCCCCGCCAACTGGTCGATAGTTTGCTGATGCGCCGTGTAAAATTGCTGGGCATCACTGGCAGCTTGGGTCGCTGTTTGCTGTTTAACCGTTTCCGTCTGCGTTGCCAAATCGGACTTCAGCTGTTTGACCGTGGTCGTTAACCGGGTCGCCTTTTGCCAATCAGCCGTACTGATCGGTGTTTTGGCTGATACCGGTGTGTCATTTTTAAATTGCTGATACTGCGGGTACAGTAATATCAAGCGCTGATATTGATCTTGCTGATGCGTTAACTGCGTAAGCTTTTTTTGAACTGCTGTTAAGTCGCTGGATGTCTGCTGAGCATCAGTCTGCAGCGTCTGGTACTGCTGAAACTGTGCTTTAGCGGTGGTGATTTTAGCCGTCAGATCATCATATTCATGAAGTAAGCGAACCAATGGCTGAACCCGGCCTCGTGGTTTGTAGATATCGCCCGCAGTCGCCGTGAGTTTTTGGGTCAAGCCGATCCAGTTCTCACTGCCGATCGCCCCAATGCGCTGAATCCGTTTCACGAGATCAAAGCGAGTCAAATTAAAGACCGCCTGCAATTCCCGTTCACCAAAGCAAAAGATTTGGTAGAATAATTCCTTATTTAAGGGCTGTAGTAATTGGGATAAGTCATCTTTGGTCAACGGCATATCAGTTGTCAGATCACGAAAGGTCACTTTACCGCCGTGCGTGCCACCCACCCGTTTAAGCCAGTACTTGGTCTGGCCATGGGTAAAATACAGTTCGCCACCGTATTGCGACCCAGCTTTTGGCCGGTACATAGCATAGCGGTGCTTAGCGGTTTCAAAACCAAACAGCAGACTGGTGATGAAGGCCACCAGAGTGGATTTACCCGCTTCATTTTCACCATACAAGAGTGTGAATTGATCAGGCAATTCGATGGTTGTATCGTGAAATTTGCCGAATCCATAGATTTTAATTGTTGTGATCTGCATCGTCGTCATCCTCCAAACGCGATTGCGCTAATAGTTCGTTCTTAGCCCGGTCAGTTAATCTGACAGTGGTTTTAGGATCGCGTAAATGATCCGCGATAAACGAATACTGCATTAATTTACCGGCTGTCATTTCCACGTTATCGGTCGTAAAAACCGTTGCTTGCGCCCGTTGCCAGAAAGCAGCATCTAATTTGGCGTACTGCACCGGCTGATCAGTTGGCGCCACGGTCACTTCATAGACCCAGGCGTGAGTTTGTTGATAAGTCCTTTTTTGAGTCTGATCAAGCCGTTCCAGCCAAGTGCCATCGTTTAATCGGCTCAGCAAACTGGCCGAGAGTTTTTCGATCCCGGCCAGTTTCAGTTCAACCAATTCAAACACGTCTGGTTGGGCCGCCTTAAGGGCTGCTTGCACAGCCTCGATTAACTTAACGTCCGTGGTTGTCTCATCTACCGTTAACGATAGCGACGACCAACGCAGTGAATCTGCCGGAACAAATTGATGGCTTAACTGCTGGCCTTGGCTGCTGACCAACTGATAGCCATGTTGACCTGATTCAAGTTTATGACGCCCCTGAAGCGTGCCAGCGTAAATTATCGGTGGCTGTTCGGACAGCACACTGGGCTTATGAATATGCCCCAAAGCCCAGTAATCGTAATGGGTCGCAGCTAATTCACTGACTGTAAATGGCGCATAGTGATTGACCGCGCCCTGCTTAACAGCACCGTGCAGCATACCGATCTGAAAATCAACTGGACCACGGTCCGGAAACTGCGGCACCACGTCTTCTTCCAGCCAACGGTCAGCGTAGCTAAACCCACTGATGGCCACTCGGGTATGGTCGTGCGTGGTGAGCATCTCAGTCGTCACGTCACTGCCAAAGACACGGACCCCTTCAGGTAAAGATAGCTGCTGATCATCCGTCAAATAATCATGGTTGCCAAATGAAACCAGCACTGCAATCTTGGCATCTACTAATCGCTGCAGCTGTTCGTTTAAGAAGACTTGAGCCTGAACACTCTGAGTCTCGCGGTCGAATAAATCCCCTACCAGCAAAACGAAGTCGACTTGTTGGTTGATGGCGTTTGTGACCATTTTTTCAGTCGCCTTGAACGGTGCCTCGTGAATCCGTTGCCAGAGGGTTTTAGGCAAACGCTGCAACCCTTCAAACGGGCTATCTAAATGTAAATCTGCTGCATGAATAAACTTCACTAATTGTCACTCCTAAAAAACGCCGAAGAAAATTCTTCGACGTTTTTGATCTATTTAATCACTGATAAGATTCTGTTTTAGCTTTGATACAGGTCTTGAATCGGTTTTGTAATATCGTTATTCAGTCTTGCCAGCAGTTGATTGACGTCCTTTTCTTTTTCCATCAAATCTTTGATAACGTCCTTAGCACCAACTTTGGTTGCCATATCCTGAGCCTGCTTCATTTCGTCTTGATCAGGCTGTTGACCCTGCATCTGTTTTTGCTGCAGTTTCAATTGTAATTCCTGAAATTTCTTGAATAGATCATAGGCTTCAGAATCAGCCTTCATTATGTTATAAGCACTTTGTAACGCCGTAAATTCATCGGAACTAGCTAGCTCCTCACGTAATTCACCAGCGGTTTTTTCAATGTCTGCCATAAAAAATATCCTCCTGTCTTCAATACTTTCATATTGTATCATGAATTGAAAGTGGGCGAAAGCTGGGGAATGAAAGCTCTTTAATCTTACCTAGACTAAACGTGTTTCGTCAGGCAGCGACCTGCATATAAGCGCCTGACTACACACTCTCTACCCAAACGTATTTTGCCACCACTTTTTAACGGTATTCGCAGCGTTATTAGCACCTTGCTGAATTTGGTCACCCACGCTGCCAGCGCCCTGCTGCACGTTGTCCCACAAATTATTATTAGACTTCGACGCTTTCGCCAAAGTTGAGGCATCCTGCGTATTAAATTGGGTTTGTTTCGTATACGGCAAGATTTCTTCCATTTCCGTCTTGAACAATGGGCCAACACCCGTCCCACTCAAGTTTTCCAAATGGTGACTGCTATTAGTATTGTCAAAACCTTCCCAGGTCGTTAAGACAACATCCGGAGTGTAACCCACGATCCATTTATCACGGGTCGCATCACCATCACCCGTGGCATCGGCTTCAGTACTCCCAGTCTTACCGGCAACGGAGTACCCGTACGGTTTAGCGTCAACACCAGTCCCACTGTTGAAGACACCCAGCATCATACTGGTCATTTGCTTGGCAACCTTTGGCGACATGACGTTATGCGTTGTCACCTTCGGATTATTAACGACCACGTTGCCCGAAGCATCCACGATTTTACGAATGTAGTGAGTATCCGTCCGCGTGCCACTATTAGCAAACGCCGTGTAGGCCCCCGCTAATTCCTGCGGTGAGACCCCTTTGCTCAAACCACCCAATGCCAAAGCCAAGTTCTTATCCGACTTGGTAACAGGTATCCCAAACTTTTTGACTGAATCATAGCCTTTATTAACGCCAATTTTATTCAACAGCCAAACTGCGGGTGCATTAACACTATTAGCTAGTGCTTCGTACATTGGAATCTTACCGGAATAAACGTTATTGTAATTTTTCGGCGTGTAGTGGTTAGTGCCATACGACGTCTTTTTATCTTGCAGTTGAGAATCATAGAAATAACCGTTCTCAAGTGCTGGCGTATAGACCGCTAATGGTTTAATGGTCGATCCTGGCTGCCGCTTAATTTGGGTTGCCCGGTTATAACCTCGGAACACATGCTTGCCACGGCCACCGACCACGGCCATCACACCGCCGTTATTCGGATTAACCGCCACTGAAGCTGCCTGAACTTTAGTCCCATCAGCAGCATTTTGCGGGAACAAGTAACTGTTCTTGAAGTTTTCCTGCAACCGTGACTGGTAATTTTGATCCAAATACGTGTAAATTTTATACCCATGATTCATAATGTCTGATTCCGTTAACCCGTACTTAGAAATAGCTTCGTCGATCACAGCGTCAAAGTAGTAGGGATAACGGTAGGAATCCTTATACTGATACGTGTCTGCGGTGGTTAGTGGTGTTTGCTGGTACGCGGTTGCCTGTGATTTAGTAATATCACCCGTTTCAGCCATTAAGCCCAAGACAACGTTACGACGGTCCTTAGAGGCTTGCGGATGATCGATAGGGTTATACCCGCTTGGTGAGGTCAGCATCCCGGCTAATACCGCTGACTGCGGCACGGACAAATTAGCTGCATCTGTTCCGAAATACTTCTGTGCCGCATCCTGAACACCCCAGACACCATTGCCAAAGTAGGCATTATTTAGATACATGGACAAGATATCCTGCTTTGAATACACGTTTTCAACTTCAATGGCCAGAAAAATTTCCTTTAATTTACGGGTCATGGTCTGCTGCTGCGTCAAAAAGGCGTTTTTAACTAACTGCTGTGTGAGCGTACTACCACCGCCGCTAATATAATCACGGTGAAGCAGCTTGTTTTTAGCCAGCAAGAAAAAAGCCCGGGCAATCCCTTTGACTGAAAAACCGTGTTCATGATAAAAATTACGGTCTTCAGTTGAAATGACCGCCTTAGGTACGTTTGGCGAGATCTTAGACAGCGGCACATACGTCCCCTTCTGCGCATACAGTGAACCAGCCCGGTGATTGCTTTTATCGTAAATATAAGTTGTTTTTTCCAGCTGGGCCTTTAAATCACCAACGTTGGCCGTTTTGGCCTGAAACGTTAAGGTGGCGCTCACGACAAAGATCAGCGCTAAAATGGCAACAATGATCCAGCGGGTCAGCTGATAACGATGCCAAAACTTACCAAAATGGCTTTTAAACCGTTGATAATACGGCGACATCATCGCTTTGAACCCTTGATTTGATTGATTTCCCCGATTATTATTCATTCGTTTCCCTCAATAAGTAAAAGATTTGCTTCATTAATTCTATCATATTATATAAATGCAGCTAAATTACAACTCAAATTTTAACAGTCCTTAAACAAAAAACACGCCAATGTTGGCGTGTTTTGTACCCAGTAAGCTATTAATGAACAATATCTGGGTTCATATTTTCAGCAATTTCATCATTTAACTGCTGAGCAACTTCAGCATTTGGACTAATGACTAAAATCGTATCATGCCCTGCTAACGTCCCCACAACTTCAGGTAACTTTAAATCATCTAAAATTGCGGCTAGCAGATTGCCATTACTGGGTAACGTTTTGATCACGTTCATAAATTCGATGCGTGTCAAACCGATGACCACTTCATTAATGGTTTCGCGCAGGTGTTCTTCTTCAGATTTATTGCCGGGTTTAAAAATCGTGTAACGCAAGTGTCCATGGCCATCTTGGGCTTTGACAACCTGCATCTCGCGAATATCACGTGAGATCGTTGCTTGCGTCGCCTTAATCCCAATTTCATTTAGATGACGCATTAGGTCTTCTTGTGTACCGATCGGATACTGATTGATCAACTGTTCAATCCGTGATTGACGAATACTTTTTTTCATCCTAATGCAGCCCCCTTCAACTGAACTAAATACTGTAATTATTATAACAAAATGAAAAACGAAAAGAAAGCAAGATTTTAAATAAGTATTCAATGTTAGTATAATTTAGAATATAAATTAATCAGTTGGAAGTTAAAATTCGGTTTACCGCCCCCAATCTGTCTTCATAGTAACTAATATAAATGCAGGAATACTTGGATTGCCGCTCAATCTATAATAACATCAACCTAATACGTTTCTAATGTTATCACACCAAAAAAGATGCGGCCGGAAATTTTTCCAGTCGCATTATCAGATATTAGATTAAATTACATTTCGTCCGGAGCTTCAACGCCTAATAGCCGAAGCGCTTCTTTCAAAACAGTTGAAACACTCTTAACTAACGCCAAACGAGCAGGCTTTTCTGCGTCGTCAGCCAAGATTTTGGAGTGCGCGTAGTACTTGTTGAATGCCTTAGCCAACCGAATGGCGTATTTAGCAACGTCTGAAGGTTCGAATTCCTTTAGAGCTTCCACAATAACATCAGGGAAGTCGGCCAACGCCTTCACGGTTTCCCAAGCTTCTGGGTCAGAGATCTTAGCGTCACTGGTTGGGACGGTCACATCGCTTGCCTTACGCAAGATACTTTCGGCACGAGCATGCGCATATTGAACGTAAGGACCGGTTTCACCCTCAAACTTCAGCTGTTCTGCCAGGTTAAAGTCAATACTGTTCATCCGTTCGTTCTTCAGATCACCGAAGATGATGGCGCCAACACCGACCTGCTTAGCTACCTGATCCTTGTTAGGCAGATCAGGGTTCTTTTCCGCAATCTGCTTTTGCGCCATTTCAATGGCATCATCAAGCACGGCATCCAGTAAAATGATCCGGCCAGAACGCGTTGACAGCTTCTTACCGTTAACGGTGATCAGACCAAATGGAATGTGGTGCAGGTTCTTAGCGGATGGCAAGCCCATTTCAGTTAAAACGGCCTTTAACTGCTTGAAGTAGTACATTTGTTCAGAACCAACCACGTAAAGGTTCATGGCTGGATGATAGGTATTTTCACGATAAACCGCGGTCGCAATATCTCTGGTGATGTAGAGTGAGGCCCCATCACTCTTTAAAATCAATGCAGGGTTCAAATTATACTTTTCCAGGTCAACCACTTGGGCGCCTTGGGATTCTTTCAGCAGACCCTTTTGCTTTAAGTCGTCAATAACTGCCTGCATCTTGTCATTGTAGAAGGCTTCACCATTATAGGTATCAAATTTAACACCCAACTTGTCGTAGATGGTCTTGAAGGCCTTTAAAGATTCATCACGGAACCATGACCAGAGGTGACGCGCTTGTTCATCGCCATCTTCGAGCTTCTTGAACCATTCCCGAGCTTCATCATCCAATTCAGGATGTGCCACGTCTTCTTTATGGAACTTCACGTAGTACTTAACCAGGTTAGTGATTGGGTCTTTCTTAACGTCGGCTTCGTTCCCCCACTTCAAATAAGCAGTGATCAGCTTACCAAATTGAGTTCCCCAGTCGCCTAAGTGATTATCCTTGATTGGGTTGTAGCCGTTTTTCCGTAAAATTTCAGCAATTGAATTACCAATAACCGTTGAACGTAGGTGACCCATGGAAATTGGCTTGGCAATGTTAGGTGATGACATATCAATCGGCACGTTACCGTTATTACCGGACTGGTTTTGACCATAGTCTGCACCGGCCGTCAAAACTTCGCCTAGAATTTGAGCGCTAAAAGCAGCCTTATCCAAGAAGAAGTTCAGGTAAGGACCAGCAACTTCCACTTTTTCAAATTTACTGGTATCGATTTTTTCAACTAGGTCGCTAGCAATTTGCTGTGGCGCCTTCTTAAAGGTCTTAGCTAAGGTAAAGGCTGGAAAAGCGTAATCCCCTTTGCTGGTATCCTTGGGCCGTTCAATTTTTTGATAAATATCTGCTGCTGAAAGTACGTCCGTTAATGCTGGTGCTAACGTATCAGCAACTACTTGTTTGTAATCCATAATATTAACTCCTCACGTAATAAATTTTGACTGCGATTAAACTACTGGCGATATCAGGGCAATAAAAAAAGTCCCCCTCCTACACTGAAACATGTAAGAGACGAGACTACCCGCGGTACCACTCTTGTTGATATTACTATCCACTCAACTTATAACAATATCATTCTAAAAAGCGCGCTTCATCAGCGTGATCATTCGGCTCCCATCATTCCGAACTCGCTATTCATCACTAACTGATTACTCTTCTTTTATTATCGAACTGGGCTACCGTGGTAACCTCACTTGTTGCATTCTATAACATCTCGATGTAAAGCACAAGAACAATAATGATTTTTTGTCCTTATCAGATTTAGAAAGCGCTTTATTAAGTCGATTCTCATTTGCCAGCTCATTTTATTAAAATTTGATGTATAATAGGATATTATATTCATGTATTAATATTTTATTCATTTCATGAAAGGAGTTTAGGAATGAATCATAACAAGAAAACTTCCACGCTCTTCCTTCGTAAAGACATCAAAACTGATCTTTACAAGAAGACTGGGCTGGAAAAGTCGCTCACAGCTTTTAGTCTGATCACAATGGGTGTCGGCGCAATCGTGGGTGCTGGGATCTTTATTACTCCCGGAATCATCGCCGCCAAGTATGCTGGGCCCGGTGCGTTTTTGTCGTTCGTTGTGGCCGCGATTGTTTGTTCATTGGCTGCACTCTGCTACTCGGAATTTTCATCAACCATTCCACTAGCTGGTAGCGCATATACATACATATACGCTGTTTTCGGGGAATTTATTGCCTGGATTTTAGGCTGGGCACTAGTCTCAGAGTATTTATTCTCCGTTTCAGCGGTTGCAGCAAGCTGGTCGTCGTACTTTCAAAACATTTTAGCTGGCTTTAACTGGTACCTGCCAGAAGCGTTCCGTGCAGCATACGGCACCGCTGGTATGCCCCACGCCATCTTTGATCTGCCTGCTTTTATCATTATCATGTTAATTTCATTCCTATTAGTCGGCGGTGTGCGTGAATCAGCGCAGATCAACGCCATCATGGTTATTCTTAAAATTATCGTGATCATCCTGTTCATCGTTGTCGGAGTCTTCTACATCCGACCTGAAAACTATCATCCCTTCTTGCCATTCGGCATGAAAGGCGTGGTTTCAGGGGCGGCCGTCGCGTTTTACGCCTACATCGGGTTCGATGCGGTCTCTACCGCGGCTGAGGAAGTCAAGAATCCGCAAAAAAACGTCCCACTTGGGATCATTGGCTCCCTATTGATTGCCACGGTACTTTATATCGCTTTGTCACTGGTCCTTGTGGGAATGGTCAAGTATACGCACTTAAACGTGGCTGACCCTGTCGCTTACGCGTTACACTTCATCCATCAAAACTGGGTCTCCGGCATCGTTTCCTTAGGGGCCGTAATTGGGATGACCACCGTGCTCATGGTGTTCTTATATGGCGGTACGCGACTGGTCTTCGCCATTAGCCGTGATGGTCTGCTACCACGAGTCTTCAGTCGTTTAAGCACTAAAACTCACGTGCCAGTGACCAACACTTGGTTATTTGGTATTCTGGGCAGTTTCTTCGCCTGCGTGATCCCAATTGATAAGATCACTGAACTGGTCAACATCGGAACGCTGTTTGCCTTTGCGATGGTCTCGATTGGAATCGTCTTTCTCCGGCGAAATCCCGAATTTAAAGAACTTGATTCAGCCTTTAAAGTACCATTCTATCCCGTTTTACCAATCATTTCGTTTATCCTTTGCCTGTTCTTAATGTTCGAATTGAAAGCCTTCACTTGGATTGCTTTCTTCGTTTGGTTGGTAATCGGCTTAGTCTTCTACTTCAGTTACGGTTACCGTCACAGTGTCGTGCGGAATCGCTATCATGCAGAAAATAAATAACGATTAAATAAAGGACGTGGAAATTTAATTTCCGCGTCCTTTTTATTATGGCATCTTTAACAATTATCCAAACGCTTAGCGGTTCGTTAAACGCTCGATTGGTAACACTTTAAACACAATCGTTATTACAACCGTATAAATCACAAAGGAAAGCAGTTCTTGCGGTATTCGCGTTGCAAACAAAACGTTCCAGGTCATCCCATACATGATGTGAAGCCAGAGACTATTCAAGAATAGGTTCCAACCGATCGTCACGATAAATGAAGCTAAGGTAATTCGCCACAGTTTAACTGGCTTTTGATAAAACAGTTTGCCAAAGGTGTATCCAGTAAGTGCGGCGGTAATCAGAAAACCAAAGAAAAAGCTAAACTTCGGAAACAGCAGCATCCCGATTAAATTGGCCATGGCGGTGGCACTAGCCGTTAATTTTGGCGGAAATAATCGCGCCATAATGGCAGTCACAATAAATGAAAACGTGATTTTAGTGATTAAAAATTGAATCGATAACAGACTGCCCAAAACAACCTGCATTGCAATCAATACGCTCATCACCGCAACAGTGTACGCTGAATTAATTCTAACCTCTTTCAACCCTAATCAACCTCTTCCCTCTTCTATAATAGTCCATTTCCGAACGGTTACACTTATTATTTAACAATAGTTCGGCTAAATTGCCAACCTTTTTTAAAAATTGGCACAAAAAAAGCGGTTTGCACCGCTATTAGGCCGCGAGTTGAATCACATAAGGGCCATACTTTTCGATCTTAACAATTTTAATTGGTACTTCAAACGCCTGACTAAGCAACTGCTCGTCTAACATCGTCGCCGGTGTACCAGCTTTAAGCAATTTACCCTGCTTGATCAGCCACAGTTGGTCGCTGACCTTCAACGCCTGGTTGATATCATGCAAGACCATAATGATCGTCATCTTTTTTTTAACGTTTAATTCCTGAATCAGCGCCATTAAATCATGGGCATACCGGATATCAAGGTAAGTTGTTGGTTCGTCTAAAAAAAGGTACTGCGGTTCTTGCGCCAAGGCTGCTGCCAACCAGACCCGCTGCTGCTGGCCACCTGAAAGTGACGTCAGCGGCTGATCCATGGCATCCGCGAGATCAACTGCTTGTAAAAACGGCCGGACCTCTTCATCCGAAATAGTGGCTAATAGCGAATGGAATGGTAACCGCCCCGTTTTAACCACTTCTTTAACGGTCATTTCGTCATACAGCTGATGCTGCTGGCTGACGACCGCAATTTTAGCCGCCCGTTTTCGCGGTGATAAGGCGCTGATTGGCTGACCATCTAATTCAACCGTGCCCGAATCTGGTGAAAGCCGTCCCAGAAGTAGTTTTAATAACGTAGACTTGCCCGCACCATTTTGACCAATAATCGACAGAATTTGGCCAGTTGGAACCGTCGCCGTAAAATCAGAAATGGTTTTTTTTGAATTCGAATAGCTGTAATTAACCTGCTTTAATTCCATGAGCTCCCCCTCTTTGAACCAACACGATTAAGAACGGGCCGCCAAGTACCGCCATTATCGTTGCTGCTGAGATCTCACTGGGCAGCACAACGAGCCGGCCAATCGTATCCACCACTAATAGCAGCCAGGCACCGCTTAACATCGAAAATGGCAAAATGGTCTGGTAATCATGGCCGACAAAATACCGTGCCACGTTAGGGACAATAATCCCAATAAAGGCTATCGTCCCCACAACTGAGGTCACGTCAGCTGATAAGTACACGACCAAGGCTAATAACCCCAGCCGTATGGCAGTCACTGGAATACCAATTGAAGACAGCTGCTCATCAGGCAGCTTTAAATCATTAGCCCAAGGTGCCATCAATAAGGCCACCACTAAACCGAGTATTCCGGTAATTAGTAAGGTGGTTACTGCTGACCAAGTAATACCGTTAAAACTTAGTGAGCTGCTAACGTCAATATTCTTGGTGAATAGCTGTGTCAACGCCATAAACGTGAAGTTTAAAGCCACCCCCACAATAATTAATTGGTAGGGCTGGCGCATCGTTTTCCGATTGGCTAATAACGCAAAGGCTAACAAGCCACCAATTAAAGCCAGCAACTGCTTTTGAAAACCGAACACCGGCAGCACCATGCCACCTACTAGCATTAGAAACTCACCAGCACTGGTGACACCCAAAATAGTTGGGTCGGCTAACCGGTTACGAAAGACGGCTTGACTAATGGCCCCTGCCGTTGCCAGCATTCCGCCGGCAACCATAGCCGCTAAAATTCGTGGCAGTCGAAAAGTCATGATAGTTGCCAATATTGCCGGCCGCTGTCCCATCAATGCCTGCCACAGCTGAGGTAACGAATAAAACTGAGTGCCTAACATGAGTGCCAAAATGATAGTGATGACCATGGCACCACAGACAATGGCATAGGCTAAACGTTCTTTTAACATCTTAACGACTCCCTGGATATAACCATTGCGACACTTCACCTAGTGCTTTAGCAGCATGCATATTCGCCGTCGCGTCAAAGTCGGGTTCCTGCAAGTCATAGACCCGTTTTGACTGCACTGCTGGTGTCTGGTGCCAAAACGATTGCGATTTAAATTCACTGTTAAACTGAGCTGTTACCATTTCAGGCATCGCGTGTTCCAGTCGTAGAATCACCTGAGGATGGGCTTTTTGAATTGCTTCATCGCTGGGCTGAATGTATTCTTGATCCTTCGATGGAAAGACGTTTTGACCACCAGCAAGTGTCACCAGATTGCCAACATAAGCGTGGTTCGTCGCAATCATGTAACCTGCGCCAGGTAATCCCATGAGTACCAGCACGCGTGGTCTTTGACGCCCCTTTGCCCGCTGCTTAGCCGTCGTAATCGCCTGATTGATTTCATGATTAGCGCTACGAGCTTCTTTTTGCCGGTCATATTGGTGCCCCATTTTAGTCACGACTTGCTGCAAGTCACTGACGCTTTGGAGCTTTAAAAAGTAGGGCTTGATGTGCTGCTGTTTAAAGGATTTGCCAAATTGATCTTTCAGCGTAGTCACGCTATACACCGCCGTTGGCTTGACGGAAGCAATCTTTTCTGCACTGGGATTCATGGGACTGCCTACCTTAGTCACATTTCGATACCTTGCTGGCATTTTATTAGCTGTGTTAGGAACCCCCACCAAGGGTAATTTCAGCCTATCTGCAATCTGGACGACTGCATACGTCGTCGCCACGATCCGTTCTTGATGGCGTTTTTTAAATGTTTGCTGGCTGGCAAATAAACCGCCTAATATGCCTACGATCAGTAACCCGATCAAAACGATCAAAGCCGTTCGCCTAGGTGATTTCAAGTTCGCACCCCCCTTATTCTCGCTTCTTCATCACGATCAAACTGCCACTCACAACAACGGCGATGATCACAACGACTCCCACAATTAGCAGTGGCAGCCGTGAAGTTGCCTGACTGTGATCTTTTTTAGTCGTGGCCGCTTTCTTGGGACTAGCTGACGGCTGTTTAGCTGCAGTAGCCTTAGCTGACTGACTTGAAGCCGATGATGAATTACTGGTTGTCTTCGGGTTTGAAGCCGCCTTTTTGCCATCTTGTTTATGATGACCTAGCTGCTTAACCGCCCCGTTCTTAGCTTGGCTTTGCTTTGGTTGGTTATTTGTTGCTGCCTGCTGGTTCTTATTCTTATTGGTCGCAGTCGTACCCGTCACTTTTGCTGTAGCGGCAGTGACAGCCGCTTTACCTTTTAAACTCGGTAACCCCTTAGTACTAAACTTAAATGAAATTAAATGCTTAGCTTTATACACCTTAGGGACATTAATCGATAATTTGGCATTGATTCGCTGCTTCAGATTTTTGGTCGTGAATGAATAGTATAGGTTGGAGTTACCTGCATGGTCCCTTACTCGACGGACGTTTTGCGGTGCTCCGCCGTTAACTGATAACACTGTCACCGGATAAGCCGACAACTTTTTAGCCGTTCTGATCCGCATGGTCACTACGTACTTATGATGTGACACCTTAACCTGAGCTGGTTTCACAAAATAGCCACTCGCCATTGACGTTTGATTCGTATGGTATTTTAACGCCTGATAGTTGATTGACTTAGCTTGGGCAGTTGTACTGCCCGCTGAAAATAGTAGACCTAAAGTGAGAAAGGCTATCAGCCCCATCACCCATTTGAGATGCTTCATGATCTTATCCCTCTTTCGATTAAATAAATCGCATTTCATATTAAAACCACAAAAACTACTTCGCTTGAAAAAGTTTAAATAGCTTTTGGTTCAGCTTATTGAACTGATTTTTTTCTAATAATTGCTGTTAACGTCACTAGAACCACGCTAATGATACCAACCACTGCTACCATGCCGTTCTGCACGTCACTAGTCTGTGGTAATCTGCCGGATGATCGTTCCACAACGTGGGCTTTAGCCTTTGGATTAGAACCCTTACCTGGAACGGCATTGGCGCCAGCAGCATCCGTCTTGGCTGCGTTGGTTGTATCAGTCCCACCACCAGCAGCAGGAGCACCCGTAAACTGATAGTAGATATCAAAGTCAGAACTAATACCTGCCATTGGCACTGACACGTGAATCGTGCCTTTAATGGGCGCCTTAGTTAAGTCAGCAAGTGTTGGCACGGTGAAACTAAAACTGGCAGTATACATTTTATCCGTCGATCCATAGGTAACGTTAGAGACTTTGTGACCCATCACTGTCAGCGGTACAAACCCCTTAGCTGACATGCCGGAATTCTTACCATATTGCACGTGCATGGTGACCTGATAAGACCCGTTGGCTAACTTTTTAACATCCGCTTTATGCGTATAGAATCTGTTGGCTTCAGAAATTGATTTGTCGTTAGCTTGGAGGACTTTGTAACTCATTTTGCTAACTTTATCATTGGTTGTTGGAGTAGAGTCTGATGGTGCGGAAGAACTATCGGTACTAGGAGTTGAAGAATCATCAGCATCATCTTTATTAGTTTTATCGGTTCCACCAGCGCTAGTAAACTGATAATAGACATCAAAATCAGAACTTATTTTCATCGTTGGCACTGATACATGAATCGTACCTTTAACGGGTGCTTTGGTTAGTGCATCTCGTGTCGGAGCAGTGAAACTAAAACTAGCGGTATACATTTTATCTGTCGATCCATAAGTAACGTTAGAAACCTTTCGGCCATTCACTGTCAGTGGCACAAAACCTTTAGCTGACATACCAGAGTTCTTACCATATTGTACGTGCATAGTGACCTGATAAGATCCATCACTTAGTTTTTTAACATCTGCTTTTCGAGTATAGAACTGATTGGCCGCAGAAGTTGATTTGTCGTTGGCTTGAAGAACTTTGTAACTTATTTGGCTAACTCCTTTATTATCATTGGTTGTTGGAGTAGATCCTGATGATGCAGAAGAATTATCAGTACCAGAAGTAGTTGCATCGGTTATATCTGTTCCACCGGCAGTAGAAGCGTTAGTAAAGTTATAGTAGACATCAAAATCAGAATTCATACCCATCGTTGGCACTGATACATGAATCGTACCTTTAACGGGTGCTTGAGTTAGTGCATCTGTTGGCACAGTGAAACTAAAACTAGCAGTATATGATTTATTTGTTGAACCGTAGTTAACGTTAGAAACTTTTTGGCCATCCACTGTCAATGGCACAAAACCTTTAGCTGACATACCGGAATTCTTATCATATTGCACGTGCATAGTGACCTGACAAGATCCATCAGATAACTCTTCAACATCTGCTTCATGGGTATAGAACCGATTGGCCATGGAAATTGATTTGTCGTCGGCTTGAAGGACCGTATAACTCATTTTATTAACTTGATCTGTATTCGGAATAGGTTTTGCTGATAATAAACTGCTAACACTTGAAGACGAAGAACTACTTGATGATGACGATGAGAAAATACTCGATCATGAAGAGCTGCTCGACAATGCAGAACTATTTGATGATGAAGATGAGAAAATGCTCGATGATGAAGAGCTGCTCGACAATGCAGAACTACTTGATGATGACGATGAACTGCCAGTGTTTGAAAATACAGAACTGCTTGATGATGAAGAACCATCTGTATTGGTAGTTGAAGAGCTCGAACTACCAGAACCCTTGACAGCCGTTACCTTTGACCAATCAAACTGTTCATATGCAGACTGATTCATATCCATGTGAAACAGCGCAACTACGATGTGGTAATCGACTAAGACTTTCGGAGTTTCATCAGGCATCGTAAACGTTAAATTAGACCCATCTAAAACAGAACTTTGACCAACAGAGGCACTCTTTAAATCGGCTTGCCCAGCCGAAGTTATCGGCACTGATACCTTGTAGGTCCCATTATTTACAACAACGTTCGCTGTGTCCCCTAGAAAGGCCCCAGCTGCACTAGTGCCCCCCGTATCTTTATTAATCGCTTTCGCTGGTACGGTATACGACCCATCCGCCAGTGCGTCCGCTTTAACCTGACCTAGAGCGCTTACACTTACTAGTGCAAAAATGAGCAATAATGTGTATCTGAACATCTTTTTAACCCAATTTTTCTTCATCAATAATTCCTCCCACGCGAGAATAATCTATATTATGGCAAAACCGTCTACTCACTTTAACCTTCAAAATCGAACTATAAAGTTCAACAGCTAAAAGCTACAATACTGTTCCACGTTGAAAAGTATAACTCAAAACCATTAAAATATAAATTGAAATATTCCAAATAAGTATATTTATTTAAAACTATTAGTATCGTAAAATAATTATTGATTGCTCAATAGCTTTATAGTTATGAGTTTCACTTTAGCAACGCGGCATTGAATCCCCCCAGAAATTTACGAATTACACCTCCCTTAATGATCTCCAGCTTCAATCATTCAATTTCACACGCTAAAACAGCGCGTAAGAGTTACAAAAAAAGCCCACCGAAGTGAACTTTAGACCTAGCCTAATTTAAATGGTGTAGAAATTGACACATTAATCGCCTGATGGCCATTAGCCACACATGTTTGAGCAACGTGACTAAGCAAGTGATGCGATTGAATATAGGTTCTAAACTCTGACAATTTTGGCACTTGCAACTGCAGACGGTTAGCCGATTGATCAACTTCAATTCGGTCAAGCTGGCAATCTTGATTGAGCCGTAGAATCACGGTTTCGACAATTCCTAACACAAACTGACTGTTCGTCAGGTAGTTAACGTTGGCAGTTTCAAGGTTGAATTTCATTGATCCCGTCGTTAAATCCTTCTGTTCATCATCCATCGTGGCACGATATGTAACCACAATATCGCGTGAAGTTACTTTGTTGCGAATCTTCAACGTATAAGCAATCAAAAGATCATCTCCTGTCAACACTATCTGACGGACTAACCATTAATCGAACTATCGTTATTATACTAACTACCTAATATTCCTACTATATCTTATAAACATAATGTTACTAATTTCACACAATAAATTCAACCTTTATTTATCGATATGATTCGCTATTTTGAATATACGTAATTTCGTCAAAGGAAATCCGCTGCTGCAATTTTTCTGCGAGATCCGCGGAAATATCGCCCTTAGCAATTGCTCGCTGAATCAGTTCGTATTCTGCATGAAAGGCACGCATAAACAGCTGATAAACCATATTGGGGTCAACATCGCCGCCACGAATTCGACGGTGACGAGTTCGATAGAAGCGCCGGACAAGGTTTGTTTCAACCCCGTTTTCTCCACTATTACGTTTAAGATAGTCCATCACTGCTTCAAAGCCAGCTGCTTCGATTGGCAGAATATCTTCACCGTGTTTTTCAAACGCCTCACGCCAATAAACTTCTTCCAACGCCACCGGTGCGGTCAAAAAGGCTTCCTGCGCGCGATGCAGATCCTTGTAGAGTGTCCCAATGTGAAGACTGAACCGAATTCGCAACCAAACGTTTTTCCAGACTTTTTCATCAGCGGAAAAATGGTTTAACTCCAAGAATTTATTATAGTAGGTCATTTCATCTTCCGTGATCCGACCGTTCTCATACATTTCCCGAATCTTTTGGCTTTCAACCTTGTGCGCTTGTTTCATAATCTGCCGTTCGATCCGTAAATTCGGTGTCGCATCCAAGATCAAGGCCTGCTGCAATGAATCAATGACGATCTGAGCTTCAGCCGGATACTCCTTTTCCGCAACTAGATCACTGATACCGGCTTGAATCATCCGTCGAACCCACTTATACCGTGGCTGCGTTGATTCCTGACTCGGCAGTAATAGCGGAACAAAAATGGTTGGTAGCAACAAACTGGTTAAGATCACGACTGCGGCCAGAAAAATCAACGGTCCTCGTAACAAAAACGCATGCCCATTGACCATCGTTGGAATTGAAAAGGCCAAGGACAACGTAATCGTCCCGTTAGCACCACTTAACGCCATAACCAAACTATCACGCCAGATATGATCACTCTTTGTTCGGCGCTTGAGTAAAAACCGGGTCCATAACAGACGAATAATACCCTTTAACGCATACAAGAAAAGACCCAGTAATAATAATTTAGGAATCGTGATCTGCGTATTGGTATGCACGTCCAAAGCGCGAATAACGTCTGGCAGCGAAAGCCCTAAAAGCACGAACACCGTTCCAGACAAGACGCCACTAACAATTTCCCAGACATTGCTGGTCACCAGCTGCATTCGCGATGACGTCAGCCGTAGCTTATCCCGTTCAGAACCCTGTACCAGTCCAGCAGCCACAACTGCTAGAATACCAGACAAGGCCAGCTTTTCAGCTAATAAATACACCAAAAACGGCGTTAATAGTTGAATCAGCACCATAATCAGTGGCGTGTCATCGTTGTGCCGAATGAGAAATAGTCGTGTGCTGACGACCATTACACCAATAAAGGCCCCAAATAGCAGCCCACCAAGGAATTCCCAGACAAACATCCCCACGGCCGTGCTAATTGAAAACTTGCCTGACATATAAGCCGCTAAGGCCATATCGAAAATAACGATCCCAGCGGCATCATTAAACAGCGATTCATGCTGCAAAGTGGCCGCCTGTTCTTCCGCAATCGGGTTTGCCTCAAAAATCGAGTTCACCGCAGATGCATCGGTAGGCGCCACAATCGCAACTAACGCAAAACTTAAGCTCAATGGCAAAATTACATAAAGCGCATGAATGCTTATCCCGACAACGAGCACCGTGACCACTACCAGTCCAACAGCCAACGATAAGATATTAGTAATCGAGCGTCCGATCCAAAACCGAGAACTGTTCTGCGCTTCATTGAATAGCATTGGTGCAATAATCGCAAACGCAAACGTTGATGGGTCTAGATGAAATCCCCTATAGGCTGGCAGTAATGCCAGCAGTAGCCCTAATATAATCAGAAAAAATGGCAACGGAATGGCTGTCAGGTGCCGCGATAAAATATTAGCGAGCACCACCACAGCTAGAATAATAATGAGTAAAAGTACTTGATCCATAATTACCCCTCACCCCCACTTATGAAACCAGTATAACGGTGTTAAGGGCATTTGCCACAGATTTTGTTTGGCTTTATCTATAAGTATTTAGCATCTCTAATTGGATCTTGAGAAGTTAAGATCTTGGGGCCATCTTTAGTAATGACCAAAGTGTGCTCAAACTGCGCCGATGGTTTCCCGTCGGCTGTCACGTAGTACTCCCATGAATGATCAGCCGTTTCCATTGAGCGAATCTCACGGGTCCCCAAATTGACCATGGGCTCAATGGTAATAGTCATGCCTTCACGCAGGCGCAAGCCCTTTCCAGCCGTTCCGTATGCTGGCACGTCCGGCTGCTCATGCATCGTCGGCTGGATACCATGGCCGATCAGTTCGCGGACATCGCCCATTTTATTTTCAGTCTCTACATATTGCTGAATGGCCGCACCAACATCACCTAACCGGTTACCGATCACAGCCTGATCAATACCGCGATATAGCCCCTCTCTGGTAACATCAAGTAAACGTTGGCTTTCTACTGAGATGTCACCAACCGCATAGCTGCGGCAGGCATCGCTTAAGAATCCGTTCAAATTCACAACGAGGTCCACTGCCACGACGTCACCGGACTTTAAGATCAGCGCCTTTCTAGGCGTGGCATGGGCCACCTCATCGTTGACGTTCACACAGGTAGCGTACTTATAACCTTCAAATCCCTTTTCTTCAGCGGTCGCACCATGTTCTTCAATGTAGGTATTGGCAAATTTCTCGATCTCCCAAGTTGAGATGCCCGGCTTAATGACTGTCTTGAGACCGTTTAATACCCCTGCTAATACCGCACCGGAGGCACGCATCTGTGAAATTTCACGGGTTGATTTTAACGTAATCATGGATAATTCTCCCTTATTAATTAATTTAATTCATTTAAAGAAATCTTTGATTCGGGTTAGTCCTTCAGCGATTTCTTCATCCGTCGGCAAACTATTATACTCCAACAGATAGTTAAAAACGCTATTAACAACGCCACTCACCACGGCCAGTTCAAACGGCGACGCTGACTCACCCAGCATCTGACTCGTTGCCTTCTTAACCTGATCGGTAATTTGCTGGGTCAAATCAAAATCATTGAGGTGAATGGTCCGTAAAGCTAAAATTGGTCGCCGATAGTTTTTAATTAAAGCCGTCAACCCAGGTCTTAAACGGTCAACGATCTGAATAACCGTCAGCTCCTGCTGAATTAGTTGAATGCGAAGCTGCGCAATGTCACCAAACCCTGCCACGACTTTTTGACTCAGCTTTTCTGCCAGATCGTACTTATCTAAATAGTGAGTATAAAAAGTTTGCCGGTTGATCATCGCACGTCGAGCTAGCCCGCTCACCGTGACCCTTTCGAACCCTTCAGTCAGGACTAGATCCACAAAAGCATCTTGAATAGCACGCTTAGTTTTCAATACTCTTAAGTCTGTCATGATATTCCTCCACTTCTAATTTATCATCATTTCCCTTTAATGTGTATAGTTAAACGACAAATCAGTTATAGAATGTAACATAAACCACAGGTCGTCACAAATTGACAATTGTATGGTACAAAGCCGTTATCTATACTCGATGTAAGGGAAAAATGATGTGAGCACTCACTTTTGAAAGGAGATGATCAAAGTGCATTTCAAAATGGGACAAACCATCTACTACACTAATACTACGGAAGATATTGTCGCAACTCGACAGCAAGATTTTCAATTATCAGCGGATTATCACTGGCAAACATCGCCAGTCGCCACGAAAATGCGGTATTTTTTCCAATTTATTATTCAATTATTCGCCCGTGTTTACTGCCGCTGGGCGCTGCATATTCGCTACGTCAATCGTCAACTGCTGAGAGATAACCCTAACGGCTGCTATTTATATGCTAATCATACCCAACAAACGGGCGACGCTTTCAGTCCATTTTGCGTCACCGCCCATCCTGCTATTATTATTTCACCTTCAAATTTAGGGATTCCCATTGTTGGTCGCCTGCTTTCAGCCGCTGGCGGTTTGCCGATTCCATCCACGCCACGTTGCTTGAAGCCATTTTTACAAGCAGTTTATCACCGGCTTGACGCCGGCGAAACCGTTGTAATCTATCCGGAATCCCACCTGTGGCCCTATGCCACTCAGATTCGACCATTAGCACCAGCTAGTTTTCACTATCCGGCTAGCCACCCTGCCCCAGTCTACACTATGACAACAACGTATCAGCACTCTAGGTGGCACCGCCGTCCCAAAATTACGGTTTATCTCGACGGCCCCTTTCAACCGGATACTTCGCTGTCCCTGAAAGACCGTCAAAAAAGACTCCAGCAGCAGGTCAGTTCTCAGCTGCACAAGCGTAGCCAGAACAGCACTTACCAATATGTTACCTACCAGAGGAGGTCACAACCTTGAATGTCTTATACTGTGGGGACCAGCAAATGGAAGATGGCGTATTGATATCAACGCTTTCCTTGCTTGATAACATTTCTGAACCGTTACACATCTACCTGTTAACTGCAACCATTAAGACGCCAAAACGAGATTATGAACCATTTACAATCAAAAAGACGCGGTCACTGAACGCATTAGTCCAATCCTATGATCAGCGAAACAGCGTCACTAGGATCGATATTACTGACCAATTTGCTCAGCAGCCGCCGCTTGCAAATATGAATACTTTATTCACCCCTAATTGTATGCTGCGCTTATACGCCGATGATATCGCAGCCTTACCCGACCGCATTCTTTACCTTGATGCAGATGTGGTCTGTCGCCGCGACTGTTCAGCCTTTTATCATCAGCCAATTAAGAACATCGAATTAGTTGGGGTTTTAGATCACTACGGCAAATGGTTCTTCCGTCAGCCACTGAAAAAATTTAGTTACTTGAATTCTGGGGTCTTACTGTTGAACTTAAAGGTCATTCGCAATAACGGGCTGTTTGCTGATGCCCGCAGGCTCTGCCAGGTTCACCGCATGTTTATGCCCGATCAAACCGCGATTAATAAACTGGCGGCTGAAAAGCAAATTGCCCCCACCCGTTTTAACGAACAGAAAAAGTTAAAATCCAATACCGTTTTTCAGCATTTTACGACCAGCTTTCGTTTTTTCCCCTGGGTCCATACCCAGACGGTCAAGCCTTGGCAGATCGACCGGATGCACACCGTTTTAAAATTACACGCATATGATGATCTGCTGAAACAATACCAGCAGGTTAAGAAAACACTTTAGGAGAGATACTCATGAAAATTCCAATTTTTTACGCCATTAATGACCAATACGCATCACTATTAAGTGTCAGTCTGCAGTCTTTAGCTGACCATGCCAGTCCCAAGAACCAGTACCAGATCACCGTTTTGTACCAAACGCTTTCTGCTGAGAATCAGCAAAAACTATCATCCGTTGCTACTGACAACGTTCACATTCACTTTTCAGCCCTTGACGATCAATTTTCAAAATTATTTGAAAAAGACCATAACCTGTTACTGGCAGATATCCGAACGTTAACCATTTATTACCGATTATTCATTGCGGCTATGTTTCCCAACTATCAAAAAGCCATCTATCTCGATGCCGACACACTGGTCATGCAAGATATTGCCGGGCTGTATCAGATTGATTTAGGCCAGCACGCGATTGGTGCTGTCACTGATCAATTACTCGCCATTGACCCCGATTTATCCGCTTATCCCGCACAAGTTGTCGGCGTGAATGCCGCAAACTATGTTAATTCCGGCGTACTTTTGTTAGATCTAGCCAAACTGCGCCAACAAAAATTCTCGCAACGTTTCTTAGCACTGCTGCAGCAATATCACTTTAAACTGATCGCTGCTGATCAAGATTACCTGAATGCCATGGCTAAGGATAAGATCACTTTCTTACCGGTAAAATGGAACGATCAGACAACGGTACCCTTTGATGAAAATGGGGATGTTGGTTTAGTCCATTACAATCTCTTCCGCAAGCCGTGGCACTATCTGGATGTTCCCTGCCATCAGACCTTCTGGAAAACGGCGGACCGCACCCCCTATGCTCAAGATCTGCACGACACACTGGCACAATATGATGACAAGGATACCTCGGCGGATGATGTGAAACACCAAAGCCTTGTAAATACTGCCAACCAGTTGTTTAAAGAAAAGGTGACGTTGAAAACGGTTCTTAGTCAGGGGGCGGCTTCATTGTGAGCAATGACGAACAGGTAGTGGTTAATAATATCATTCAAGCTGTTAACGACGGCGCCTTTCACCGTAAAGTTGAGGTCTCTGACCCAACACTGTCACCGACAGACGCTCAGGCAGTTCTCACGCAATATTTAAACCGGCGTCACTCACCCTCATTTGCGGTTAAATCATGGCTGGCTGGGCAAATTATACTCGCAGCGGTGCATCATGTGAACCGTAAAACGACCGTCTCCGGACTGGAAAAGATTAATCAGATTAAGACTGGCGCCATTGTCACCAGTAACCATTTCCACCCAATGGAAAACACGGCTATTCGATATGCTCTGCGCCAAGCGGGATTCAAGAAAATGGCCATTGTCAGTCAAGTCACTAACTTTCAAATGACCGGGTTCCTCGGTTTTATGATGAACTATGCCAATACGTTGCCTATCAGCACCAATCTGCATTATTTAGGTCAAGAATTTCCCCAGCTGATTCAAGAAAAATTGGCTGCTGGCGTACCCATTTTAATCTATCCCGAACAGGAAATGTGGTGGCGCTACCGTAAACCCAGACCGTTCATGTCAGGCACTTATCACTACGCTGCCAAATTCAACGTACCGGTGATCTCTTGTTTTACCGAAATGCAGTTAACTGATCAGCCAGCCGTCAACGGTGTGACCCCCGTCACCTATCACGTGCATGTGCTTGACCCGATTTACCCAGATACGACGCTCAATGAACACGCCAGCTGTGAACAGATGCGCCAGCAAGATCAGCGACAAAAAAAGGCCGCCTACGAGGCAGCCTATCATGAACCATTAACCTATCAATTTGAACGTGACGATATCGTGGGCTGGGACTATGGTAATACCACCTTGGCCACCGACTTGCCCTGACCCATTGGCTGAACTTGAATCTGATACGAAATCGTTTCTTGCAGTAAGGTCACATGACTGATAATACCAATCATCCGATTACTGGATTCGACGTTTTCCAACGCCTTCATCGCCGTTGATAGCGATTCTTGATCCAGTGATCCAAAACCTTCATCAATAAATAGCGCATCGATACTAATGCCACCGGATTCATTTTGAATGGATTCGCCAAGTGCCAGTGCCAAACTTAAAGCAGCGATGAAGCTTTCACCGCCAGACAGCGTGTGCACACTGCGAACTTGCCCGACATTATCATCGTAAACATCGATTTCAAGTCCGGTATTTTTTTGATAAGCACCCGCTTCTAGATGAAGCTGCATTGAATAACGTCCAGAACTCAGCTGGTTTAAATGCTGGTTGGCAATCGTCAGGATTTCAGCCAGTTGAGCTCTTAATACATACCGTTCCAAGCCGAGTTTATTATCACCGCCACCTGCAACGGTCTCGACTAAGAGCTGAAGCTCATTCAGTTCATCCAATTGGGCTGCAACTTGCTGAGTTGCAGCCTTTAATTGTGCCAAAATATCACCGTTTACGGTAACTTGCTTTTGACTTTCATCAGCTTGTTTTTGAGCCGTTTGCAGCTGCTCATTACAGTCAGCTAACTTCTGTCGGTTCTCGGTTACATCAACCAGCTGCTTATCACCAACTAACTGCTGATATGCTGCCACATCCGCTTTGGCAGTCGTTAGCGCTTGCTGATGATCCTGAATGGCCTTCTTAAGGATGGGTATCTGATCCAGTTGGCCGATCAATTCAACAAACTGAGCCATTTTATTCGAACCTAAATGCACTTTAACTGTCTTTTCTAAAGCATTGGTAACCTGAGTTAACTTCTCTTCAGTTTTCTTTAACGTTGCTTCTGTGTTCTGTAAATTAGCTTGCGTCGTCGCCACTTGTTCCTTACTGTGTTGCAAAGCCTGATCATTCTGCTGTACTTGTTGCTGGTGCTTGGTCACTTGCTGCTGTTGCTGCGTCATATAATTATCAAGAGCGGTCAAATCGGCAAATTCAGCTGGCAGCTGTTTTTGAGCTGTTTCCAGTTTAGTCTGGGTGGTTTGCAGGGCTAATTTAGCCGATTGAACCCTTCCCTTTAGCGTTTGAATCGTCTGTTGCTGGTCTTCGATTGCTGCGGTCTGCATTTGTCGTTCAGCAATTGCCTGATCAACTTTAGCCAACTGCTGGGTGACATCGCTCAGCTGCTGTTCAGTTTCAGTTGCCTGTTGCGTAATCTTTGAAAGCATGACTGCCACCGTCAGACTAGCCTCAACTTTAAGCTCATCTCGGAGCTGCTGTTCTTGTTGGTTAACGGCTTGTCGCAGCGTCTCTAGTGCTTGCTGTTGATTGGTTAAGTCAGCAGTGGCTTTTGTACGTTGATCTTTTAACTGCTGCAGGGCCTGTTCAGCCACTTTGATCGTTTCATTGTCAACTGGTTTCGTTGCGGTCACCGCGTGAGGTGCCGGATGAGAGACACTGCCACAAACTGGGCATGGTGTTCCCGGTTTCAACTGACTGGCCAACACAGCAATTTGTCCCGCCAGCCACTGATTTCTTAACATCTCATATTCAGTATTGGCAGTGGCCGTCTTTTGATTTAGGTCAGTGACTGTTGACTGGAGAGCTGCAACTGTTTTTTCCTGCTTAGTTAATTGGGCTTGCTGGTCAAACAAATCACTGACCCGTTTCTTCGTGCTTGCCTGATCAACTTTTAGCGCCGTTAGCCGAGCACTGGTTTTCAGCAGATCCGCTTGCTGTCCAATTTGGTCGTTCAACTGTTTGAGTTCAGCTTGCTGAGTAACTTCAGTCGCCTGAGTTTTTGACAGCTCAGCAGCCAGCTTCAAATGATTGCGATCATCTTGATCCAGCTGCTGATTCAACTGGCGTACTTGTTCATAGAGTGGCCGTTGCTTTGAAAGAACCGCAATTTCAGACTGAATTTTAGTCATTTTCTGAGTGATTTTTGTTAATTGCCCCCGTTGTGCTTCAAACTGTTGAGAGGTTGTCGTTTGGGTTTTTAAGTCATTAGTTAAAGTAACTTTTTGCCGTTTCAATTGTTGTTGCTGTGTGGCTAACTCCTGTTGCTGTCCATAATCATGCTGCTGTTCGTTCACCCAATTCAGCGTATCTAGTTGCTGCTGTTGCTGGTCAATTTGTGGCTGATCCGCTTGCAGTCTTTTTTCTTCTTGGTGTTTAACGTTTAATTTCTCAATGTTTTGGTTCATTTTTTGATCAGTCTCAATTTGATTATTCAGCTGATTAACTTTTTTTTGCGTGGCCGTTAATGCTTGCTTAGTAGCCGTTAAATTCGTCTGATCCTGCTGATACTGACCTTCAAGCTGTTCGAGACCATGTTCGCCATCAGTAGTCGTCCAGCGTACCCGTTTCAGCCCGCTATCAATCACCGACCGCGCTGATTTGATCTGCTCTCGCTGGGTATTCAGCTGCTGTTTTAAGACCGTTGCCCAGCGCTGAAACAGCTGGGTCCCAAATACTTTTCTGAGGATGGCTTCTTTGGCACTGGAATCCGATACCAAAAAACGTCTAAATTCACCCTGTGGGAGTAAGACAATTTGCACAAACTGCTTGCGGCTGATCTGCAAAATATCGGTCAGTTTAAGATTGATTTCCTGCATCCGGGTAATTTCATCGGTTTTCACACCCGCTTTAAAAATCATCAGTTTACCGCTGCTGGGATATTCACGAGTACCCGTCCCACGCTTTTTAGCTAAAGTTTGTTTGGACTGACGTGTAACCTCGTACTCTAGCCCTTTATGTTCAAACCTCAACGTCACCGTAGTGGGCTCATCGGTTTCCGCAAAATCCGAGCGTAACGCTGAAGGATCACGGTCATCACTGGCACTTTCACCGTATAACGCAAAGGTCATCGCATCAAAGAGCGTGGTTTTACCACTGCCCGTGGGTCCAGCAATCAAAAAGATTGAAGCATCGTCCAATTGAGTAAAATCAATGGTTTGCTTAGCGTACGGTCCAAAATTAGTCATTTTCAGTTGCAATGGTTTCATGCTTGCTCCCCACTTTCATTTGCCCGTTTGAGTGCTGCCTTCGCCCATTTTTCCTGTTGCGGGGTCAGACGCTCTTTTGCCACCTGCTCGTAAAAATCCCCTAATAGGTCCATTGGCGATTTTTGTCGAATCTGCTGACTAGTTTCACCATGGTAGCGAACTTGCGGGTCAAACCCATCTGCCCGCCCTAAAGTAACGATTCGTGGAAAGATTTCCCGTAAGCGTGCCATGACGTTGGGAATCGGCTGCTTATCGGTCAGCGTGATGCCAACGTAATCTTCGTGATTGACGGTAATATCATCAGCCGTAGCCATTAGCTCTTCAAAACTACTGGTGATCTGTCGCACGTCATGAATCGGCGTAATCGATTTGAACGTGACCTTGACGGGTGTCTGGTCGGTATCCACGATCCAAACGCCCTTTTTCTGGCTGGCTTCTGATAAGGAAAACTTAACTGGCGAGCCACTGTAACGGGCATTGGGCAGCTGCAACGCATCTTTTCCGTGTAAATGTCCTAAAGCAACGTAGTCAAAATCCGCTAATAGATCCGTTGGCACCGCGGCCAAACCTCCAACGGTTAAATTGGTTTCCGAGTCAGTAGTTGAACTGCCGGCTACAAAGAAATGTGCTACTAATAGGTGCTTCTTAGAAGAATCAAAGTGGGTTTCCATTTCCGTAACAACTCGTTCAAACGCTTGATCCAAATGCTGAATAGTATCATCGTTAAAGTATTGCTGAGCCGCAAAGGGTTCAAAATAGGGACAGAGGAAAAGTTGCGTATCAGGTAATTCAATCGGGGTAAACGCTTGGCTAAGATCAGTATGCAGGTATAGATTAGTCGCCTTAAACCACGGCGTACCCGTTGCCAACCGTGTCGCACTATCATGATTACCAGAAATGGCGTAGATGGGTAAGTGGTCCGTCAGGTTCAGTTGCTGCAACATCTGATTGACCATTGCCACTGATGCTTCGCGGGGTAATCGTCGGTCGTAGACATCGCCCGCAATAATCAGGCCATCAACTTGTTCTTGTTTAGCGATCTGTTCGATCTGGTCAAAGGCGTTTTGCTGCTCATCGGTCAGATCAAAACCATGAAGCCGGCGACCAATGTGCCAATCCGCTGTATGTAGCAATTTCACTCTTATCGCTCTCCGTTCGTATTCGATACCTTTTATTTTAGCAAATTAACAGTCGCTGGAAAAGCTAATACGCGAACATATTTTCGATTTATTTGTCCCACTTGCCAAACTCACCAAAATAGCCTAATCTGCAGGTAACTTATAAAGGAGCTGATGATATGCTGCAGACAACTTACGCGTCACCGTTAGGCCAATTGATCCTGTTGGCGGATACTTCGCACTTATTGGGTGTCTGGTATTCTGACCAGGCTCATTTAGGCGCTCATTACCCACTTGCATCGATCAAACATGGCAGTTCAACTGTGCTGAAACAAACTGCCCAGTGGTTAACCGCTTATTTTAATGGTCAAAAGCCATCCATTAAGCAACTCCCATTAGCACCAGAGGCCACACCCTTCCGCCAGCAGGTCTATCGTGTTTTGACAACGATTCCCTATGGCCAAACCATGACTTATCAGCAAATTGTTGAGCGACTGTCTGAATTAAACGGTCAGCCAACTGGATCAGCTCGGGCAGTTGGTGGCGCCGTGGGCCACAATCCAATTTCAATTATTATCCCCTGTCACCGGGTTATCGGTACCAACGGCAACTTAACTGGTTATGCTGGGGGCCTAGCACGTAAAAAAGCGCTGTTAGCGCTGGAGCAGGCCTAAATCGGGTTAATTGTAATACCCAATTTTACCTGCAAAATGCTTGATAGCAACTTTTAGGAGGAATCTGAATGATCCAAAAAATTGCGGTTTACTGTGGTGCATCCGCAGGAAATCTACCGGTCTACCAGCAAACGGCTGCTGAACTTGGCCGTTACCTGGCTAAGCATCAGCTGGAATTAGTCTATGGTGGTGGCAGTGTCGGCTTAATGGGCGTACTGGCAACTGCCGTGATTGATGCCGGCGGTAAAGTACACGGCGTCATGCCGCAAAACCTCGTTGACCGTGGTGCTGCAGCTCACAATCTCACCGATCTGACGGTGGTTGACAATATGGCGCTGCGTAAACAGCGAATGTTAGCCATGGCCGATGGCTGTATTGCCCTGCCCGGTGGTCCAGGAACGTTAGAGGAAATCGTTGAAGCCTATTCTTGGGCGCGAATCGGCGATAACCCTAACCCCTGTGTTTTTTATAACGTCAATCACTATTACGATCCGTTAAAGACCTTTTTTGATCAAATGGTTCAGCAAGGCTTTCTCACTGCTGAACATCGCAGTAAGGTGTTGTTCGTCGATCGGCTCACTGAGATTTTTAACTTCATGGCCCATTACACCCCCCCAACCGTTAGAACCAACTATCATCACTAAAAAACAAAGCCCTGCCATATCTGTTGGCAGGACTTTTTAGTGTTCAATTAACTGGATTCTAGTTATAATCATACTCAAAAAGTAATCATTAAGAAGGGAGCTGTCTATCATGCTTGCTGATGTGCACTACTCCACGCAAGTACATACGGACGTTTTTCAGGGACTCATTGTATTGGATAAGCAGGCGCAGCGCCATTTTTGGGCAACCTGCTCACAGTTGGTTTGTCTAGTCATTTTATTAGCGTCAACAATTGGCATGATGAGTATACCGCCACTTTCATCAATGAACTATACGACGGTTAGTCTACAAGCAATTTGGGCTTCGCCAGTTGAGCGCTTATTTATATTCTTAATTATAGGGTCATTTGGCATCTCCTGGATCTTTTGGCTTCGCGACCTTAAATATCAAACCCTAGCTTCAAAATACGATCAGCTATATCGGGAACACTTAGCCATGATCAAAGCTTCAGCACCCCTAACGGAACTGAATGCCCATTACCGCTATCTGATGTCGCTGGCAAGCCACTTTACACTGACCAGTAATGTGATTTTACTGGCATACGCGGCAGCCATTATTATTTATCATCTACAACCCTGAACCACACTGCTTTTTAGAATTCAAAAATGGGATAGCCAAACCAAATACTTGACCTTGTCTCATTTTTTTGGCATACTCACCGTGAATTTAATCTTTGGAGGTGGGTAAGATGCAAGTGAAACATGATATTGTTTATGATGAAAATCGCCATTTAACGCTGGATGCTTACCACGATGGGACCAAGCCATTTTTAGGACTCATTATTGATATCCACGGTGGGGGCTGGTTCCGTGGTGATAAGGGCAAAGATGCAGATTGGGCATCCCGTTTAGCTGACCTTGGTTATATGGTACTCGTACCCAATTATCGCATGACTCCTGACGTTTATTACCCTGAACCGCTAGCTGATATGGCATCATTAATGGAGTGGATCTCGCGCAGTGAATACAACCAGATGCCAATTGGTGTGGTCGGCTCTTCTGCAGGGGGCAACATGGCGGTTGAAATGGCCATTCGCTACGGGATTCCGGCAGTTTCGCTTTCCGGTATTTTAGACATTGATGACTGGCTGGCCAACCACAAAGACGTGGTGCCTGCTGAAGGCGACACCAGTGGTTTTAACCAGCAAGCCAGTTCAACAATTAATCAAAATGGTGCTAACGACGCCTTTTACAAGTGGTTTGTAATGAACTACTTTAACCAACGGACAGACGAATTAACCGCCGCAACCCCCGTTCACCGGGTAACCAGTGAGACTGGTCCAATGTATCTAGCTAATTCTTTAAATGAATTTGTGCCGACCAGCGGGATTTTATCAATGGCTGATGCTTTGACGGACGTTGGTGTCCCCTTTGAATTGAATATGGTGCCCGGTACGCGTCACGCTAAGGGTTATTTAGATGATGTTTACGATGAAACCGTCGACTTTTTGAGGCACCATGTCTTAGTTAAACACGTTGATGCCGTTTAAATATAGTTCAGAGAAAAGTAGCGTTGGTAACTTGAATGAGTTTACCAACGCTACTTTTATTTAATCTTTTAGCGCTTTCACAATTGCTGGTTCAACTTTTTCTGGTTTAGTCACCGGCGCATACCGACTGATCAGCTGTCCGTCACGACCAATCAGAAACTTCGTAAAGTTCCACTTGATCCGACCATGACCGGCAGTATCTTTCAAGTAGGTAAACAATGGATCTTCGCCATCACCGTTGACTTGGACCTGCTTGGTCATTGGGAACGTCACGCCATAGTGTAGTTGACAATACGCCTCGGTTGCTTCATCTGAATCCAGTTCCTGGTGAAATTGGTTTGATGGCAGCCCTAATACTTCAAATCCCTGTTCATGATACTGCTGATAGAGCTTTTCAATGCCTTCTAGCTGCGGTGCCAGACCGCACTTACTAGCGGTGTTCACGATCAGCAAAACTTTACCGGCATAGTCGGCAAAATTGATTGCTTGACCACTCATTTCAGTTTCTTGAAAATCATATATTGTACTCATACTTCTTCCTCCTCTTAAAAGCATTGTGCACAATCAATATAACGCTTTTAAGCGACACTAACAAGCTATTGCAACGATTAAAATAACCCGTCAAACAGTCCAGTTAACTGTTTGACGGGTTATTTAATGACTTATTTAAGCTTAATTAGCTTTCTGACGCCCCAGATGTCGCATCAGTATCCGCTGACTCTGATTCTGGTTTCGGAGCAGCTGCAGGCTTCTTAGCCGGTGTCGAATCATCATCAGATGTGTAACCGGTTTCTGATGAAGTTTCCTCAGAAGCACCAGTTAAAGCATCTGCATCGATGGGTTCTTCCGCAGCTGCAGGCTTTACAGCTTCAGTTGATTCAGAAGCCCCACTGGTTGTATCAGTTGCTGGTTTTTCTTCAACTGATTTAGAAGCTGAAGCCCCACTCGTAGCATCCGCTGCAGGCTTTTCTTCAACTGACTTAGAAGCTGAAGCCCCACTCGTAGCATCGGCCTTGGTCGGATCGGAATGCTTAGAAGCACTGGTAACGGCATCCAAACCAGTAATTGGTGACATTGGAACAGCGTCCGGATCCTTAACCAACTTTTGACCCGTAGCAGCCAAGTAATACTTCAAGATCGGCATAATATCGATCACTAATTCGTTGACTCCACGGTAACGCCGGTTTTCATCGCGCATTGCCCGGTAGTAATGCATCACATGCTGATTAGGTCCCGTTTGAGCTGGCATTGAAACGACGTCGCTTTCACCGGTCCGTAATGCATAAAGCACCTGCTTAACGTGTTCAACCACTCGAGCTGGGTGAACAGCACTTAACGGATCACCTGCTTGATCAGGGGTTCTTGGTGCCAGCATATGTGCTGCATCGGTCTTCTTGTTGTAGTAAATGAACTGGTTATTGTCATCGGCAAAGGTCAATTCACCCGCCATGGAATTCAGGAAGTAATTGAGCTGATCGACGGTCAAGAGTCCACGGTCAAGTTTGACGTAATCGCCACCGCTAGCAGCATGGGTCTTTTCAGCAGCCTTTTCAACCCATTCCGGATCAGTCATATCAACGTCAGGAACCGTTGTATTGACTGGATGTTTAGATTCCATGTCTTCTTCGTGGGAATTCTTTGGATCTGGTGCGTCCAACATTTCAATCACCCTCATAAACGTTAAGAATTTCTTCATGACTGATTCCAAGAAACCAACGGTCCCTGAATCCTTCAAATTACCATCAGCATCAAAGGCTTCCTTGGCATTACTCAAAAGAAATTCATTACCGGGCATCACAAACGCGTTGACTCCAGGAGATTCCAAAATTTGCTTTAAGTGCAGCTGGGCCCGTGAAGACCCCTGAGTATGGTAGGATGCCCCAACGATCCAAACCGCTTTGCCATCCAGTGGATGAACGTTGTTGGACAACCATTCAATCACGTTCTTCATGGCTGCGGGTACCGTATGATTATGTTCTGGTGTTGCTAAGATGACACCGTTAGCACCCGAAATCTTACGCGCTAGTGCGTGAACTGCTGGGTTATCATCATGATCTTCGTCTTCATTAAATACGGGGATATCATTAATATCTAAGATCTCAATATCAACCGTCTTTTTAAAGTGGTCACGGATAAATTCCAATAACATCCGATTATATGATTGTTCACCGATTGAACCGGCGATTCCAACTAATTTAACCATTACTTATCATCTCCTGTTGTTCCGTTATCCCAAGAAAACGTTGCTGCTTGCTGCTCGTGCAACTTCTTCGAATGATCCAGCTGATCGGTTAAATCAACAAAATCCAAGAAGTCATCAAACAAGCCATCCAGCTTTTGGGCTTCAGTAGCCGATTTTAAATCGCCCTTATCATCAAAAGCTTGTAATGAGTGACCTAATAGGAACTCTGAGCTTGGTAGCACAGTTGCCTTTAGTTCTGGTGAATCCAGAATCTGGCGTAACTGAGCCTGCGCTCTAGAAGCCCCTAAGGTTCCGTATGAGGTACCAACGATCATGACTGGTTT
Organism: Secundilactobacillus hailunensis; assembly: GCF_005405185.1. GTDB lineage: Bacteria > Bacillota > Bacilli > Lactobacillales > Lactobacillaceae > Secundilactobacillus > Secundilactobacillus hailunensis. The sequence goes on from NZ_BJDO01000003.1 coordinate 64,946, forward strand.
ATCCATTAATGGATGAATCCCGTATGATAGCCATGCTAATGCACTTGATAACAGTGCTGGGATAGAATGATCATATTCTGGTGTCCCAATAATTACGCCGTCAGAAGCGTCGATCTTATCAGCCATATCACGTGCCTGTTGAGGAACGAAAGCTTCCTTCGTTTTCTTAAAGATCGGTAAGCCTTTCAGTTCAACAACGTCGATTTCAGCTTCGTCCGCATACCGCTTTTTCATATACTGCAATAGCTTCCGATTGGTTGATTTAACAGTGTTGGTCCCGACAAGTGCCACAAACTTTTTCATTTGTTTATTCACCCTTTCTAAGGGTCTCTGCAGACTGTTTCAGTGAATCAAGCAAATCAGTTCACCACGCTTGCAGAAACTTCTTGTGAAAAAATATACATACCAATATAGGATTGTATCTTCTGTTAATATCATACCACGAATGCGCCAATATTTTGAGTAAAAATTCTCGTTATTTGGAGAATAATATATATTTTTGGAATTTTTTATATAACTGGATTGTTTAGTTTCTTATTTGACCGTCGCTTTATTTTTTTAAAGTTTTTCTTGCATTACCCGTCGAAACGACCTATACTCGATAAGTCGCTCAGACCTATGGAGGCTATTATGTATGAATTATTGATTCTTGGCATGCTCATGTCCCGCGACATGTCAGGCTATAAGTTACGGGGCGTTTTGGGCAGCGCGCTAGTGCCTCAGCGAAAGATTTCAAACGGCGTCATGTATCCGCTGCTTTCCAAATTGGAAACTAACGGTGACATCGTCTTCATTGAAAATCCCAAGGACCCTCGCAATAAGAAGTTAGCTCACATTACGGATACTGGCCGAACTCTTTTTTATCAACTCATGCAACAGCCAGTGCCAGAAGGCGCGCGTAATGAATCTATTTATCGCTTCAAGTTTCGGGGCATGTTTGCGGTGGATCGAACACAGCAACAGCAACTGCTGCAAGAGTATGCCGATAAAGTGCAAGAAGACCTCAATATTTATCGTAAAGTTCACGCGCATTTATCAGCGAAGTTAACTGATGAAGGCGTTAATCAAGACGCCCTAAAAGCTGGCATCCATTCAATTGAGCTGAGCATCGTCATCTGCCAGGCTAAACAGACCTGGGTAACGCAATATTTATCAGAAATTCAAAATAAGGAGTCAAAATAATGACACAAAAAACAAGTATTAAGCAGTGGATCGCATTAGCGGCCATGGGGCTAGGCGTTTTCATGGGACTACTGGATGTCACCGTTGTTAACGTCGCACTGCCAACCATGGTGCGTGATTTCAACACCACCTTTACCAACCTGCAATGGGTCTTAAACGCCTATACATTAGTTTATGCCGTCACCTTAATGATCATGTCAAAACTGGGTGATATGTACGGCCGGAAGAAAATCTTCCTGGGGTCGTTGATCCTGTTCGTTATCGCCTCAGCCGTCAATGGAATGGCCTCTAGCCTGTTGATCTTAGATATCGGTCGTGGCGTGCAAGCCATCGGTGGTGCCGGGATGATGTCCTTATCAATGGCGTTAGTCGCTTCCAACTTCTCCGGTAAGGGCCGCGGTTTAGCGCTGGGTATTCTCGGCTCTGTCATTGGTGTTTCAACAGCATCTGGTCCGTTGATCGGTGGTTATTTGGTCGAAAACTTCGGCTGGTCATCGATCTTCTACGTTAACGTTCCCTTTGGAATTATCGCAACGATCTTAACCATTCTCTACGTTAAAGAAACCCCTAGTTATGGTAAGAACCAAAAAGTTGATCTGCTGGGCATGTTACTGTCCGCATTAGGGTTATTCGCAATTATCTATGGTCTGATCGTCAAGGAAGGCCATCCACACTGGGACTGGACTGATGCGCGGGTCAGCAGCTGGCTGATTGGTGGCGTGGTCGTGATGATCGCCTTCATCATCGCCGAAGCTAAAGCCAAAGATCCCATGGTCAACCTGAAAATGTTCAAAAAGCCCCATTTCATTGGGGTCGTAATCGTCGCTTTCGCGTTAGGGGCTGGATTCTATGCCTATAACGCGTTCTTAACGGCGCTGATGCAGAACTACATTGGCTATTCTGCTACCCAAACTGGGGTCAGACAACTCGTCATGAGTGTTTGGTCACTGGTTTTGGGCCCGATTGTTGGAATCTTAAGTGCCCGCTACTCCAAGAAATGGATGATCAGCATCAGTATGTTCGTTGGAACACTGGGCTTTTGGTTAATGGCACGGGCAATCAGCCCAACCGTGAGTTTCGTCGATCTTTGGCCTGGCATGGTGTTCATGGGAATTGCTAACGGAATGGTCAACCCCTTGCTCAACACTGCTGGGATGGAAGGTATTCCCGCCAATGAAATGGGCATGGCTTCTGGTTTACTGAACGTCTTCCGTCAATTAGGGACCACCATTGGCGTGGTTGTATTGGGCCTGCTTCAGGACAATCAATACGAAACCTATCTGAATAATCACCTGTCTTCGATCAATATGCCGGCACCAGCACTTAGCGGTCTTAAAAAAGCGCTGATTGACGCTGGACCATTTTCTGGCCACGGTATCGCCTTTTCTAATCGATTGAGTCACGCGCCATTTGCACAAGACTTTCAGCGGATCGTCATTCACGCTTATGATAACGGGATGATAACCGTTGCAATCAGTTCAGCAATTCTGGCTTTAATCGGTGGTATTGCCGCTGCCGTCTTGCTGCAACGGAATCCGAAATCAGTTGAAATTCCAGTTAAGCAGCCAGAAGAAAATAACTAATTTATCGCTAAAAATGACCTGGTTACCAGTTAATTCTGATAATCAGGCCATTTTTATACCATTTTATTTGGAATCCTTACTGAGTGCGTGTACGATCAAGTCTTCAATCGTTTGTAAATCAGCATCTTCATCGAATTTAGCATCCGGCAGTAAGACTTGCTGCTGAATAAAGTAAGTTAATAACTGACCGGAAATCGTTCGTAGGACCGCTACTGGAGCTAATTCTGTCCGCAAACTGCCGCTCTTTTTTAGTTCCCCGTAAATATTATCGATGAACATCGGTGCGGTTTCCTTCATAAATGTTTGAAACATTGCTCTGGTATTGGCGTTGGTCATAATCTGTGTCAGAAAGATCAAAGCCACTTCCTTATTTTGCTTCACGAATTCGTACCGGTTGCGGACTAGAAAATGCACGGCATCCCGCAAAGAAGCTGGCTTAGGGATATCTGACAGAAAATCTTCTCGATATTCAGGTAAAAGATGATCGATCATAGGCTTTAAAATTGCCGTCAGTAGATCATCCTTAGTCTTAAAATACTTAAAGATCGTTGCCTGACTAATACCGGCATTTTTAGCAATGGCCATGGTTGAAGTCCCGTCAAATCCTTGCTTGGAAAACAACTCCAAAGCTGATAGCATGGCAGAGCGTTTACCATTAGGCATTTCCTGTGCTTCAAGCCAATCACGATAACTTGCTGAAATTTCTTGTTTCAATGTAATCCCCCCTATACTTTCCGGTAGCGTCTGAGCCCTCTGATATTTAGGAAGGTCAGCACGACTAAGAAGATCAGCAAGACACCAATATCACCACCGAACGTGAATAGACTCTTCCCCTGCATCATGATTCCAGTAACTGCATCGCCGGAATATTTGATTGGAATGATATAGGAAATATCTTGAATCCAGCTGGCCATGGAATCCATTGGAATGATACCAGAGAAGAAAATTTGTGGAATGATCAGGATTGGGATAAACTGCATCATTTGGAATTCGGAGTTGGCAAAGGTCGATAATAAAATACCAAATGCCAGCGCCACTAGGGCCAAAATCAAATTGATGACGATAATACTGATAACATTACCAACAACTTCAACCCCTAACAGCCAAATTGTGGCCATGACAATCAGAATAGTTTGGAAAATTGCTAAAATACCATAACTCCCCATGTAACCAAACACGATTTCTGAACGTCTAACCGGCGTTGCTAGTAACCTGGAGAGCGTTCCACTGGTTCTTTCCTTTAAGAGTGCCATGCCTGAGATCAGGAATACGAAGAAGAAAACAAAGAAACCCATCAGAATTGGTAGCATTTTATCAAAGAAACCGGTACTAGAATCACCGTAAACATAGTGGTTCGTAATTTGCGGAGTGGCGGCTTTTTTCTGTGTTGGCATCTGCTGTTGCATCTGCTTTTGTACTGGTGTTGGTAACGTTGCCTGTAATTTACCAATGGTTTTCTGAGCAACACCCAACTGGGTCTTCATTTGATTAATATTGGTTTGGGTCAAAGCAGACTTGAAAGCCATTTTGACGGCCGATGTTTTACTAGAATCCGTATTCGCATAGGTTAAACTATAATCATTGCCAGTCTTGTGGATAATCGCATCGATTTTATCAGCCTTCATGGCCTTTTTGGCATTAGCTTGACTGGCGTAATGCTGAACGTTAACGTGCTTGACCCTATCTAAATTAGTTGAAACGCTAGTCGTTACCCCCACTGTTCCAACCTCTACGTTGGTGGTGGAGTTCGCCGTAAAAATGACACTCATCAACCACAAAACCAAGATCGGTGCTAAAAACATCAAGGCTAATGAACGCTTATCACGTAGCATTTCGGTTAATACCCGTTTCATAATTGCAAATGTTCTCATTGTAATTCACCTTCTGCCTTCAAAAATACGTCTTCAATTGAATCGACTTTGTACTGCATTTTAAGTGCTACCGGTTCATCAAAAGCAATCACCGAGCCGCCCAATAATAATGCCACCTTATCTGTCAGTTCAGCTTCATCCATCACGTGGGTAGTGATGAGAATACTGCGGCCTTCATCGCGAATAGAATCAAGCTCACGCCAAATTTGTCGTCGTAGCGCTGGATCAATACCCACAGTTGGTTCGTCTAATACCAGTAATTCAGGATTCCCTAATAGCGCGATTGATAATGAAAGTCGACGCATCATGCCACCAGAATAACCGCTCACCCGCTTGTCGAGATCATCTTGCAGATCAACCACCTTGGCCACGTGATCGATAGAAGCGCTAATTTCAGCCTTCTTAATGCCTTTCATCTGAGCGAAAAACTTTAAATTTTCTCGGCCAGATAAGGAATCATATAATGCGTCAGTCTGCGCCATATAGCCGATTCGTGACAGTAACTTTCGATTAGGCATCACTTGTCCAAAGACCGTTGCACTGCCACCGTCCGCAACTTCCATACCCAAGGCTGTTTTAATAACCGTTGATTTGCCAGCACCCGATGGACCAATCAAACCAACAATCTGTTTGGGCATAACCGCTAAATTCACATCCTTCAAAACCGTTTGTTTGCCAAATTTTTTAACTAAATGTTTCAAATCAATAATTGCATTAGGCATTTCAATTCCTCCATTCAAGGTAAGTGATTGATTACTCACTAGTGAGTAATCAATCACTTTTTTAAAAATGCAATAAAAAACGAACTTCATTTACACGAAGTTCGTTAATACCCTATTCCTTAGGTCGTGAATCATACGCCCGTTTTGATTTGTAGCCCGCTTTAAAGACCACCTTCATTTGTTCAATGTGACGCTGTTGAGTAGCTTCAGCTTTAGCCCCGAAAATAAAACGAGCCCACTCCCGCTGGTAGCCTGGTGTTAAGTCAGTGAAGAACTTTTGTAAATCAGCATCTTTAGCCAATAGTTCAGTGACTTCAGGAATATCTTTTTCGTAATCTGCTAATGGTTTTTGTGCCATCTCTGATCACCCCTTTTTTATAATGCCATCAGTATAGCATTTTTAACGACTAAAATTGACAAAAAATAAGACCCACCAGCAGTCACTGATGAGTCTTATTATTTGATTAACGCCCGACATCCAACGCCTGATGTTTCAGGTTCGGAAAGACGATCCGATCGGCAATTCCCGTGATGCTGCCTTGGAATAGAAAGGCAAACAAGGTACCAATCCCAATATTGACTAGACTGCCCGTCATGAGCACTGCAATCAGCCCCATGATAGTCGGTGGTACGTAGGAGAACCACATTGCAAGCGTCACGTTACCATGACAATACCGGTAGCGCAGAATCTGAGTGAGATCATCGGCTGGGTGCAAGACCAAGTTCACCCGCTGATAGATGGAGATGGCAGTTCCCATGCAAGCCACACCGATGAAGTTAATCAGCACGTACAACGTCACCATGCCTGGCGAATAAGCGTTTGGCATAATGCGGTTGAAAATGTCACCAAACCACTGAATAAATAGTGAGAATGGTAGCAGAAAGGCAAAGTTACCTAAAACCCGTTGCCATTCAAAGTGGTGCATTAACGCTGCATTGAGCAGTGAGATGATCATCCCTAATACTAGGAAAGCCCAAAACAAGACCATTGAATTATTTCCCAGTAAGGCATGACCTAAGTTCGATTCAGCCGCGGTCCAGTACGCGGAACCTAGAAACGACGGGTGAATATGCGTGCTAGTAACCAACGTAAGGACGTTTCCCAGCGAGTTGATCACAAGCGAAATAGCAAAATATCCTAGCGATGCTGCCATACTAATGTTACGTTTTGAAGATTGTGCGGATAGTGTTACTGGTTGGTGAACTGCATTCATCGCTTTTTCACGCCCTTTCGTCATTACTTTGTCAGTTTTTCACAGAATTCAATCTTTTCATGGTTAGGTCCCTGAATATTGAAGAACCGAATACCATGATCCCAGAATGAAGGAATTGATTGAATCTCTTTATCCAAGAAGGTAATCCCATCAAGTTCATGAACGGCCTTCCAAGCATTATCAATGTCCGTTGCATTTAATGAAACATGGTTGATAGCACCGGTCTTCATTACCACCGGATCACCTTCCCAGGTTTCGATGATGTAGTTACCGAGCTGCAAGAAGGCACAGCGGTTCTCACCGTTATGGAACAAACCGGCAACCTTAAAACCCAGTTTCTTGTAAAATGCAATGGTGACGTCTAGATCTTTTGATGGGATCCCAACGTGTTGGATACCCGTTACGTAATCAGTTAGTTTCATGATTTATTACTCCTTAGTCTGATTTACTGAAACAACGTCCGTTACTTCTCGTCGCTGACTTTAACAACGGCTTTAGAAACATTCGGAACCTTGCCTTCAAGTACATCAGCAACTTGTGAGAAGTTCAATTCATGACTGATCAATGGCAATACATCAACTTTACCGCTTGCAAGAAGAGCAATAGCATCTTCGAAAGCGTTCGGGTTAATGAATGAGCCTTGGATGGTCAATTGCTTTTGATAAACTTCGTAAGTGTTCATCTGGAAGTGTTGGTTAGGTTTGCCGACACCAAACATCAAAACTTGAGCACCTTTACGAGTAGCTTCAACGGCTTCTTCTTGAGTTTCTGGTAACCCAACGGCTTCAATCACAACATCGTAGTCACTAGGAATCTTGTCACGAGTAGTGTTATAAATGTTAGTAACACCGAACTTGTCCTTGTTGAACTTCAGTGTGTCGTCAATGATGCCGGCGAAGTCGACTTGGTGAACACCATAAGCTTCAAGCAATTGTACGAATAATTGACCCATGAAGCCATCACCAATAACCAAAGCCTTTTGATATGGGGTCAACTTCAAGAGTTGAACACCATGAACGGCACATGATAATGGTTCAGTAGTAGCACCGGCCTTTAATGAAACGCTGTCTGGTAAGTGATAAACGACCTTGGCTGGAGCGGTGAAGAATTCTTCTAGGCCACCATCGCGGGTAACACCAACGGCTGACAAACTGTCACATAATTCTGGGCGGGCAGTCCGGCAGTAGAAGCACTTACCACAGTAGATGTTAGGGTCAACGGTCACACGGTCGCCGACTTTGAAGCCATCAACATCAGCACCAACAGCTTCAACGATCCCTGAGTTTTCATGGCCTAAAACGATTGGTGGAACGGCGTTAGCTGAACCAGGAAGGCCATTGTACAGTGCATGGTCAGTCCCACAGATACCAGCATAGGCAGTGTGAACTAAAATCTCGTCAGCTTTAGGGGTTGGCTTGTTGTATTCCTTAATTTCCATTTTCTTAGTTCCAGTAAGTACTAAACTCTTCATAAATAATCTCTCCTTTAAATTTTTAAATCATTAGTCTACTAATTGATTAACTTCGCGAAAGGCTAAAGCAAAATTGCCAATCGTCGCTGAACCATTATGCTTTGCCAGTGGCATGGTGATGTATTTATCCAAATCACCGACATCGACATAATCATTCATTAAATCAGCGAAGTCCTTGCGTACCTTCTTCAAGAATTCCTCACTGACGACCCCGCCGCCAAAGACGATCTTTTGGGGACGAATCTGCAACGTGGTCTGCAAGGCTGCTTGCGCAACGTAGTAAGCCATGATGTCCCAAACATGATCGGTCAGCGGAATGTCTTGGCCCTTCTTGCCTGTCCGCGCTTCAAACGTTGGGCCGGCAACCAGACCTTCCAGACAATCACCGTGATACGGGCAAATGCCTTTGAAATCTAAGTCATCCGGATGACGTTTCAAGCGAACGTGACCGACTTCAGGATGGCCCAAAGTCCCAATAAACTTACCATCCAGCACGGTGCCGGCACCAACGCCAGTACCAATGGTGTAATACGTCAACGCTTCAATCTTTTCGTTGAATAACGTTGATAAGGTATATTCACCGTATGCTGAGCCATTGACATCCGTCGTCCAATAAACTGGAATGTCAAAGGCTTTTTTCAACATCCCCAAGAAATTGGTGTTTGCCCAACCAGGTTTGGGGGTATCGGTAATGTATCCATATAATGGTGCGTTTTTACGAATTTCAATTGGCCCAAATGACGCAACCGAAATGGCCTGTAAATCGGGAAACTTCTTAAAGAAATCAATTGATTTTTGAATCGTTTCCTCTGGGGTTGTTGTCGGATACTGGATCCGTTCCTGCACCCGATAATCTTCATTACCAACTGCCGCAACGAACTTGGTACCACCCGCTTCGATACTTCCTAATAGCATGTCATTCACCACTCTTCAAAATTATTTAATGTATCTTGTAACCGCTTTCAGTTATTAGATTAGCATGGTCAGAGAAAATAAAACGGGTTTTATCGGGATTGGTAAAAATTTCCTTTTCCTCCAGAATCCGTGAAAGCGCTTCAAGACAGCGCTTTCATACTTCGTAAACGTTTACGAAAAAAGTACCCTTTTTATTCAAAATACCTTAAAATAGATTTATAAAATGAATTTAGTAACTCATTCCAACTTACGTAAGCATTATAAAAAAAGGATAGTATCATGCTGTTTTGACAGTCTTAAATAACCTGACTGATTTGAAAAATAGTTTCCCTCATAATTCCCTTAAAATGACTTTTAAAGGGATCTATCCGGTATAATTATCACGAACCCACTGGATAAAGTGGGGCATCAAATTTAATTAAACGAGGAAATGCGATGTTAATTACCTATAAAGTTGAGCTTAAGCCAACTGATAAGCAGGCTTGGCAGATTGATCAGCAGATATCCGGCAGTCGATGGGCCTACAACCTCTTTTTAGATATTAATCGTCAGCGTTATGAGTGTGGTTATCACTACATGAGCGCCTATGAGTTTTCTAAGTGGTTTAATCATGATTATTTGGATGCTAATCCAGATGATCAGTGGATTAAAGAATTGTATGCCAAGTCCATTAAGCAAGCGTTTATTGATGCGGATACGGCCATGAAACGTTTTTTTAAGAAGCTAAGTGGTTATCCGCATTGGCGTTCGTTTAAACATGGTCAGGGCAGCTACTATTTCGTTAAGAACGGGCAGAAACAAATTATTGCTTGTGAACGGCACCGGATTAAATTGCCTAAACTGGGCTGGATACGGTTGAAAGAATTCGGCTATATTCCTACAGATGCCGAACACTTTATCATTAAAAATGGGCGGGTGAAAGTTAAAGCTGGTCGGTATTATCTGACCTGTGTTGTGGAACAGGTTGATCCGATTCAACCTACATTAGATGGCTGTCCTATCGGCATTGACCTAGGATTAAAGAATTTCGCCATCTTAAGTGACGGTTCCATTTACGGTAATCAGAACAAAAGCAGTCGTCTAAAGCGAATCAGGAAACGGCTCCGACGGCTACAAAGAAAATTATCACGCCAGTATCGTGCACTGAAGGCTAGAAAACAGAAGGAAGGCAGATCTGCTACTGATTTAAACCTAGCTAAAACTCAGCTGAAAGTGCAGCGGCTCTATCAACGGTTAACTAATATTCAAATCGATTATCAAAATAAGCTGATTACCACTGTGGTGAGAACCAAACCGCAATGGGTTGCTCTAGAAGATTTGAATATTAGTGGGATGATGAAAAATCGGCATTTGGCTCAATCTATCGCTCAGCAAGGTCTCTATAACTTTAGAGCGAAACTGATTACTAAATGTCAGCAATTAGGAATTCCGGTGCATCTCACCGGTCGCTTTGAACCGACTTCCAAGCTTTGTCATAACTGCGGAACTAAGAAAGTGAGCTTAAAGCTGAGTGAACGTACTTATCACTGTCCTAATTGTTACTATACCAATGACCGTGATTTAAATGCTGCCCTGAATATCAGGGATACTAAAAACTTTGCCTTAGCCTACTAAAACAGGCTGCAAAGTATGTACCGGTGGCTAGCCGGGAATTAACGCTTGTGGACTATCATATCAACCGCAGTAGCGAGCATTATGCGAGACGGGATAGGAAGAAGCAAGAAAAATCGTTAACTTTTTATAAGTTATCAGTAGCAGGCTTTTGATGACTGAAAATAATCGGCGCATTACCATTAAAGAAATTGCCAAAAAGGCTGGCGTCTCGATTGCAACCGTTTCGCGCGCGTTAAACGACCGGCCAGGCATTAGTCTCGAAACTAAGGAACACATCCAGCGCATCATCACCCGTTCCGGTTATCGGCCAAGTATGTTTGCGCGCAATATGCGCTCACAGCAAAGTAAAATGATCGGTGTTATCGTGTCAAACACGGCTAATGATTTCTTTAAAGACGTCAACCGAGCCATCCAAGACCAAGCAACGAAATATAATTTCACCGTTTTGATCATTAACTCTGATGAAGACCCAGTAAAAGAACGCCAGGCCATTAAAATTTTACGTAACTATGACGTTTCCGGTTTTATCATTGCCAGCACTGACGAAACCATCGACTATCCGAGTTTAGTCGGTAACACCCCAACGGTCTTTTTTGACCGCGCTCCTAAATCCGAAATTGCGCAGTTTGATACCGTGCTCGTGAACAATGAATTCGGCGCGAAACTGGCCGTTGAAGAACTGATTCGCCAAGGCGCATCCAAGGTGGGTATTGTCGTCAGCGGTGTCCAGACTTCGGGTCAGGAACGTTTAAAGGGCTACAAACAAGCTTTGAGAGAATACCAGTTACCTATCGATGATGAGCTGATCTACACCAGTGACGTCCAGCAGCTAAAAGCCATGGGTTACGTGAGAGACCTGCTGATCAACCAAAAGTGCGATGCACTGTTTGCGGGTGATAATACCTTACTGATGGTGGTACTAGAAGAAATAAAGCTGCTGAACCGAACGGATGTTAAAGTCGCAACCTTTGATAACATCACGTGGTTTAACTATTTTAAACAGCCGGTGATTTCGGTTAAGCAGCCGACTACGACCATTGGACATGAGACAGTTGACGCGCTCATCAACCGCATGAAAGATCCTCAGCGACCAGCAAAAGTACGGCGGCTTTCCGTGCAGTTGATTCGGCGATCGTAAACGTTACTTAATTAGAAATAACAAAAATAGTGACTAACTTGCTGCACTTTGATGTGTCTTCCCAAAGTACAGTAAATCAGCCACTATTTTTGTAACAACTAAGCAGTTAGCACTCATAATAAGTTCATTAAAAATCTAAACGTTCCATTATTCCACATGACATACAACCCAAGTCCAATATAGACTGCTGAGGTGATCCAGCGACCGTAATTTTCCAGCAAAAGTGCAATTGTAGGTAATTTCACCATGCCATACCCCACAAAGCAGAATACTATCAGCATAACTAGGAACGTTGCCAAAATAATCACGATTCCATTTGCTCGTAATGTCACAAACAGGGGTACAAAAATACTGAGATTATCAGCACTAGTGGCAATGGTGATCAAAACCACGTTCCAGAAGAGCTTTCGCTTAGCATTCAATGTCTGATCGACCGTTGCTCTATCGTCATCATCTGACCCATTAAATGCCAGTCGCACACCCATCCAGATTGGGACTAAACCAAGTAGTCCAAGCATCCAAAGGCTGGGAATAAAGTGCAGGATAAACGCCATCACTAAAGCCACCAGTACAACTAATGCGGAACCTAATAAGTCGCCTAGAAAGACTGAAAAGCGTTCATGCCACTGCTTGGTGCGGCCAAATATTAACATCAAAATAATTAAATAATCAACATTCGCTGACGTATAAGCCACGATGCCTGAAATAATTAAATGGCTCAAAATGACTTCTCTCCACTTCATCTATTAGTTTTCAATACTTAATTTTCACACTATCCCCTATTATCATATCGCATATTTAAGTGAGAACATATTAAAAACCTCACTAACTAGCAAAAAGGCATCACGATCCCGACTTTGGTCACCGTGATGCCTTTTTTTAAAATTGGGCCTTAACTAATACTGAATAGGCGGTAATATAACCACCGCTCACCAGATAGCGTTTTAACGATTTAACCTGATAATTATATCCATTAGAGTAATCCCAGCCCTTGATTCGGAAGGTTTGCGGTGCAATTGCCGGGTAGTGCTGATTGCGCTTCGTTAGCTGTAGATCGTCATACCGGTTCAACGCTGCCAATTTGTTAGCTGAGCTAGGCATTGGCACCACACCCATCTTAACCAGCTGTTTGTTAGCCGTGATGTAGCTGCCATCCGCTAGAATAAAGCGGGTTGCCACCCGGTCAGCCACGAGACTAACGATTTGGAGTACAGTCCCCTGCTTGTAATGATCGACCTTACCCGTTAGATCAGCGGTGCTGTAGCTGTTAATGCCCTTAGGATTTAACACCGTGATTGCACTCGGCAGCGTCTGATAGTAAGCGCTGCGCACCATGGCTGGATCAGCATCCACGTAACCTGTCAGTCCGTAAGTAGCGCTCTTTTCATTAATATCACGAACTTGGTAGCGCAGCTGGTTTTGCGAATCATAGACCCATCCGATCACCATGAACCGGGGCCGGTAGATACGGGGCTTCTTCACGTAAGTTGCCAGGACGTTACTGGTTGCAAATTCAGGCGAACTGTACAGCTTTAATGTAGTCAAAGCATAGATCACGTGCCCCACTAACCACGGCTGAATTTCCGCTGGCGGCGTCGTTATTGGACTACCTGGCGTGCTTGGATTTTCCGGCAGGGCATCCTTAGTGTAGACCAGTAATAAAATTGACGGTAAACTGCCATAGAGCGTTGGTAGCTGAATCACATCTCGTTGCGCATCCTGCAGTGTTTTAAAGGTGTACCCCGGAATATTTGCAATCAATTTTGCCAGCACCGTAGCGTTGAGCTCATCAGTGGCTGGTCCCGAAATACTCAAATCAGTACTAATGAGGTTCCCCAGCTCATCCATTACCCGAACGGCTACGTTGACCTGTTTGACTGCGTAAACCGCCCTAATACCGCCAACGATATCCGCGTACGTAAAGTTGTCGAGCAACGCTGAACCATCTGCAGCCACCAAGTGATCAATCACGTAATGTGGCAATGTTGGTGCCAGCATTGCTAGATCTGCCGGTGTCAAGGCACCGTTAGCTGGTCCAGAAATGGTCGTTTCCGTTAGGGGATTGCCATCTTCATCTACCTGCTGAACTGGAATGATTAAGGTATTAGCATTAAAGATCACGACTAACCCATCCTCAACATCGCCAAACGTGAAGTTGGCTCCTAGCGCTGAACCATCTAATTTAGTCACGTGATCATACGTGTAGTTCGAAATATTAGGTAACTGTGCTTGCAAATCCGTCAGTGGAAAAGTAGCCGTGTACGCGCCTGAAATCCCAGAACCCGTTGCCAAAACCGTTCCTAAATTATCCTTTATCGTGATTGGCACCGATACGGTCACGGGGGCGTAGGTCAAACGCAGCGTGTAGCCCGGAATCAGGTACGGTACCGTCGTTGCACTGATCGGTATCACCACCCCATTGGGATCAACTACCGCAGCGCCGGAAAAGGTATAGTGCGGAATCGACTTGACCGTACTGCTGATCAACGGCCCACCGTTAATATCTGTGTCCACCTCATCATCTTGGCCAAAGGAGATAAAGTTGCCACCTTGATAGTAGCCATGCTGAACGGTAGCTGGAATAGTATCCGCAAATAATACAGTCAGGTTAGTATCTGCTGCAGCAAAGGTACCCGTTGTGACAACCCGATTTGCCTGCCCGTTGCCTGCCAGATAATCACTGTATTTACCAGTGCCATTCAAGACGATGTACTTAGAGCCAAGTTTATCTACCAGATAACTCATTGGAAAATTAGTCGCCGAGTTGTTGTTGAGGTCAAATGCTGTGCCAATCGTATTAGTAAGGGTGGCACTAGCGCCAATCTCCGGTTGCTGGCCATCCGTCTGCAGATACTGATAATTCACGTTCACCCGCCCACGAGTATTTGAAATCAGGTATGGGATGGTAATGTAGCCATCAAAGGCGTCCTGAGTAACCCCATTGGGCTGAGCCATTGGAAAGAACGCTGTCAGTACACCATACCGGCCATTGGGCGGTGTCAATAAATTACTGAATACGATGGTATTTGTTCCTACCCGAGCGGCATTTGCGGTACTGGCGATTACGCTATATCCATTATCACCAGGATACGAAATACCACCATAAGGATTAACAGTACGCGGCAGTCCATCGGTACCAACAACGTTAAAGGTGATTTGAACACTCGTTGTGCCAACGGGGAAAACCATTGGACTGATTGGAATATATTGGTACCGCAAAATACTTTGCGGATAGTTCACATTCAATCCGGATGGATCAGACACTTGCCCCCAACCTATATCGATGCTCGTTAACTGCGGTAACGACCGCAGGACACTCATATCCTGTATTGGCTGGTCTAAGATTTTAACGGCTTTCAGATTGGGCAAGCCAGCTAATGCTGAAATATCCCACAAGTTACCAATCACATCTTGACCGAACGTTGCTTGAGTAACTGCCGAATAGTCATGGACATCGATATTTTGTAACGAGGTTGCATACTGCATTCCCTCCATCGTCCACCAACCCTGCATCATATAAGCATAAAATTGAGTGTATGCATGGGTGGTCGGACCCGATTCTTGCAGTGAATTGGCAGTTGTGAAATCGGTCATGGTTGCTAAATTAGCTTTAGAGAACTGACTTCTAAACGCATCAAACGTTGCGTAATTAGTCTGATAATTAGTCATATACGTTAGGTACTGCATGCCCGTGTCTGGCATCCATTCGTCGATATACAGTTTATTGGTTGCTGGATCGACCCCAGTCGCTGTCGCTGGAATCGCTGCTGCATAGGTACTGCCTTGCCAGCCCTGCTGACCAATCGTGGTCATCTTCGGATGGACATTTAACTGTTTCATGTTGGTTACAGCGGCATTAGTGACGTTAAAAGCGTTCGTTGCCGTAATAGCATTCGTCCCATTGGTTGGGACCGGAACGTTTAACTTAACGTCCTTGATCAGATCAACGCCGATCTTGGCTGGTGCCACCGTCTGCACTTCAGGCAACGCCTGCGTCGCAACTTGCGGATCCGTTTCTGATAACACTCCGGATCGATCTTTTAGTGATGTACTAGCTGCTGTTGACTGTTCCCGCTGTTCAGGTATTTGAGTCACCGGTTGCGAACTCGTTTTACTAATGCTCGCCGGCTGTGTACTTTCATTAGTTGCACTAGTTACGTTAGTTTCATTAGTCGAGACAGTCTCACCTACTGGCTGATTCGCTGGCGTTTCAGTTGCCACACCTTCAGCATCCCCCTGCTGAGGCGTAACCGCACTTTCAGTTGTAGTCGTTGCACTGCTAGCCGTTGGTACGGTACTCGCAGTCTCGTTTTCAACAGACGCATTATTGGCTGGCGCACTGTTTGTAGCCGGTACTGAGCCACTCTCTGCCACCGGTGCCGCAGTGGCGACACTTTCAGCCGTTGGGGTATCAGCCACACTTTGCTCAATATTGGTTGAAGAAACGGCTGTTGTCCTGTCTTCAGCATGAGCTTTCACATTTAACATCAAAGAACCCAATAACAAACTACTAGAGAACAATGCCGAGGTCATCAAAACATGCCATGGTAACTGAACAGTTTTGGCGGTCAAACCGCTATGACGCTTTTTTAACATTTTATCGCCCTCTTCTCCTATGCCGATGCCGAGTTTCACCGGATGTGAAATTCTGATGAGATATTAGCACGCAAGCTTGATTTCGTCACGTAAATACACTCACATTATTCTGTCAGTAATCAACACAATAATCCTGAATTATATTATTCAAAAAAGTCTTAATATGATAAAGTTAAATTCCACTACACCATAATAATTCTAATCAGTACTGTTCAGAAACCACTCGCACAGCTTCTTTTGTCTGTCGAGTAAAAACCGTTTTAAGCAAAGCATCGCTGGCAATATCGGTATTAGTGTTGGTCGTCGTTGTCGTCACTGTCGTGTTAATAAAATACTGTGCTGGTGGCAGGCTGTACAGGTACTGCACGTTGCTTACATCCACCGGTTGAATATCCACGTACCGGGTCGTTTTGTACATCACGCTTTGCTTATTCGGATTGTGGGCTAAGCCCATTGCGTGCCCTAACTCATGTTCGGCAACGTTGACCCGCTGTGTAGTCGTATAAGCATACTTCTTCAACAGCGTATGAATCAGGTGTACTTTTACATCAGTGATTCGTTTAGTCGTATCATAATTTACATAGGCCACCCCAACGTAATTATGGGTGACTAACGATGCTTCGTTGGCCTGAGCAGGCTGAATCGTAATCTGAGCTGGTCCGTTCAAAATGTTAAACTTAAACACTTTTTTGGCGTTCCAGGCTGTAATTGCCCGTTTCCAAACCGCGGTGTAATAGGGACCCGTCTTAATTTGAACCGTGGCTTGCGGGGTTTCAAAACGCCATGGGTTAACAGGGATACGCCGCCTTTGCAACTTGCCCTAAGCTCAGCAATAACAGGATCAATACGATAACGGTTACCCAGAATTTTTTTAACATTGTCTTCACTTTCTCTCTTGTGTTGGGATTTAGAAAACTGGCTCATCAAAATTGGTCTACTTTAGAATAAGAATATTGTACTTGGTTTCAAAATAAAGTCCAAAGATTAGCTTGAAAATCTCAAGTGTTTTTAGTTGCCATTGTCAGTCAATGTTGATAAAATGCCACCGTAATCAATTCAACGGAACTGGTTACAAAATACCCGTATGTTTCTACGGCTTCCCTGACCGTTTTCACGGGTTACACTGGTCCCCTCAAGCAGTTGCTCCTTATCCCTTCAACTGTTATCCAGCGTAATCAGCATTAGTCGACAATTTTAAACTACTGTCCCGGTTTAAAACTATGACTGAAAACGGTTTGTTTCAGCAACACGCTGAAACAATATGTATCACAGCCCCTCGTACCTGCATACCCCGGGCTGTTTTTATGCAATAAAATAAAAGTCCTGACCAATTTTTAGATTGATCAGGACTTTTATATTTACTACGTTGATTACTCTTGCAAAATAAGTCTATTCGTAATGCCGTTTAAGTTTCAAACCAAACAGTCCCAGCAAACTGGTTAATACAGTCATTCCCATAACCGTAATTACAGATGAGTTAGCCTCATTGGTCTGCGGTAGATTCTGAGTTGCTGGACGAGTTTGCGTTAATTTTGAATTAGCGGGCATTTCCCTTTGAGCAGTAGTAACCACTTTAACATGAGCAACAGCGTTAGACTCCTTTTGACGGCTAATAACCGTATTCTTGTCAGAAACCGTTGTTACTTTATTAGACTTTGGCGTTTTATTTGAATTTGGAACCTGTTTTTTAGAAGTCGTTGGGGGAATGACAACGGTCGTTTCGGGCGTTGACGGTGTTGTTCCTGGTGTTTCCGGTGTAACTGGTGTTATGGGTGTTGCTGGCGTTACAGGCGACACTGGTGTCACCGGCGTTGTTGGTGTTGTTGGCGTTACTGGTGGCGTGACCGTTCCACCACCGCTTCCGGGAGTTGTTGGCGTATATCTAACAATTACCGTTGTTGACTCTGGTGCTGTCCATAATAAGCCCACTCCCAGCATTGGTACAGTCGCAATTTCCGGCGTATATCCTGCTACGATCGGTGAATTAAAGGCGTTATAAACACCAGTTGGCACGTAGATCACGTTACCGCTCACCGCGTTTTTGATTGTGGTGTAGGTCATGGTTTGAATTTCATCTGGCGCTAATTGCGTAGTGCCATCCTGTTTGGTGAAATGAATGGTCCGCGTTGAGGTCGCCGTACCGTAATCAATTCTCGGTGTGAAGTAAAAATTAAAGTTTTGCGTCACGTTTGAATCGGTATCCATGTACCAAGTAGTCGTTGGATAATCGCTGCTGATGAATCGGTAACCTTCATTTTCAAAGTATTGAATTGATTTAGTCGGTGACCAAAAAGCTGGTGTGATCGGCATTTCGCTAGGATTCACAGCGGAAAGCTGATCGAGCTGCTGATTGGTACTGGAATCAATAAACGTTAGCGTCCATTTCTGTTTTTCAGGCAGGTAAGTTGTCACCACGTAATCTGAGTGGGCTGTAATGCCAGTTTCACCCTTTGTCACATCCCAGCCATTCAGATCGGTAAGTTTAAATGGTTTGACATCAATCAACTCATAGGGGTAATCCGTTGGACTATCCGCCCGGCTACCCTGATTCCACTGGGCTGGCTTGTACCCCTTGATATCAGGTAAGCTCGTCACGTTGGGATATTTAAAGGTCGTCGCCAACTGACCGTCAGCGGTTTGCCAGTCAGACAGCACGATCTTACCAGCTGTATCCACACTAGCCGTCCGGTAAAAGGTTTCCGTAAAAGGCGTTCCAAATTCCCAGGCCGTCTTTATAAACGTCACCGGATTGGGATTAACTTTGGCTTGGCCTGTCCAATCATTGATTGTGTAATAATAACTTCGTTCCAAGATAGCCTTTAAGTTATAATCGCTATCGACCTGAACCCCGCCAATGGTACTATTCTTTGACAGCCAGCCGTTAGGATTCCCTGTCTGATCCCAGGTAATCGTACCCGTTGGCAACGTTTGCGGCTTCAGCGGGTTAACCGTTGTGGGCGCTTCAGCAGTTTTTAGTGACTGTTGCGCTGCGGTTGATTTAATTGTTTGCGTTGTTTGGGTATTATTGGTCGTTTTTAGTGCTTCTGGTGTTATTTCTGAAGTTTCTGATTTAGCTGACTTACTAGTAGTTTCTGGCTTCGTAGTAGTCTCTGCCTTGACAGCAGTTACTGTGCTTACCTGTTCTGAAGCTGTGTCTTTAGTGCTTTCCGCAGTCTTAACCGGTTCTACTTGTGAAGAGTCAGCTTGGACTTCTGCTGGATCAGTTTTCACAACAGTTGTATCTCGAGTTGAGACCTGATCGTCAGTCTTTTCAGTGTCCGCACTCTGAGTAGTTGCAGTGTCCACTGAAGACGACTGGCCGTGGCTTAAAACAAAGCTATCGCCAGAGATGCTGTTAGTTTCAGTTGAGGAACTAATAGTCGTTGTCTCACTTGTTGCAGTTGCTGCAGTTGTTGCAGTCTCAGCGGAGGCGTTTACTTGGCCACCAAACAAGGCCAGCGAAACTGTTGCAATTCCCATGGCAACCCAAATAGTTCCAGATTTATATAGTTTAAAATGCACCTTTTGTTCCGCATCAGGTCTACTTGCACGATATCTGGTCATGATTAATTCCCCCTTTAGGCATTCATTACCGCCTCAAAAGTTAACTAGTCCAATTTCTACTTACCGAATGTCTAAAAATTAGTCATGCCAAATCAATCCTGAAGTATAAGTCTCTCTTTACCTATAACAATACTTATTACACCGTAAGCGTAACCTATACCTTTATAGATTACAATTGAAGTGTCTCCAAATAGTTTCCCAATTTTTTCAAGAAAAAACGAGAATATGAGAATTATTTCACAAAAATAGATTACCGCGTTAAAATCATTCAGATCTTAGCGCGGTAATGTGAATTCTAACCGGTTATTCAATTATGAAACCACTACTCACCATAGGTCATCCGGGTAATCACGGGATCTTCAGTTAGAAAATCACCCACGCCGGCTAAAAAGGCTTTGAAGTGCGGCGTTTCATTATGGAAATCAACAGCGGCACCGTCTTGCCAATGCTCGATAATTTCATAATCCGTATCGCTGCCGATCTTTTTAAAATGGTCGTAACTGACATTGCCAGTCTCCGCCCGGGAGCCTTGAACTAACTTATCGATGAATGCCTCATATCTGTCCTGTTCTCCAGGCTTCACAACCAGCTTAACGTTAATGACTTTCATAACAGCATCCCCTTTTTATTTAGTGCTCTTATTATGACTTATTTCACTATAGAGCGCTACTAATTAAGCCTCAAAATTGATCTGCAGGCTTGATGGCTACATGACGATGCCAACTTCAACCGTAATCTTTCGGTTAAATGTTCCTTTTTTTTGAAATAATTTTTTAAAATCCCAAATAGTTGGTACACCTTAAATACTGCTAAGTCGGTAAACTATGGGTTAAAATACGGTATACTGAGATTAGAAGAATGTTGTTTTGTATTCATTTGCAAGTATTGAATTTAAATTTTAGCGTTAGGCAGTTAGGGGGTTGCATGTCATTCACTAGTCAAATAGTGAATCATGCGAATTGATAAATGAACTATGATTATCTTTTCACAAAGAACGATACCGTTTGTTACCGCATTCTATCGGAATTTAATGTCCGCACTGATTTCACCATCACGAAGAGTGACCTTGGTGACATTTTTGATCTGACCTATTATCAGTTCCATAAGTATTTCGATCAAATCAACACGGATCTCGCGGCCGTATCGAAGGGCACCCCCTGCTACATTGACGAAGCACCCAATTCGTCCTGGAAAGCCTTTGGGCTCAACACGTTTACGTTGCAAAAGATTGCCCTCGTTTACTTAAACCGCTCGCCGTTTATGATGGCATTGGAATATCAATTTTTCTACGACAATCTGCATACCAAGCGGGAGTTTATTACTGCCAATTATCTCAGTTCATCCGTTTTTTACCGGGCACTGGAATCCTTAGAACGAACGCTGAAAAAACACCATTTTTACCAGCCTAGTTCACTTTTTTCAGATCAGGAGTTTACCATCCGGCTCCATCTGTTTCAACTCTACTACACCATGTACAACAGCGTTTCAGAACCCTTTGAGTCCATTAACGATCTCATTGCAGCAGTCATTCAGCAAATTTATCACGTGCTGCCAGTCGAAGTTGGACCAACGTCTGAAACCAAATTATCCACTTTTCTCAGGATTTGGCTGCTGCGAATCTTTAATCAGCATGAGATCACGGACGATGCCTTGGTACAAATTAAGCTGGATGACCGTGGTAAACAGTTATTTGAATCACTTAAAACGTTATTTGCGGATCAAATCACCCTATCTAGCACTGAGTTTAATTACTTATATAATTTCTTGATTTCTCAAGGCTACTTGGGCAGCAAGATTCAAAACCAGACTGCTTCCTCTTTTCCAAGCGTGGTTCAGCTTTCAAAGCAGTTCATGGATGGTATTTTACACGAGAACGTCTTAGTGGATACCAAACTGATGAACACCGATAAGCTCTGGAGCCGATTGCTGCAGATCCATTTACAGTTCACCACGTTTTATATCGAACCCACCACCTTTATCAATCCTAACCAGATGAAGTTTTTCTCCGACTTGTACCCGACCTTTGACATCGCTATCCGCAAGATGATCGGCTCGCTGCAGCAGCGAACGGATTTACACCTGACTAGCGATATGGCAGTTAACCTCTACTTTAGTTATATGTTTGCCTTGATCAACTCGATTCCACCAGAGCTGATGAAAGACCAGGTACACATCTGCGTTGATTTCTCGGAGGGGTCGCTATACACGGACTATGTAATTCAATCACTGGACTCCTTCAACCACGCCCACTTGATTATCGACAAGGTTGTGAAGCCCGAAACTGACATTTATATTTCAGATTTTCATTCGCCCAAGGTCAAGCAACCGCAAATTATTTGGCAAGATCCTCCGACCGCACCAGATTGGGCCGAACTAGCCGATACTATTTTGGCCACCAAACACGCCAAGTTAATTGAATTTTATCCAAATGCACAACCGTTTTGGGGAGGCGACAGTTCTAATGAAAAATAACACGAAATGGTTCTTCACTAGCCTATTTTCAGCCGTTCTTTTGAGTACCCTTCAAGCTCAACAGGTTCAGGCTGATACTGCGTCTACTACTCCGAGCTCAGACACGCAGACCACGCAAGCAGCTGGAACTTCTGAAACCCAAACGAATCAAGAAGTCCCACTACGCAACGGTAGTTCAAGTCAACCTGATGCCAGTTCTTCTGCGGCCACCCAACCGACGAATAGTACCACTAACAGTTCAGCTGCCAATTTAACGAAGCCAACCGCGGATAGTGAAACAACCAAACCGGCAGCAACGGCAGCCGAACTCACCGCTGCAAAACAGGCGGCGGCCAAAGTCTTTCAGCAAACTCATCAGCCGCAAACGGTTACTGCGGTAGACACACCACTTGAAGTAACCGGATCCATGACTTTCAAGTACATCGACAGCACCAATCGTCAGCCGATTATCTTCGACGGCGCGGAATCTTCATCACCAGCCTTAGTTAACGATCATAACGTCGCCAGTTTAACGATTCACACCTCTGAACCTGATCCCACTACAGCTAATACTGGTGACAAGACCCAGTATGCGGTGGCAATACCGGGCTACGCCTACGTTGGCAATCCTGCAACAGACGTGCCGGATACTTTTTCCGCTGGCAGCCAGACAGTTAATCTAACGTACACGCCATTGGCCGGATTAGACGTGAAGTACGTTGACGTCAACGATCCCGATAAACTCCTATGGTCTTACAAACTAGACTCCAAGTATCAATTTGCTGGCGACAGCTACAAAACGGATTACTTTCCGATTCCATTTAACGGTTATGTTTTTGACCATGTCGATGGCGATGCCACTGGTCAATTCGGTCAGCTAGTTAAATCAGCGACTGATACCAATCCAATTCAAATCACTTATTACTATGCCAAAGACCCAGCTTATACTGGACCAACAGGTACCCCTCTAACGGCTACCACGCTGTACCAGCAGCAATCGCCAATGGCCAGTACCAAGCGCCCTGGTGATTTAATTGCGACAACGCCAAGCCATGTTCCTGGTTACACCTTGATTTCTACCATGGGTATCTTCCAAGGCACTATGCCAGACCATGGTGAAAACGCTATTGAGGAGTACCTGAGCAACTCACCCGTTACCGTCAACTATATTGACAAGGCCACTGGCGCGGTGCTTAAAACAGTAATGATTGGCACAATCGATGCCGTCCACGGAATCTTCCCAGACGGTCAATACCAGACCAATGTTCAGCCAATTGCCGGCTACCAATTGGACCACATCATCGGCGCAACCAGCGGTAGTTTCGACCCGGTTAATAAACAGGTCAACTACTACTATCACAAAACAGCCGTGATCCCGTCTGATTCAGAAACAACTAGCTATGGGTCAACCAGCACAGTAAGCAGTGGCCCCAGCACCGTTAAACCGAGGGCCACCATTAACAATGCTCCTACTGTAACGCCAACTGCCAAAATACCAACTACTTTGAGCAGCGCGATCATTAATTATATTGGTCCCAATAATCACCTGATCGACATTAAAATCGTTTCCGGCAGGATTGGCAATTTCATCAAGCCCATGCTGAGTTCCACGATTATTAAGCACAGTAAACAAGGCTTTCAAACGATTTCGTCAAACATCCAAGAAGCGACGATCTTCACCCCTAAAATTCAGGAATACTTTGTTCATTTGGTAGAATCAGGTTCCGGCAACCCGTTTGTGCAGCACACCATGCCAGCATTGAACCGCTTAAACGACCTCGTCAAACATAACGATGACGTAAAGAATTCCGCAGATGATGATCAAACTGAAACTAACCAGGGTTATGGTCAGAATACCAATAATAAGTATTCTAATAAGAACGGTCTGCCAGGCCGGCTTCAAGAACTAGATGCTGTGCACAAGTCCCAAGACCAATCCGATGATAAATCAAATCACGGTAATAATTACAACCGTCAAATCAGTGCCACTTATCAAGATGATCTGGCCAGATTAGCCCACTTCTACCATAACGGTGGTGGCGGTAGTGGCAATGATAATTCATTTTCATCACTAGCAGACTATTTTGAAATCTTATCCGGAAAAATTAACTTTGGTGAACGCCCAGTTAAGGGCAGCGAATAATAGATAAAAACGGAAGCGCTTAAAGGCACTTCCGTTTTTTAGATTGATGTTCAAGATTAACTGTGTACCTTTGTCACGACTATCTTAAATAGGTAATAAATCATCGTTTGTCCATTTGCAGATTCACACTAACGTAACTGCCAATTTGTACAGAGGTTTCATATAATTTTGCTTTAAATTGAAATCAGAAATAAGTTGTTATTTAAAACCACTATTAGGCTAATATATGAAAACTAATATGTGAAAAAATATTAATTGCTAAAATTTGGGCTACCCTTTTATACTTATTAACATACTGACTGCCGTACGCTTACTAGTGTTCCTGAACACATTATAAATATATGTTAGTTTTCAATTACTTAAATTATATATAACAGGGTTATTATAGCTTGTGATTATCATAACTTGTGTTACTATGATGGCGGAGGATAAATGTTATAGTTTTTGATTTTTGTTTGAAAGTTTCAAGTAGGAGAGGGGCAATTTTACTATGTCAAGAAACAATTTAGTATCACCATTTATTGAAAAGAAACACACTGTTAGGCTCTACAAGCAAGGAAAGTGCTGGGTAACAATCGGGATTACCATGGCAACCTTAGCTGGTATTTCATTGGCTACTGGCACCACTGCAAAAGCTGCGGACAACGCAGCTGGGGATGCAGCACCAGAAACAAGTCAAAGTACAGCTAATACGCCATCAAATACCGCAACCTTGCGGACACCAGCCAAACCTGCTGCAAATGCAACAAATAATGCAACGGAGTCAGCAAGCGCTAATGCCACAAATACGCCAACAGCTAATTCAACCAATAACAAACAAAATGCAGCTGCAACAGCCAATCCAAAAGTAGCACCTACTCCTGCACCAGCACCGGCTCCGGTTCAAACACCTCAAGCGACCGAAACTAATACAATCGTTAAGACCACTGATGCCAAGGGTAATGCATCCACTGACCCGACTAAGACCGAGACCAATACTCCTGTTGAAGTCAGCGGTCAAGAAGTTGCGAAAGGATTTACGACTGGCGGTACAGCTAACCCAGATGTTGAAAATGGGTCTACTAACCCAACGCAACCTAAGTTTGAAAAAAATAATGGTAATACCGTTAAATTAACTGATCCTTCTGATAAGAACTATGTCCAAGTTGGTGTGGCAGCCGCTAAAGATGCTGTTGATTTCAAGACTGACTTTAGTTTAAGCGCTACCGTTAACGTTAAATGGGATCCATCGATGAACGACTGGCTTGGCGGTGACGGCATGGCAGTTTCACTGCAACCGATTTCCAACCAGGATACTTTAACTAAAGCTGTCCAAGGTAGCGCTATGGGATTAGCCGCACAAGACTCAGCTGGCAATCCTGTTGTTGGAACGATTGCTTACGTTATTTCAACCAATCCTCTGGGCCTTTCACCACAGTCTGTAAACACTGCAAACGGCACCAAAGTAGCTTATCATGGCGATGGTAACTGGGTCATCTATCCTTCTAGTAGCGATACCATGGTAGCCAAGGATAGCGTCTATGACACTGGCATTGGCGTACCACAAGACAAGACGACTGGTCAATTAAATTACACCTTTGACGTGGCTTACACTACTAACAATAACCAATTAGTCACTACTGTTTTGGATACTAATAATCATCCGGTTAAAACCTATGTTCAGCAAATCGACAATTCTGAAATTGGTAAAAACTATGTATTAAGTGTCAGTGGTGCGACTGCTTCTTCTAAAGCCGCTTATACTGCTACCATCAATGGTTACAAGTACGTTCCTGCCGATGCCAAATTAGATATTACCAACAATATCAATACACCTAGCGCTGAACAATCCGGTATTCTGGGTACACCAGGCCAAGTTATTGCCTTCTACAGAGCTGGTACTCAAGCACCAACGACTGATGCTAATGGTAAAGCCGTTTCAGTCGCCTATGCAGTGCCAACGGTTCCTGACTATACGCTAGCCGGATCGCAGTTCATCACGTTAGCTGCTGGCGGTGTCAATAACATTGAATTAAACTACGCTAAAGCACAAACGGTTACGGCAACTGTTACCATTCCAAGCAATCTCGGTAATCAAATTGTTACTAATGTAACCGGGGTTGTTAACACAATCGTCAACGTTCCCGTTCCAACTATTTCTGGCTATACCCAAGACAAAACAACGGTTCCATCTACTGTTAACGATAATGGTACAATTACCGTAAATGGTCCTAAGGCTAAAACTGGCGATGCGGGTTATGTTACTTATACTAAGACAAAAACAACTGATGATAATAATCAGCCAGGTGGTTCAACCACAGAAACTACCCAAACAGATACGACAACACCGCCGACCACAACGGATTCAAACACTGACACCACAACGCCTACTACTACGGATTCAGATAACGATACAACGACACCTACAACTACTACGGATTCAACAACACCTGCCGTTACTACGGATTCAAGCAACGATACGGCAGCGCCTACAGCTACTAAGAATTCAAAGGACGGCCAAGTAACACCGTCGATCTCAACGGATTCAAGCAAAGGTACAGTTGTCCCTGAAGCACAATCCGCAACTCAAAGTGGCAGTCAATCAACCACTGAACAACACGCTACAACAGTTTCACCATCAGCGACTGGTCAAACCAAGGTTACTGAATTATCCAATTCAATAACCGCTCCAAGCCAATCACCAACTGGTCAAAAGGAAACCACTCAAAATGCCAGTGGTCAACTACCACAAACTAATGAGCAATCTGATCAGACTAAAGCAACTGGTTTCTTGGGATTGATCATGCTGAGTCTCCTAAGTTTCTTCGGACTTAGAAGAAAGCAGACTGGTGATAAATAAAGGACAGTCATATTCTGAGAATGAAAAATAGTTAGACAAGTAAATATCGTTTAAACCAAAATGACCTGATTTCTAAATTCAATTGAAATCAGGTCATTTTTGCGGTCAAATTAACGACTATCACTGCCTATTTAAATAACCATTGGCAGCAAAAACACCTCTTAAATAAAGCTTTTAAATCTAAAGCATATCCACCTACATTACTGATATTCTATGATATGATTAATTTTGGAGGGGTATTGTCATCGCACCCTATTATTGGGATGCTGATAGCTAAATTAAAAAGGAGTGGACAATTTTACTATGTCAAAAAATAACTTAAGGTCACCATTTATAAAAAAGAAACATACTGTCAAACTATATAAGGTAGGTAAACAATGGACCATCATGGGCATGACCGTTGCTACCCTTGCTGGTATTTCATTCGCTACTGGTACTACTGCAAAGGCAATGGAGACAACGACTAACGATACAGCCCCTGCAACTAGTCAAAACCTGCAGAATTCCGGTGTTGATGAATCGCAGCAAGCCACTGATCCCGCAACAAGCACGGAAACAAAGGCTGCTCCAGCATCAGCAAATAATGCGGAAACACCCACTAATGCAGCAGCTTCCAATACAGGCAATGCCGAAGTTTCAGCCAACAACACATCGGGTCAAGTCGCAAATGCTAAGACCGATACTGCGTCAAATACCCCAACTGGTTCAACAACTGCTGAATCCCAAACAGCCCCTGCAACAAATGCCACTGTAAATCCAGTTGCCGCACCGGCACCAGCACCAGAAGCGCCAACTGCCGAAACAAGCCCAATCGTCACCACCACTGACCAGTCTGGTACCGCCTCCACTGACCCAACGAAAACTGGGAACAGCTCACCGGTTAAAATTGAAGGGCAGCAAATTGCCGACCACTTTGTCGCCGGTGGCAACGGTGGTCCAACTACCCCTCAGATCAATGGCAATACCGCCAATCTAACTAAACCAGACGATCCTAATTACGTTCAAAACGCTGCTGTGGTCGCTAAAGACGCCGTTGATTTTAATAGTGATTTTAGTTTAAATGCCACTGTTAACGTTAACTGGGACCCTAGTATGGGCTCTTGGCTCGGTGGCGATGGCATGGCAGTCGCCTTTCAGCCAATTTCCACTAATGATGCTTTAACCAAAGGCGCAACCGGTGGCGGTATGGGATTAGTTCAAACTGATAATCAAGCTCAACCGATTGCTGGCACAATTAGTTACATCATTTCAACGAATGCGCTTGGTCAATCACCATTAACGGTAGATGGTGCACCCAATACTAATAACCATCACTGGGTAATCTATCAATCAGGTTCTGCCAGCAGTCAAGCTACTGGTGGCGTCTATGATACTGGCGTAGCAGTACCATCGGCAACTCAATCAACTGGTAACTTAACCTACACCTTTGATGTCAAATACGAAGCTGATACTAAACAATTAGTCACTAACATTTTAGATACTAACGGTAATTCGGTTAAAACCTTCACCCAAACTATTAAGCCTGAACAAATGGGCAAAAATTACGTTCTGGGTGTCACCGCTTCGACAGCTGCCTCAAAGGCTGCCTACAATGTCACTATTAACAGTTACGCCTACGTTCCTGCTGATGCTAAATTAAACATTACGAGTAACCAGCCCAGCGTTGGCCAATCAGGCATCAACGGGACACCTGGACAAGTGATTGCCTTTTATCCATCAGGAACTGCTGCACCAACAACCGATGCTAACAACATGCCCATTTCAGTGGCATATGAAGTACCAGCTGTCCAAGGTTATACCTTAGCTTCACCGCAATTCGTAACCTTGACGGCTGGTGGTGAAAACAATGTCAATTTAATTTATACGGGTAATCCAGTGACAACCGTGGTTACCATCCCTTCCAATCAAGGTGATCAAACCGTTACTAATGTCACTGGGCACGTTGGTGATACCATCAACGTAACTGTCCCATCGCTTACTGGCTATACTGCTGATAAAGACAAGGTTGCAGCTACGATTAATCCCGATGGTACGATCACGGTTAACACGCCTAAAGCTCAAACTGGCGATGCAGGCTATGTCACCTATACGGGTGATCCAGTAACAGCCACGGTAACGATTCCTTCTAACAAGGGTAATCAAACCGTTGCTAACGTTGCCGGCAAAGTTGGCGACACTGTCCAAGTTTCGGTACCAACAATTAACGGCTATACAGCTGATAAATCCACGGTAGCTGCAACAGTTAATCCAGATGGTTCCATCGTCGTTAACGTCCCTAAGGCTCAAACTGGCGATGCAGGTTACGTCACCTATACAGGAGACCCAGTAACAGCCACGGTCACGATTCCTTCTAATCAAGGCGACCAAACCGTCACCGGCGTAACGGGTAAGGTTGGCGATACGGTCAATGTATCCGTACCAACGATCAACGGCTACACTGCTGATAAATCCACGGTAGCTGCAACGGTTAACGCAGATAAGACGATTACTGTAAACGATCCTAAGACTAACTCTGGTGATGCGGGCTATGTTACCTACACGGTAATCTCAAGCCAACCTAGTAATAATCAATCTAATAATCAGCCCGGCGAATCAGCGGGAACTAACCCACCAAATCCAATAACGCCAACGACTACAACTGATGCTAATAATGATACGGTAACACCAGTAACTACCAATGATTCAAATGATGGATCAACCACATTGACCGACACAACAGATTCAACGAATGGCACAAAACCATCGGCCATCACAACGGGTCCAAGTAACGCTACCGCTATACCTGAAGCTGAAACACAATCAACGAATCAAGGTAGCAACCAATCTCAAAATGTCAGTCAGTCAACTACTGAACAGCATTCAGCAGTAGTCCCATTGTCAACAACTAACCAACCACAGATGACGAAATCATCAAATTCAGTAGCAACTCCAGGTCAATCAACAATGACTCAAAAAGAAACGGTTCAAAATAACAGTGGTCAATTACCACAAACTAATGAACAACCTGATCAAGCTAAAGCAACTGGTCTCTTAGGCTTGATTATGATTAGCCTGTTAAGTTTATTCGGTCTTAGAAGAAAACAAACTGACGATAAATAGTTTTAAAAGAGAGGTCATCAAAATTTTGATAACCTCTTCTTGTGTGCTTAGAACAGTAATCGTCGATACTCGTGAAGTCAGTTAAATCTAACGCATCCAAAAGCCCCGTTCATCCATAAATGAACGGGGCTTTTTAGGATTCTACATAAAATTTTGTTAATCCATCACCATTTTAATTTTCATGCTTACGTTTCTTTACATCAATACCTAAAGCGCCAAGAATACTCATACCCAGCAAGGCAATCAAACTTGCAGAAGCAGACTCGCTAGTCTGTGGTAACGTTTGGGTCTTGGTGCTTTGAGCTTTAGTACTTTGAACATTAATATTCTGCGATGCCACCTTCGTTACAATAGCCCTACCAGCAGCACTTTGAGCTGTCACAACACTGGCATTTTGAACGGCTTGACCTTTTTTAGCAGCAGTCGATTGACCACTCTTAACAGTGTCAGGTTGTGTTGAAATCGTTGTTCCCTGAGTTCGGGTATCCGGTTCAGCTGATGTAGCTGTTCCTTCAGAAGTTTGCATAACTGGTTCCGCTGAAGTAGGTGTTGAAGACGTTGGTGATACAGTTTGATTTGTATCAGGAGTCGTGGTGTCATAGGCAGTAGTCGTTTTAACTGGATTATTATTTATTGGATTACTATTTATTGGTCCTGTACCCGTATCGACCTGCTTGTAAGTTAACGTTAAGGTCATCTGGTTACCATAAGCCGTTCCGTTTGTTACAGTCTGTGTTGGATTGGCAAGTTCGTAACCGGGAATTACAGGCGCAGTGATTCCAAAATTGATCCCTTGATTTTTAGTATAATCATTGGAATTTTGAATGGACTGTCCGTTTTGATCAACGTACTTGACGGTAATATTGGTCGTACCTAATCCATCTTCTGCAACGGTTCCTAAGGGCCGATATACAAAATTAGCGATTAAAAGCAATGGCGTATTTCTTATCGGAAAGGTGATTGTGCTTCTATTAGGATCAACTAGTGTATAGCCCACAAGCGTTGAAGCATGGACACTATCAAAATACTCATGACCTGGCGTACCGACTCCGAAATAAATGGTCTGAGATGATTGAAGCTCCCTACCTGACTCATCAACCAATCGCTGAACTACTGGTACCATTCTTGCGTAAGCAACTTTGATAGTTATTGGTGTGTCGCTATAAATACCCATAAGTACGCCGTTTTTAAATCCGCTATTAGACATACCATCTAAAATTGAATAATGTACCTTATCAGCACCTACAAGAATCTGCGAAGGCGCATGACCGCCATTATATAGAGTCTCCAACGATCCAGAATAACTGACCTGACTTGCTACCGGCGAGATAGTTGACTTACCATTGGCATACTTAACTACACTGGCATTTTTAATTGCATTGCCAGTATCATCAACATACTCCACATTAATTGAACCAATTCCAGTATCATCAACGCGGGTTAATTTTTGCGGAATCCCCGCTTTTTCATATTCAGTCTTGGCGACAACCTGTGCATTTTTAAATTGAGCATCCGTTTGTGGCGCCTTTTCTGTGACTATGTTTTTGTCTGTTGGTATTGTTTTTGCTTCTGAAACTGGCTGCTTAGCTACTGAAGTTGGTTGCGTTTTTTGAACATTTTGACCAGCAACTGGTGTAGAAGGTGCTGTTGAATCGGTTGATTGCGTAACCTTATTTGTCTGAGTAGTAGCTGTTGTCCTTGCAGTATCCGTTTGTGATAATACTTGGGTCTTTGAATCACTTGCAGTAGCTGCTTTTGTAGTCTGAGTGGAACTTTGAGGTGTGTTGTCTGCTGTACTAACTGTCGCAGCATTGGCATTAGTTACAAATGCTCCGGTACCAATGGCTAAAGCAGTAATCCCCATAGCTACCCACTTTTTCCCATCTTTATATGTTTTAACACGATGAATCTTTTCCTCTGAATTAAATAACCTCATTTTGCGATTCTTCATACTATTTCCTCCAAAATATCTTAACAACCAGCGTTAGCAGTAAGTAGAATACTTCTAATAGCTCAATAGCTAACAGTAGACTGTCATAGTTACCCCAAACTGACCAATCTTATACGTTACAACTGTCATTGAGCTTTGCCTTTTCGATAATGCCCCCCTACTTTATTTCAACAAACTGCTGCTTTTTAAACCGCTTTCATTATGGACTGATTGCTTCAAAATGTCTAGTTATTATTTACAAATGCTGATATATCAATAAAGTGTGGGATAAGTTAAAGCCATTTTGAGATATATTTGTTAATATGTGTATTATATTTAATGCTTAAATATAAAAGTTAGTTTCCACATTCAAATCAAAATTTTAACATCATTTTTCAGTCTCAAAATAGACAAAAAGAACCGACTCTTCCGAATCGGTTCTTTTGCGCACTCATTTATACAGCTTATTTATAATACCAGTGACCATAGTGATGTTCGGGTGAAAACTTATGACCATTATTGATTGTGAGATAGTTCATCAGATGCATTTTATTACCCTTTTGGTAAAATTTATAATAGAAAATTTCTTTTCCATTGGTATAAAGTGTTTCATGACCCTTTACATAGTAATAATGACTCCCCGCTTTGTGATGGTAACTTTGGTTGTTACTTACCATTGGATCACCAAATCCACCAGCATTATTAATCAAATTTTTACCAATTTTAACTTCAAATCGAGTATGCGTCCCTGCAACTGTAATCGACTTTGTTTTCCACGTACCTCGTAAAGCTGATGGCGTCCCTCTATGCCAAGTTGTCGCGTGAGCGGTAGTACCAAACCCAATAGCCAAGCCTAAAGCAGCCACAAAACCAGCCAATAACAACTTTCCCTGCTTAAATAATTTCATCCGCTAACTTCCCCCTCAAATTGATTGAATTTATTATGCGTGTTTATTGTAGCATAACTTATGGCTTAGATATCGTTGAAATTTGTCTACCTGCTTAAATCGATTCGCTTAATATTAGAGGTTCTATTAGCCTTTATTTCGCGTTAGCAGTGGCTTATAATCTCAGATGTGACGTTAATTTCAATTCAGTAAGAAAGTGAGCGATCAACGTGGCATTTCAAACACACTATAACTTTGGCGGTGCTAAAACCCATAATGGCGGCAGTAAGTCCGCTGCTAAAAAAATACTTAAGCAGTTCTGGCAGTATATTCAGCAGCAAGGTGCCCAGTTAAGCGACCCCGTAACCGTTAGTGAGGTTGCAACATTGCAACATCATCTAGTCGCATATGGCAACCAAAAAATTAACGGTTATAAAGTTTCCGGTGGCACCTATGCGGATACGTTAAGCCAATACATGGCTGATTGCAGGACTTATCTGGACCAGTATTTAACTAATAAGACAGATACATCGCTGACAATGAACCGGCAATCATTTATGATTCAATATGAACATCAAGTCAACCAGTTAATTCGCCATTATGAAGCGATTATTGCCAAGGGGTAATTGGTTTGAGTTTACGCATAACTGTTAACCTAAGTACCAAAAAAGTCATTCGATTAAGCAACCGAATGACTTTTTTAACGCAACCTTAGATTGTCTAGAAATAGTCAGTGCTTCATTGTAAGATACGCCGTTCAACTACCACACAAACAAGCCCACTAGACCAGCTGATAGCAGCGAAACTAAAATACCAGATAATAGCATATAACCAACGTTTTTAGCGACTAAATCATTCTTTTCCTTATCCACTAAGCCCTTAAAAGCACCAATGATCATCCCGGTGGTACCGAAGTTCGCAAAGGACGTTAAAAAGACGGTGAGGACCGCGCGTAAATGTGGTGTGTAGCCGTTAATGACGTTGCCAGCGACTTTCCCCATTACTACGAACTCGTTAGTGACTAATTTCAATCCCATGTCCTGCGATAAGATCCACGCATCATGAACCGGGAAGCCTAACAGCCAGGCAGCTGGGAACATAATCGCACCCACAATGTGTTCTAGGGACAGCGGTTTCCAGATCAATCCCAGCAGCTTGTCCGCTAAAGCGGCTAAGGCAACAAAGGCAATAACATTAGCCGTAATAATTAAGATCAACCGACCGGCGCCTAAAATAGAATCGCCCAAGTATGAAAAGAAGGGTTCTCTTTTCGCTTCTTTACCCTCATCATCACTGACAGTGGCAATCGTATCCTCTTCTGGAGAGACTTTAACCGGATTAAGTAAATTAGTCACAATAATGGCGTTCAGGCAATTAATTGGCACCGCGGTCAAAACGAACTGCCCTGGCACCATTTGAGTATACGCACCCAGAATCGAGGCCGTGACGCAGCTCATCGACATCATCGCCAAAGTCACGTTACGAGCGGCACTCATCTGCCGAAGCTGTCTGCCTGAAATCGCCAGGACCTCAGTGTTCCCCAGAAACATCATTTCAATCGCGAAAAACGATTCAAACCGTGGCTGTCCGGTAATAAAGGATAATCCCCGACCGACCCATTTGATGATCCAAGGTAACACGCCGATATAGGTTAAAATATCAAAGACTGGCACGATCATGAGGACTGGTAATAGCGCGCTGGTCACAAAGTTCATGGTTCTAGCAGTCCCGCCGAATTGTGGTGTGACCCAGTTCGGCAACGCAAAGACGATTCCCTGATACGAAACCTGGACTAACCAGTTAAAGCCATCAGCCGCAGCCTTAACCGCGTCACGACCGGCTGAAAAGCTAGTAAAGAACCAGGCTAATGCCAGATTGATCAGTAACATGATTCCAATCGACCGCCAGTTAATGTCCTTTTTCTTTTTTGAAAATAGGAAACCAACTGCCACGAACACGATGATCCCAATCAAATTAATAATGATATACATGCCGACCTACTCCTCTCTATGACTACTTGTAGGTCTTAATGCAGTCAGCAACCAGGTCAAAGAACTTGTCCCGGTCGATCTTCTTACCCACTTTGGCGTTCGGTGTTTGCTTCAGTACGTTGAGTTCATCACAAACCGTCCGGCCGTAGCAAGGTCCGCGGTTGATATCAACTTCCACGAACATGTCCTGCATCTCAAACATGGTTGGATCGATCAGATAGCCAATCGTGGTAGCATCGTGAATGGGACCAGCTTCCAGGCCAAATTCTTCAAATTGGGTCTTCAGTGTAAAGCGCATCAGATCACCGAATAATTTACCGGCCTTATTGCCAATGGCTTCCATTCTGTCGATCACGTCAGGGGTACATACCGTCTGATTAGTCAAATCCAAGCCCATCATAACAATTGGGACACCGGACTTAAAGACGACGCGAGCAGCTTCGGGATCAGCAAAGATGTTAAATTCAGCTGATGGCGTGAAGTTACCGGTACCGTAAGCCCCACCCATCAAAATGATTTCTTGGATCTTAGGGACGATCAGCGGTTCCATCCGCATGGCAGTGGCAATGTTCGTCAATGGACCAGTTGGCACTAACGTAATGTCGCCATCACTAGCCATTAAGGTGTCAATAATGAATTGTACCCCGTTGAGCTTTTCAGCTTCCCGGTGCAGTTCTGGGAAAACGGGCCCATCTAAACCAGTGGTACCATGAACGTTACCAGCAACCACCTGTTGACGAACCAATGGCTGAGGCATGCCGGGATAGATTTTAGCATCCAGATCCAGCAATTGCGCAACGTTTAAGCCGTTGTGCGTGGTCTTAGCTAAAGTTTGGTTACCAGCCACAATGGTGATCCCCAATAGATCAATTTTGGAACTCGCGTTGGCCATTAACATGGCAATCGCATCATCGTGTCCTGGATCACAGTCCAGAATAATTTTTTGTGCAGTCATAAGTATATCCTCCTTGTATTGACGGGCGTGTAAGCCCTTACTGACAAGTTGAATTATAACCAGCAAATTGATATGGTAAGTATGAGAAATCTCACACTTGGAGAAAAAACATGAAAAAAATTTTAAACGATCATTTAAAACAGCAATTGATTAATACCAACCACTTTAACGATCTGTTTTCAACGGATATGAGTGCTAAGACCCAATTGCTCAGCGTACCTGCTGGCGGTTATATTATTGAAAACACGAAGCGGCCAGCCTACTTATTTTACTTAGTCCGCGGTAAAGCCAAGTTGTACGATGCCCAGTCTAACGGTAAAACCGTGCTGATTGATTTCTTCACCCCACCGTGTTTTATGGGTGAAATGGAACTGCTGGATCCTGATAGCGACCCCTTCAGCATGCAAGCTATTGAAGACTGCCTTTTATTAGCCTTACCAATTAACCAGTATCAAAATCAGCTACTTTCTGATACAATATTTTTGCGCCATATTTGTCTCTACTTAGCCTATAAGGAAGCCCGCGATGTGCGCACGGCATCTAAAAACCAGTCGTTTACGCTGAATCAAAGGCTGGCCGCCTTTATTCTACTTACCGAGCACAACGGTACCTATAACGAAAAACACACCCAAGTTGCGCAGTATCTGGGGGTATCTTACCGGCATTTACTATACGTATTGGCCACCTTTGTTGATCAGGGTTACTTAGTCAAGCACGGCCGCCACGTTTATCAGATTGCCAATCGTGAAAAATTAATGGCACTTTCGTCAGAAATTCGTAATGAGCCGGAATAAAATCTTTCATCATATTATTCTGGGACACTTGATTTGCCGAACTATCTGGCATAAGATTGTTCATGGTAGCGCTACCATAGTTGCTATAATAGTATTTTTGTATTCACAATCTTTATGATTAAGGGGGAATTCATAATGAGCGATCAACTTTGGTGCGCAGATATTATTCGGTCTAACCATCAAGCACAAACTTACCGGCTCTCGGGTGATCTGCAGTATGCACTCACCATTGACGAAGCCGGTCAAAGACACCTTTTACACGGACTCATTGTAGTGCCGCTCGCACCCTACATATTTTCCAAACCGCGAGGAACTAAGGAAGATGTTCTGCCACCATATGGTGTGGGCTATGTCAATCGCGTTTATCAGATCGATCAACCAGCAGCCGGTCAGCTGACGCCCACCCGCAGTCAATTTATTGACTACAAGTACTGGCCCAACGAAACTAGAAAAAGTGTCAGCATCTATTTGCAACACGATTATTCTTGGTTAAATAAAAAACAAATTGACGCTGATATTGCCTACTGGCAGGGTCAGGATAGCCATCGTCCGGTTCCAGTTAACCGCTTGTGGGTACTGGTTTCTAAGTATCGTATTCACCGGCATTTAAAACGGATTGCGGCTTATCGTAAACGACATTAAAATCACCCATCACTGTTTGTCATGTGATGGGTGATTTTAATGTCGAAGCGAATCCGCTTGAGCCGTAAATTGCTTTTAAATAATCAACATGCTAAATTGAATTGTAAACTAATACGCGAAAGAAGTGCTACCATGCAAGATACAAAAAATTATCCGGCAACAACTGCCCTTTGGCGTATGACCAGCGCCTACCGAACCTTAGTCACTAGCCAGTTACGGCAGGTAGGTATCTATCCGGGTCAAGAAAATGTTTTGCTAGAATTACAAAAATGCGGCGAGTTATCACAAAACGACCTGGTGAAAAAAATCGTGGTTAACCACTCAACAATTGCCAAATCAGTTTCCCGACTAGTGCTGTCCGGCTTTGCATCAACCACTAAATCATCCAAGGACCGCCGAATAACGCTGGTTTCTTTAACTGATTCAGGGCAAATAGTTGCCAGTCAGGTTAAGCAGATCCTCGACCAGGCCGAATCAGCCGCTTTAAGGGGCCTCACAACCGCTCAACAGCAAGATTTTATCACCATTGCTGCTCAAATTGCTGCTAATTTATCGGCGGAAGCTAAGCGGTGATGGTCCCGCTTTTAATCATCATGTGGGCTGAAGATTACCCCTTCGTTAAAACCGGTAAGGCAGCGCAATTCTTAGAGGATTTACCAATTAGCCAATCCAATAAGGAAAAGATCGGCCATGGTACGGCAGAAAAGCTGTTTAAACTTTAAAATAATATCAAAAAGGGTGGCCGTCAACTGTTAGATGTAGCTCTAACAGTTGACGGCCACTTTTGTAAACACCGATTATTCTATGACACTCGCCGCAATTTCTTGAATGTCTACTGGTGTGGTCCGGCAACAGCCACCGATCAGTGATGCTCCAGCTGCTTGCCACTTAGGCGCCAGTTCCGAAAACGATCTCGCATTCGGGTTACTTTCCCAGGTCTTAGTCACTGGATCATAGGTATCGCCATTATTAGGGTAAACAACGATGGGTTTATCCGTAACCTTAGCAATCACCTTGATCAAGACCTCGATGTTAGTCATTGCTGTACAATTGACACCAATGGCGATAATGTTTGGAAACTGGTTAAAATAGGTCACCGCTTCCGTTAAGGGAGTGCCATCACAGAGCTTGGCTTCAGCAGTCACGCTAAACGACAGCCAAGCCGGAATACCAGCAAATTCGTTCCGCGACAAATCCGCCAACGCCTTGGCTTCAGCAAAATTAGGCTGGGTCTCAAACGCAAATAGATCGATCCCCGCACCGGCCAGTAAATTCATCCGAGCGCGATGAAAATCCTTATATTCACGGTCAGTCAATGAGTAGTCACCGGTATATTCACTGCCGTTAGCGAGGTACGCCCCATAAGGCCCCACACTGCCGGCAATCAGTAGCGGTGTCGTCTGGCGAGCGTCTTCCGGTAGCGTTTTAACATAATCGGCCCGGGCCCGCTGCGCTAATTTAACCGAATCAAAAATCATTTTACCGCTTTGTTCCTGCGTTAAACCGGCTTTTTTAAAGGCGGGAATATTCGCCTGGTAGCTATCGGTGATAGCAATGTTAGCCCCCGCGTCAAAGTAGCTGCGGTGGACGGCTACCACAGCATCCGGGTCGTGAACTAAAGCCATTGCTGACCACAGCTCGTTGTTCGTATCAACCCCTCGTTTTTCTAATTCGGTGGCCATGGCCCCATCCACCACTAAGGCGGATTGCTTTTCTAGCCAATTTTTAATTAAATCATTATTCATAGAATTAGACTCCTTCATGTCGCACTTGCATGATACTGCTTTTTAATGATATTCTAATCTAAGCAAAGTTGCAATTATTGGAGGAATATCAGTTGGAAAAAACAGATACCAAGCTGGAACGTAAAATGACGTCCCGGCACTTATTTATGATCTCACTAGGCGGTGTCATCGGAACCGGCTTATTTCTAAGTTCTGGTTACACGATCCACGAAGCAGGACCCGTTGGTACCATTTTAGCATACGCCATTGGGGCAGTCGTCGTTTATCTGGTCATGCTGTGCTTAGGTGAGCTTTCGGTGGCCATGCCAGAGACTGGGTCCTTCCACGTCTACGCGGACCGCTACATTGGCCACGGTACGGGCTTTACGGTTGCGATTCTGTACTGGTTAACTTGGACGGTCGCATTAGGTTCGGAATTTACCGCTGCGGGGCTGATCATGACCAAATGGTTCCCGCACTCTCCCACGTGGATTTGGAGTGTTCTTTTTATGGTTGTCATTTTCACGTCAAATGCGATGTCGGTTAAATTTTTCGCCAATACTGAATTTTGGTTTTCCAGTATCAAAGTGGTTGCCATCATCGCCTTTATTATTTTAGGAGCTTGCGCGATGTTTGGCGTGATCCATATGAAGGGTTATCAGCACGCCCCCATGTTTTCTAATTTATTCAAAGATGGCCTCTTCCCTAACGGCTTTAAAGCCGTCTTTACAACGATGCTGACAGTTAACTTTGCCTTTTCTGGTACGGAACTGATCGGCGTCACTGCAGGCGAGACTAAAAATCCAGAAACCACGCTGCCCCGGGCAATTCACACGACACTATTTCGCCTGATCATCTTCTTCATCGGTAGTATCGTTGTCATGTCCGCTCTTATTCCGTGGCAAAAAGCCGGTGTTAATCAAAGCCCGTTCGTATTGGTATTTAACAGCATCGGTCTGCCTTTCGCTGGCGATCTCATGAACTTTGTGGTGCTGACAGCAATTTTATCAGCCGCTAATTCTGGCTTGTATGCGTCAACCCGGATGCTGTGGTCCCTGGCCAATCAAGGTACGATTCCCATCAAAATTGCCAAAACCAATCGCCATGGCATTCCAATGCTAGCACTTTGCCTCAGTATGGTCGGTGGTATTCTCGCCTTGGCTTCCAGTGTCGTTGCTGCTTCTACCGTTTACCTCGTATTAGTGTCAATTTCCGGTTTAGCGGTTGTTATCGTTTGGATGGCTATCGCTCTGTCAGAGATCAATTTCCGCAAACAGTGGTTAAAAGATGGCCACACAGTTGCTGAACTAAAGTTTAAAACGCCCTGGTATCCGGTTATTCCCTGGACAGCGTTTATCATGAGCCTGCTGTCTTGCGTGTTAATTGTTTTTGACCCCACCCAGCGACCAGCATTATTCTATATGATTCCGTTTATCGCGTTGTGTTACGCGGTTTATTATGGAAAAGTGGCCTGGGGAAAACATCATTCAGTCGTCGAAAAACCAAGTGATCAGCATAGTTAATCTTTTTAAATTTAATCAGCCTGCTACTAAGTTAGTTGTCACAACTAATAAAATACAACAGCGGTTCATTTTTCCGGTTGGATACTTGCCACACCGAAGAAGTGAACCGCTTTTGTAACTTGCTTATCCCCATTTGAATGAGATAAATTAATCAAAACTTTAATTGGCTATTTTGGAGTGAAAATAAGCGTATATAATTGACTGCCAAGCTGTTGCATTGCGTTAATTTGCCTACTTTGAACACCCTTTTGAGAAAGAACCACGACGACAAATGCTTGATTGCCCTTTTGAGCAATATGGCCGCATCGTTTTGAACCCCGTAATCTGGGAATTCACCGGTTTTATTAAAAATAGTGGCTTTTTGATTGATCAAAGCCGGCAGTTTACTTTGATTCGCATTATATCGCAATAGCTGCAGCATTTTAGTATCGTAAGGATCGCCTAGAACTCGGTGCTGGTAAAGTCTACTCAGTAGGCTACCAACGTCTTTTACGGAAGTCATGTTATCTTTGCCATTCTTTAAGGCTTGATAGTCCAGCATTTTTCGCTGCAACCGGGTCTGCGTGCAGCCCAGCCGTTTGATCTCTTGATTAATGACCGTTAGACCGCCTAGCCGATCAATGAGAACGTTAGTCGCGGAATTATCACTATTGCGAATCATTAGCGTTAATAACCGGCTGACTGAAAGCTGGCGAACGCTTTGATGTGCAAGTTCACCAGTGCCACCAACACGGTCAGCCTGAGGAATCGAAACTTCCTGATTCAGTGCTAACCGGCCCGCCTTTATCTGACGGAACGCTTCAACCATGATAAATAATTTAATCACGCTGGCAGATCGTTGCGAGCGATTATTCATAATTACCGGCTGCTTAGTGTTAAGACTGTCAACGTAAATCGACGTTTGTCCAGAAGCTGCTGTCAGACACTTTTTCTCAACTGATCGAATGTTTCGTTGATTTAAATTGGTTTTGGACGTTGCTTTAGGTTTAACTTGGGCAGGCTTAGCGTGCTTGGAACTCGACGCTAACTTCTGGCTTGATTGAGAGGTCGATTGCGCTTTACTGGGCTGACGGTTAGCCCTAGAACAGCCACTAACCATGATCAATCCCAGCAGAAAACTGCCCACTAATTTACTGAACCCAAACTTCATTGACTAAATCTCCCTTATATGGCTTGCCATCGGTCAAAACAGCCCCACCGGCATAGGACGTGTAGCCATAATAGGTTTCATTTTCACCGTTACTCCAAGCAACAACGATTTTGACATTCGCGTTAATGGACTTGGTGTCATTGGTATTCGAAGTCACGTCATAGGATAGCACACCACTTTGACTAGAGGGTGAAATCGTGGCAACACCATGAAAGCTGGTCCCATCATTATTTTCCTGGACAACGGTGCCGTCAGAATCAATCACGAGATCGCTTTGTTGACGGTTGGAATCATAATTGTAAAATGAATAGTCACCAACAAATTTGGAATAGTTGTCAAAGCTATTGTTAGTATTCAAATTAGTGGTGCCATTACTTTGGGCCGCCTGATTTTGCTGCTTCCCCTGTTTCAAGAGAAACGCGTCGTTACTCTTTTGAATCTGAAAGTACTCCGTTTTGAGCGAGCTGAAACCTTTTTTATTTAAATCAGTCAGTTTGATGCCGTTTAATGCCTTATTAGATGACTTATAGTTCCCGTTTTCATTCAAATCACGCGCTGTTTTGATAACACCTTCATCTTCAGAGAGCTGATCCTGATTCTTAGCAGAACTGCTAGTACTTGGACTGGCCTGAGAATTGCTGCAACCGGCAAGCCCTAATGTCGCCATCGTCAATAAACTAAGTAAAACTGGAATTTTCTTCATACGAATGCCTCTTATAATTTTATAATATGTAACCTTTGCTCAATTATTATCATAGGCTAATCTTTTAGTTAATTCAATTTGAATATTTAAATAAGCAGTCAGCAATCACAATTTTCTAATAAACAGCGCTGCAGATAATCCGACTTAGATTTTCTGCAGCACTGTTTATTTTGGAAAAATATTAAAAATTATCAGAGTTCGTCAACATGATCAGTTATCTGAATACTCTAAACTAACAAGTTTGCAGCGGATAGGTCTCGCCAGTGCCTAAGTGTCCCGGAATCGTCGTTCTTGATATCCATTGGCGACGATGCGCGATTAAATCACAGATTTGATTGACTGCGGTAATGCCTAATATTTCCTTGGGTAACGAAAAACTGGTAATTGCCGGTGTCAAAAAGGAAGCCACGTGAATATTATCAAAGCTGATAAGCGGCAGATCCTTACCGGGAACAATTTGCCGTTCCAATAAACCTTTGACAACGCCGATTGCGATTGAATCGGATGCGACCAGTAAACCGCCAATTGGCGTTGTTACTTCCGAGAGCAGCTCATTGATTGCTGATAGACCCGCTTGAGTGCCCCAAGACGTTAATTTCATTAATGCCGACTGGTTATTAACCGCTAACCAGTCACGGTAAGCCTGTGTGCGCAGGTCGTCACCCTTTTTTTCAACCGACCCATCCAGGCTAAATTCCATCCGGTAACCGCCAATAAAGGCAATCGGACCGTTGGCTTGTTTTTTGAGCAGTTTTAACGCCTTAAGGGTCAAATTATATAAATCGGTCCCAATAGTATCAACGAGCGAACAATTGGTATTAACATCATCAATAACAATAATATTTGGATTATAGTGTTTTAATCGTTTGATTGCTTGTTCTGACAGCGAGCCTAGAATAATAACGCCATTATAATTAGCAACGATTCCCGGATTAATACCAACTTGAATCTGAAAAACGTTTTGAATATTCACATTCCGCTTTCTAGCAGTCTCGTAAATGCCTTTTCGAACAAAGTGCCAATATTCATCTTCAATTTCATCCTTCAAGAATAGTGTGGTAATTAAAGCACAGTTAATCTGCGTTGCCATCTGCTTAATGCGGTGATGCACTGGTTGATAATCTAAATCAGAAGCGATTTTCTTAATTCGCTTTAGCGTTTCAGGTGCCACCATTTGTGCCAAATCAGGGTTGAGCGCATTGGAAACCGTTGCCGGCGATACGTGAGCTGATTTGGC
Source organism: Secundilactobacillus hailunensis (assembly GCF_005405185.1). Classification (GTDB taxonomy): domain Bacteria; phylum Bacillota; class Bacilli; order Lactobacillales; family Lactobacillaceae; genus Secundilactobacillus; species Secundilactobacillus hailunensis. Next base: position 108,884 of record NZ_BJDO01000003.1, read on the forward strand.
AATATCTTTAATTGTCGTCATAATTATACCTTCTAATAAATGCGTTAATTAGTCTCTCTCAAAACCTTGTTTACGTATTTAAGTATGACGAATTTGTAAACCAAGTGCAATACCAATTAAACAAAAAAGGTTGCATTAATGACCGCAAAATTGCTACATTTAATAATGGATAAACAATAATCTCTAATGCAAAGGACTGGTGGCAACATGACTCAAATCAAAGGGAATCCAATTTTAGAAAAAGAAGCCGAAAAGAACCAAGCAATGAATGCTGAACGTGAAAAGGCCTTAACGCAGGAGCTTGAAAAAGTGCGTTCAGAATTAGCTTATACCAAATCCGAAGCCTTCAACAGAGATCTAAAAGCCTGCCACGTTGATTTATACGCCCGAACACGCAAGGAAGACGGGACGGCTGACCCCAAGTTGCAAGCCTATGTTGATCAATTCTTTGGTAAAGTTACTCAGAATTTAGATCATGATGAAATGTTACTGCTGAGAGATTGCATCGTAAGCGCGTTTGAAGCTGGCGGTAAGGGCTTGAAACAAGATTGGACAGAGACTAAGGAACCGTTCTAACCGTAACTATTTTTCGAAAAAATACTAAAACAACAGCCTTGCTTACACGAGCAGGGATGCTGTTTTGCTTTTGCTATTCTTCTAAATTTTCAACGTAATGATTAAAAGAACGTGTTTCCTTGTCCTTAATCAAAAATTATCAAGCTAGACTGGTTAAACTTCATCCGCTTCTTGTCACTCATCGAGGTGGTCTTCATAAAGATAGCCGGCCGCACGCAGCGATGCCTGAATCGCAGCCAACTGCTCTGGCGTGTCGTAAGCAATCGTATGGGTGTGTACACCATCCGTTAGTTCCGATAATAAGTGTGCGCTCTGCCGTTTCAGCTTAGCCACAAACAAGTTCACATCACCAATATCTCTGACCTGTAAAGTTGCTTTGAGCTGGCCGTACAGCGGATGGTCGACCACAACGTCTTCAATCACACCGCCTGCTTCAACGATTCGTCGCATCTCATCAGCAGTGTCATTGGGAAAATGCCGGCAGACTAGAACCGCTTCATGGACCGCCTTTTTCTGATATTCATAGCCACGCAAAGTCGCCACGATTGCTTCTCCCCCCGCTCTTAACAGGGAAACATCCCCGACGATTGTTTGCCGGCTCACGTGGAATTTGCGCGCTAGTTCACTGGCGCTAATAGGCAACTGACTCGTTGATAAAACCGATTGAATCTGTGACCGTCTTTCCGTACTTGTCAAGACACCATCTTCTTTTAAAAAAAATTTCGATATACGCTTATCGTTTCTCTATTATTTTACCAAACTAGGCGATTAATGGGAACGTCTATTTAAATTAGATTAAACCTTTTCGCTCAGGTATGCTAAGATATAGGCAATATTTCATGGGGTGTCAAGACACCAATCAAACATGAAAAGATTGGACGATCAGTAATGCTTAACCTTTCTTTATTAACCGACCTTTACGAATTTTCGATGGCCAACGGGTTTCAAAAAGATCTGCCCGATACCCGAGCAACCTTTGATATTTTCTTCCGGAAAGTGCCCGATCAAGGCAGTTTCGTCATCACTGCTGGGCTTCAGCAAATTATTGATGAATTGCCGTTTTCATTTACTGCTGACGACATCGCTTATTTCCGCAGTCTCCATCTTTGGGACGAGGAATTTTTAAACTTCTTAGCTACCTTTAAATTCGATTGTCACTTACGGGCAATTCCTGAAGGCACCCCCGTTTTCCCACGGGAATCGTTAATGACCGTGGAGGGACCGATTGCGCAGGCGCAGCTGTTAGAAACGCTGCTGTTGACCATTCTGAATCACGAGTCACTCATTGCCACCAAGGCTAGACGGATGACCTTCGCCGCTGGTAACCGGCCCATCATGGAGTTTGGTGCGCGCCGGGCGCAAGGACCTCAAAGCGCAATCTATGGCGCTCGTGCCGCGGTTATCGGTGGTGTCGCCAGCACATCCAACGTTTTAGCGGGCAAGCTATTTTCGATTCCGGTTGCCGGCACCATGGCCCACAGTTGGATCGAAGCTTATCCCGATGAACTAACCGCCTTTCGTCAGTGGGCTAAATATTATCCGGACAACAGTGCTTTGCTGGTTGATACCTATGACGTTCTGACTTCTGGTATTCCTAACGCCATTACCGTGTTCAAGGAATTACGCGCTAAGGGCCACGAACCCGTGGGCATCCGTATTGATTCCGGTGACATTGCTTCACTATCGCGCCAAGCAAGAACCATGTTAGATGAAGCTGGTTTCCCTAAAGCTAAAATTACGATTTCCAACGCGCTAGACGAAAACATCATCGAATCGTTACTGCATCAGGGCGCACCAATTGATAACTTCGGGGTTGGTGAAAAGTTGATCACCAGTGCGTCAGCGCCCGTATTAAGCGGTGTTTATAAGCTAGCCGCTATCGAGCAAAATGGTCAACTGATTCCGAAAATTAAAATCAGTGACAGTCGTGAAAAAGTCACCATTCCCGGTCAAAAACAAATTTACCGGCTTTACCGCCAGGGTACTCACGACGCCTTTGCTGACCTGATTGCGTTAGCTGACGAAGACGTGGTTAATCAACACCACCTCGAAGCCTTTGACAGTAACCCGCTCAGTGTCAGCAAAGTTCAAAAATTAAACGACTTTGATGCTCAACCACTGTTAAAACCAGTCGACTTGAAGCAATCTGCCGTTAGCCCGTTGGAAATTCAAAAGTTCAGTAAGCAATGCTTAGCCGAATTGCCGGATGAAACTAAACGGCTGACCAATCCGGATACTTATCACGTTTACATGACGACAAAATTGGCCAAATTGCAGGATGAGCTGATCAACGCTAACTAAGATATACAAAGGGCACCTCAGAAATACTGGGGATGCCCTTTGTGATAAAATGTTGCACTTGATTTGACAATTCAGACCATAAAAATACTATCCTAATCTAACTCGAAAACAGCATCCGCCGTATCCCAATCTTGCACCCAATCCGAAATATTTTTACTGTCAAGATCACCGTCGACCATCCACTGAATCTCGTATAATTTATGAGGATTTCCATCCAGCTTGTACCCCTTACCATGGACGATTTTAATCGTTTCGCTGACACCCATTACGGTGCTTTCAAAGATTTCATCGGTAGCGGGCTGGGTCACCACGTATTTGACACCATCAACACTAACAATTGGTTTTGCCATAATTAAACACTCCTTCGATATTTGATTAGCTTTTACATTAATTATAACCAAATTTTTGAATCATTTAAGGTCTAACCCTCATGTGCCTACTTTTTACTGTTCTTTTATCCCTCAACAGACACACATTCCAAATTATTCAATCAATGGGGCGAACACATTAACAGTCCCTAATTGTATATCACATCTACTTTCAAGTATAATAGCCCTATCAAACAATCGAGGGGGCATCGCAATGCCGAAACGAATCACACGGGAATCAGTTCTTGATACTGCGACTGCAGATATCAGTGACTTTATCAAAACCAAACCTTTTCTTAATTATTACGTCCACAATCAGGCTAGCAAGCAACTGGCGCCAGAATACCTGCTGCAGTTTTGTACCCAGATGTATGATATTTGGGGGCAGCATCCGCGTAAATGGACTCAAAAATCAATCAGTACAACTTTACTGATTTCAAACCCATATTGGCCGTTGCTAACAAACAAACTACAGTCAACTGAATGGTTTAACATCCTCACCAAATATGTCGCCTATCTCATTGCCAATGGCGAAATAACGGGTAATCCTAATCTTGCTAAAAATATTGAACACCATCTCGGCACTCGCTTAAATATTGGTCCAAATTTCGCTAGTAGCTACTGGTTAGCAAAACTTCGTCAACTGCAAAAAACACCCAATTTCACTTCAAGTGATCAGTATAAAAACTATGAAATGCAACACGTTAGCGATATATTACTTCTGGCCAATAACACCTCTTTTGCAACACTTTTTCAGATATATCGGGAACTGACTATTTTTCAATTTGATATTGATAACGTCGCAGACTACTTGCAAGCAGGCCTGATTAGCATTTACCCCAAAAACAAGACCGTCCGCTCATTAACTTTTCAAAATGATCTAGAAGCCATCTTTGATAAACATAAAAATGTGATTGCTAGTCTATTGGATCGAATTGTAATCGTTGCCGCACAGAATCATCTGAACTTACGACAAAATGCTTCTAGAAAAGCCTTTTTCAAACAATACCAAACAGTTCTTGCTTCAATTGCGCCTATTGATCAGATTCAATCTGATCTGCAAGAAGTGCTTAATGGAAAACCGCTTAATGTCATGTCTTTACTCACCCAAACTCCCAATACTGACACCACTGTTAAGGGTGGCTATGATTGGCACGGCGATCTTCGCTACCATTTCATTGATTTCAAAAGTGGTAAGGCCAGCTACCTAGCCCCTAATACGATGGTATCCATCATGCATTTTTTCACAGCAAACGAAAAACCTGCCACGGTTCTTAAAACCACCAAACAAGTCTTGCAAAGTCATTCAAACATCAAGCATGCCACCGATTACGCACTACAAACAGATATCTTAGTACCATTTGTGTCAAGTGAGCAATCGATTGTTGAAGTATTCTTAACCGATTTTCAAAGGCACTTTCCGACCAAATTGTCAGGCTTCAAAATGAATATGACCGAGGTTGCGGCCACGATTTACCGTTTTTATAACGATTTATTCATACAGACTGGTCGTTTCCGACGTAAATGGACGGGCAGGTCAGTGGCACAAATACTAAATGATTCGCAACTCGAATGGATCAACATGACCCCTCAGCAAGCTAGCGATAGTTATGAGATTCTAGCACCCTACATTGATTTTCTGATAGATAATCGTTACCTAACTCCCAGTGAGGCTATCCAGAACGTCTTATCCGATTTCGTTGATGAGCTTAACCCACTACTGGATGAGGATAATGATGTCCTCACAGATCAAGATAGGGTATTGCGGTTAATACTCAAGCTGGCCGATCTTTTTGACGTAACCGACCTCACTGATGATGCTGACTTTACTAAACTTATTGCTGAACATGAAATTGAAGCCATTTTACTTGCTGAAGAATTTCGTTTGGGTGAACTTATCAACCTCCAAGCAAATGCAATTGAGTTTAATTCTCAGGAGGCTTATAACAATTATTGTTTCAACTGGTTTACGTCTTTCCTAAAACCAACCTACACAAAGGCCACGGTGGCTAAATTAACCGGTATTCCCAGTGTCTTGCAAGACAACATTTTCTGGTCACAAGTGTTCAATAAATTAATCACATCTGATGACCCATTACCATGTCAAAAACGTCTTCAAGTTGCGCTTCAAATTTACTTAGGGCAAACTGAAGCACCCAATAAAGATCAAATCAAAAACTTTGCAGCTAAGTTTGATCAGTGTCGTAAAGCGTTGGAGATATCCAAAACAGAATTCAAAGACTTATTAGCACCTGACCCACAGTTGACACAGCAATCAATGGTTGCTAATAATGTCATTTCTTTAGATGAAGCGCGTAAATTAGCCAAAAAGCGTCATAAGAAACGTTAACGATCAGGATTGGCTCAGATAATCGGTTAGCGTCCCAAGATACTTTTTTTAAATATCGCATATGCTCTGGTTTCGATATCAATGTTCTATTGATATTAAGAAATCTCTTGGTATAACGAATTATCTGTCCTCGCATAGTAGTTATTCCTATTTTTCACCTAGGAAGATATAAATACAACAATCCCCTAGAGGCAGACAACCACATTGATTCAGTTGTCTACCTCTAGGGGATTATTGTATTTTGTATGATTATTGACTATTTGAGTCTACAACCGTTATATTTGATGCCTAAAAATGAAACAATCTCTCAGCATTTCCATGCCCAATCTTTTCCTTAATCTCTTGGTCGATCGGCGCATCAACAAGAAACTTCTGTGCACCATCCGGTTGAATATAAGGATAGTCAATAGCATAGAGTAGATGATCAGGACCGAGTTCGGTTAAATCAAGCTGCAACTGTGGCCAGGTTCAGATGGTGATCAGTTTTCCACCTAAGTCAGCGCCATCTTCAATCGTTAAAGCTTTTAAAGGTGGTTCATGGTTTATTCAGTTTCCACAAACCAAAAAATCACTCTGGGGCAGACATTTATGGTCTCTTAGCTTCTTTATGAGTACCCTTGGTAATACTCTTCAAAAGAAACAATAGTTCAATACGTTGACTCACAATTAGACCGATACAACGGTGGACGTCCAAGGCGTTGATTCATCTCGGCATTAAAATACCGAGTTTTCTCAACTGACGCCACTTATAAAGTTAAATTGGAGGCGTTAAGATGAATAAGGGACGATTAGAAGCATTTAAGGATGCTGTCATTGCGATTGCAGCCACAATCATGGTACTCGAGTTACGCCCACCTAAAGGCGTAACTTTGAAAACGTTAAGCCAAGATTGGCCGATCCTGTTATCTTATATTGTCAGTTTCACGCTGATATATGTAGTTTGGTATTCCCATCATAATATCTTTAATAAGGCGAAGATTATTTCAACACGGACCTTTCTGCTCAACGGACTGTGGTTATTTGTTTTGAATCTGGTTCCCTTTGCGACTGCTTGGGTCGGTCAGCACATTGACAAGACTGTTCCTGAAGTGGTCTATTTAATTGTTATGTTCTTATGGTCAGCAATTTTTCAGTTGATGGACCAGTCAATACTAAAAGATAATCCTGAAATGAGGCCTGACAATTCAAATCGCTTAAGTTCGCGACTATTGCTGTACGGTACAAATATTTTTGGCATCTTTCTGGCATTTGTTTGGCCAATTGGGGCTTTATTAACTGTTGGGGTTATCAGTATGATACACATGATTGATTTATTGCGGGTTTCTCCAGTGCACCCCACTGAATGAATTGAAGAACGATCAAAAAAAGAGCTGTAAATACAGCCCTTTTAACCAAACAATGAATCATGACTACCTGTGTCGGTCAGCACTAATTTTAATTTATCGCCCTCAATATAGTAAATCAACAGCCAATCTGATTCAATATGAATTTCATCAAAACCATTCCAGATTCCTTTAAGTTGATGTTGCCTCAAACGTTTGAGTTCGACCTCATTATCATTCACAATTGCTTGAATCGCTTTTGACATCTTTTTAATGTTGTAGTGTTTCTTTTTTAACTTCTTGGCACTTTTTAAGAATTTAGCGGTTGCCTCAATCTTCATTAATATAGTCTTCCAATTCTTTAACCGAGTTAAAACTTGTTAGATTACGGTTATGCAACGTATCAGTACGTGCTTGATTAACATCATCGGGAATTAAAGATAATTTATTGAGGGGTAATGATTGAGTCCTTACTGTTTGCGTTAAGAAGATATTGATTGCAGTGCTTAGATCAAGTCCAAGTTCAGTATAGATTTTTTGAGCTTCTTCTTTAGTTTGCTTATCCACTCGAATACTAATCCGAGCATTTTTACTTTCTATTTTTGACATATTATCACCTCTGCAATTATCTTAGCCCATAAGATACCCAATGTACACCAAAAAGCACCCAAATAATTTTCAATAAAACAGCTCGCTTAATTCCCAAATTATCAATTCAAGCGCAACGTTTTTACAATCATCACGCTTATTTAAATAATAAATTATATAATATAAAAGTGGTTCTTAAAGTGACTAAATCAAAGTGGCTTCTAACTTTATTAACGTTTGAGAATCTTTTTAAATCGACGCTGCAAATTATTGCGAACAAAGATGATGCTTCAAACGTTGTTCCTAAATCCGTAATAAGAGCGTTAATTGATCAAGTAAAGAAGGTAAATACATGACCGAACAATTATCATTATTAAACGGCGCATCTGGTTCAAGCGGTAATGGCCAATCAGCTAACCGCTCCCTGAAGAACGTCCAGCCATTGGCCTATAGAATGCGTCCCCGTAAAATTGAAGAAGTGATCGGTCAAACTGATTTGATTGGTGACGGCAAGCCCATTTCAATGATGGTCGCTGCTAACACCCTCAGTTCCATGCTGTTATATGGACCGCCTGGCATTGGCAAAACTTCCATTGCGCAGGCATTAGCTGGTAGTACTAACCGGCGCTTTATCTACTTTAATGCCGCCAATGGAACCAAAGCTGACTTACAAAATGCGTTAGCCGTTGCCAAGACCGAACCAATCGTCTTATTTGTGGATGAAATTCACCGTTTGGACCATCCCAAAGTTGATCTGTTATTAGCATCCGTGGAAGATGGCTCCGTCACTTTAATTGGTGCGACCACTGAAAACCCGTTCATTAACCTACCACCAGCTTTACGCAGCCGAATGGTTATCTACGAATTAAAACCATTGACCAAGGACGAAATTTTAGTTGGTTTAAAACAAGCTTTAACAGACACCGACCGTGGCTTAGGCCAATATGAAGCAACTCAAAAGATTGACGAATCCAAGTTAATTTACTTAGCTGACCGTACTAACGGTGATCTACGTTTGGCCTTATCTTCATTGGAGATTTTAGTCAAATCTGGCGCGCCGTTCGATGAAGAACACATTGATGCCACATTAGGCGCTGGTGCGTCAAAAATCGATAATGGTGAAGACGGCCATTATGATACGATTGCCTGGTATTGCGAAGCCATTAAAAGTTCTGATGTGAACGCCGCCCTATTGGCATTAGGCGTATTGTTGAATGGCAACGATATGGAATCCGCTATTCGCCGGATCGAAGTTGGCTTATTTGAAGACATTGGTGTGGCTAACATTAGCCTCTGGACACCGGTTATCGATGCCTTGCAAGTGGCCAGAGATGTGGGTCTGCCAAAAGCTCAATCCGTCTTATCCGCTGTGACTGTATCAATGTGTTTATCACCCAAAGCCAACGCCTCGACTAAAGCCATCGAATTTGCCCGCGAAGACGCAGCGAAGGATGACTGGCAACAGCCTGACATGACTCGTGATATGCACTATAAAGGTGCGCTCAGTTTAGGCCATGGTGTGGGCTTTGTCTCCGCCCATCAGTTTCCAGAACATTTTTGGGGTAAGGGCTTAATGCCTAAAGGGATGGAAAATAAGACTTATTACCGACCGGATACGAAAGCTGAAGCGAAATATCGTCAGATTAATGATGGCTTACGCGCGAAAATGTATCCGAACGCACCGAAGACGAAGCCCTTGTCGGCGGATGAACGGGGCTGTGGACCGAAGAAGTGATGTAATTTGAAACCGAATCGTTTTTGCTTGTCTAGATAGCTGGCTATCGCTCCAAAGTTGTTCAGTTATGAGCTGCTTAATATAACTTGCTTGATAGCAGGATATTTACTGATACACAAATATACATAGGAAGGGAGGAGACCATACATCCTCCCCCTTTCCTATGTATATTTTTTAATGTATCAAAGTAGTCGCAAAGTTACCGATTAAGTGCCCAATGCAGAATCAATAGCGTATTGGTATCAAGTACTTTTGGGCAAACGCCTTAACAGCCTCATCACTGAGGTTATTTTCATCATCGATTTCAGGATGGTACTTGATCAAGCTATCATCAACGTTAAATAACCGTTGTCGCCCTTTAACCGGGAATGGTTCAATTGCTCGTAGGTGGTCGAGTTGCCATGCATACTGATGATCACCCAACTTTTCCACTCCTTAAGCCGTACCACTACCAGCGCGTGTCCAGGTATGGTTTTAGGTATTTTATGTGCTGCAGCACAAATCAACAGATCACCACGATACTTGGTGGGCCAAGATCGATATTCAATAGTTTTATCACCATTCAAAACTTCAAGCGCGTAGTCTGAGCGTAACGACAAAGCCTTCATAACTTCACTTCATTCCATAATAGTATTTACATGGTTAATCTTGCCAGATGTTTAAATGTACATCAACGATTTAGAAGAAAAATGTTGTCATACGATTAAAACCCAACCTACTTTATCCAAACGTGAACTACTCGTCACTAAAGTAACGAGCTTCTAGGAACACCGCTGACTTACACAGCATTCTACGAATGTTGTGCAGAGGTTACGGCTATTTACTAAGGCATGTTCCGTGCCAGATAGTCTTTTAGACGCTAAGTTACGCAGTCGCTTGTAGGATATTAACTGCGGCATTGATATCTCTATCATGACTAACGCCACAATTGGGACAGGCCCACTGTCTAATATCTAAAGTGTGCTTACCATCGTCATAGCCACAGCCTGAGCAAATCTGCGAAGTCTTTCGAGGGTTAACAGTGACTAACTGTTTTCCATACCAAGCGCACTTATATTCCAGCATTCGACGCAATTCTCGCCAGCTTTGGTTAGCAATCGCTCTGGCAAGTTTGTGATTTTTAAGCAGATTCTTGGTTTTCAAATCTTCAATATGGATCACATCATATTGGGCTACCAAAGTTTTTGTTAACGTATTTAAGTAATTGTTACGTTGGTTGGCTATTTTTTCCGCATACTTAGCGACCATCCTTTTAGCTTTTTGATAGTTCTTAAAGTCAGATAGTTCTCTGGGTTCCATTACCTTATTGTGCTTATCCCAAGCAATTTCTTGCTGAGCTTGTAACCTTCTCCGAGCTAAACGTTTTTCCCAGTAATGCTGCTTTTTACTGAGTCGTTTATCAAAGCGAATCGTTGGGTACTTCACGCCATCGGAGGTGATCATTAAGTCAGCAACCCCCAGATCAATACCGACTGGATTACCGGTCTTAGCTAAGGGCTTAATATCAGTGTCGACTAGAATGACGGCATAGAACTTACCAGTA
>NZ_BJDO01000004.1 GCF_005405185.1 Secundilactobacillus hailunensis
AAAGTATAACGCCTGGGAGACTAGGTGTCCTTTTTTTGCAAAAAAACAGGCCTAAGTTTCTCAGTGTTGAACTTAATCAACACTAAAAAGCTTAGACCCATAACTATCATGACCAGCACCAGAGGCCATGATTTGAGAAGTCAGGCTTAACTGCTGTGCCAGCTGCTTATTTTGCGCCAGCAGATCTGAATCAAACGTCGCGGGCAGATCTTTACCATAACGTTTTGAAGCACATTTGATTTGCGGATCGGCTTGGCGGTTGAGGGTTTCACCAATCAACTGCTCAAACTGATCCAACAGGCGGTCGTCGGCGTGGCGCGCATCAATCGTAAATTGGATGGTTCCCGGAATGACGTTCGAAGTGTTGGGGGAGACCGTCAATTGACCAACCGTAAAAGCGAGATTGGGACTCAGATGACGAGCAAGACCGTTTAACTGATAGATGATAGTAACTGCAGCTTGAAGGGCATCATGGCGGTCATTCATGGGGGTCGTTCCCGCGTGATTAGACACGCCATGAACGGTGATTGACCAGCGTCTTTGACCCACGATACCAGAGACCAGTCCAACTGCAGCGTGCGTGTTAATCAGTCTGGGGCCCTGTTCGATGTGGAGCTCAGTAAAGCTGATCGGTAATGCAGGCCGTTTAACCACGATGTTACTGATGGTTTGCAGCTGTTCAACGGCTTGACTACGGGCTTGTTCAAAGCTAATGCCGTTTTGATCGGTTAACGGACCAACTGATTGGTGCAGGGCATAGTATTTGGAACCGCTGAAAGTGGTGTTAAAGCGACTGCCTTCTTCCTCGCTGAAAGAGATCAGGCGCAGCGTGTGTCGGGGCGCACCAAAACGAGTTTTAAGCATGGTGATTGCTTGCAGACCACCGAGGACACCATATAAACCGTCGAATTTTCCGCCATTGCGCACTGTATCCATATGGGAACCCGTGGCAATGACGTGGTCGTCTTCACCAGGGAGATCCAAGTAGACGTTGCCGTAATGATCGACCATAGCGGTTAAACCGGCTTGCTGACCAAATTGAATTAAGGCGGCTTGCGCCTTTACCCAGCTGGGCGAATAAACTAACCGGTTTTGACCCACAGTTTTAGCGGAAAGCTGAATAATTTGCTGAAAATGACGTTCAAAGGTTACCCATTCGTCGGTCGCACGAATCATTTGCTGACGCCAGTGAGTGGTGAAGAGGCCACTGCACCGCGCTCAATAATGCGGCCAGGACCAGCTAAATAAGCTTTACGGCCGGCTTCAACGCCTAAGCGGAAGGCCTCTGCCATTAACGGAATGTTTTTCGCTGTAGCCATGGAGGTGTTGGCCATGATGGCATCAGCACCCATTTCCATCGCCTCAGCAGCTTCGCTAGGGCGGCCAATACCAGCATCAATAATGATTGGCACATCAATTTCATCGATCAGTATTTGAATGAGCGCCTTTGTAGCTAACCCCTGGTTGGTCCCAATTGGTGCTGCTAAAGGCATGACAGTAGCGGCACCAGCGTCAACTAACTGGTGCGCGGTGTTTAAATCAGGTAAGATATAGGGCATGACGATGAAGCCTTCATTGGCCAGTACTTCAGTGGCTTTGATGGTTTCGGCGTTGTCTGGCATCAAGTATTTCTTGTCGGGGACCACTTCGAGTTTAATAAAGTCACTGCCGCTGATTTCTCGCGCTAATCGGGCCGTGCGAATGGCTTCGTCAGCAGTGGTAGAACCCGAAGTGTTAGGCAAAATAGTGATCCCTTCTGGAATGTAATTCAGGATGTTTTCCTTAGCGGAATCGGTGCGGCGCAAAGCCATAGTAATGATTTGTGCCTTGGCCTGATTGATAGCTGAATCAATTAAATCATAGGAATATTTACCGGAACCGAGAATGAAACGTGACGTAAACGTATGTCCACCAATTGTGAGCAGATCTGTTTTTTCTGACATGTTATCTTCCTCCTAAATCTTTGTTTGACCTAAAATTAAACGCGTGATCATGTTGGCTTCATGACCCGCAGCAATCATGACTCTTGGTGCCATCAGACCCTCGGCACCAGCCGTCGTACCATCGCCTGCAATGTACAGGTTAGGGCGAACCTGTTTGGTGATGATCGAGTTTGAACTATGAATGCCAGCCATGCCGGTTGCCATCACCATTGGTTTATTTGGGAAAAATTCGCTAGCCGCATCCAATAACATTGCTTTAGCGCTGGGATTATCGAAAGCTTCGCAAATGATGTCTGCATCGCCGAAAATTTCGTCCACGTTATCGTGGTCAACCTTCTGTACCCGGGTCGTGATGGTGACAAACGGGTTGAATTCCTGCAGGTTTTGCTTCAATGCAGTGACTTTGTCCATGCCGACCTGACTGAGCTTAAACTGCTGGCGGTTTAAATTACTCAGCTCAACTTGGTCAAAATCGATGAGCGTTAAGTGACCGACGCCAATACGAGCCAGTGCAATGGCAATGTTGGAGCCCAGACCGCCGGCACCGGCGATGGCCACGTGAGCAGCAGTTAAGCGGTCGGTGGAATCGGCAACGTTGCGGGCTTTCATGCCCTGATAGACGTCCTTGATGGCCATTCCTTGAATAGTTGGTTGCATAATGGCCTCCTTAACGACCGCCGCCGACAAACGAGATCAGTTCGAGTTTGTCGTCCGGTTTAATCAGCGTTTGCTCGTATTCGGGCCGGTGAATAATTGTCCCGTTTAATTCCACCACCACGTTATCAACGGGCGTTTTGCGCTGTTGTAAAAATGCCAGTAAATTTTGACCAGCAGCTTTAGCGAATGGCTCGCCGTTTACAGTAACCATAAAAAAAGCCCCTTTCCGTTTGTCTCCGAGAAAGGGGCTGACGCGTTCAATTAAAAGCACTTATCTACACAAAAAAGACTTTTCGTGCAGAAAAGCCTTTTGACTTGATCGTTCAGTAAAAGTCGCTCTTCCTTCGGTAGTACAAACTACATCAGGTTCGATGGGTTTAATCTCAGCCAATCAGGCACCCCAGACGAACTAACGTTATTCAATTATGATTTGAGTCAGTTAATTGACTCATCGCTTATATTTATAAGCTAGAACGTTGCGGAAGTCAAGAGAAGAAAATCAACGTGACAAGCGCCAGACTTTTCGTTAGACTGTTGGCGAGGTTTGAAAAAGGTTTGTGCGATCAGGAGGGAATTATGAAAATCAGTAATCGGCCGCTTTACTTAGTCACGGATGCGTTAAATTATTCTGAGTCGGATTTTCTTAAACACGTTGAGTCAGCCTGTCAAGGCGGTGTTGATCTCGTGCAGTTACGCGAGAAAAAATTAACCAGCCTGCAGTATTTTCAACGGGCCTACGCCGTTAAGCAAATCACTGATCAGTTTCAAATACCGCTTATCATCGATGATCGATTAGATATTGCTCAGGCGGTAGGGGCAGCCGGTGTGCACCTCGGTCAAAAAGATTTGCCGGTGGCCGTTGCTAGGGAGATTTTAGGCCCCCAGGCGATCATTGGTGCAACTGCTAAGACGTTAAATCAGGCACAACTAGCGGTTGAGCAGGGGGCTGATTATCTTGGCACTGGCGCCATTTTTCCCACGCGAACCCACGTTGAGACCGTTCGGACCAGCGTGGAAACGTTAAAGCAAATCAAGCAGTCAGTTAGCGTGCCAGTTTACGCAATTGGCGGGTTAAACGCCGGTAACGTCGTAGCGGTTAAGCCAGCAGGTGTCGACGGTGTCGCGGTCGTTTCAGCCATTATGCGAGCAGTTGATCCACAATGTGCTGCACGTGAATTGCGGGATCAAATTTTGACTATTATTGGGTGAAAATTACCGTATTATTGCATTATACAATTCTAAAATTGTATAATGCAATAATATGGTATAGCAGTAATTCTTAATGGCGATGGCAAAAATACAAATTGCTAGTTAATCAAGCAATCATTATGGACTGGATTGACGTCAATCATTTGCAAATAACTAAGGCTTGGTAGCATTAATTCAGTCGTTAAATTTGATTTATCTGTGGGTTCAAAATTACCATAATTAGTCATTTGGGAAAGGCTATATTGGAATTGAAAGTTTTGCCGAATTGGACATCAAAATCGGGGTCAATCGCTTGTGTAACCACTTGTTCGAGCTTTTATGACGGGATTGTCGTATAATGGTCTAAGAAATCTAATTTAATGTAAAGGAGTCCATTGTTTTTGGCTGAAAATACGCAAACTGAAAAAGAATATATCTTAGCAAATCCGGAACAGGGAGTCGCTATTTTGGGCGCGCAGGATCAGTTCGTTTCGCTCTTAGAAGAAGGGTTAAACGTGACGATCCACCCCTTTGGTAATTCCATTAAAGTTTCCGGTGAACCATTCCAAGTGCAAAAGGCGATGGCGATTCTAAAAAACATGGATAAGTTGATCCAGAAGGGTATTCAGCTGAATAGTGCCGATGTTATTAGCGCCATGAAGATGGCCGACAAAGGAACTTTGGAATACTTCTTGGATCTATATACGGAAACTTTGATCAAGGATGCTAAGGGCCGTGCCGTCCGCGTTAAAAATTACGGGCAACGGCAGTACATTGACGCGATCAAGCACAACGATGTTACCTTTGGGGTTGGCCCGGCTGGGACCGGGAAAACCTATTTAGCAGTTGTTATGGCGATTGCGGCTTTAAAGCGCGGTGACGTTGAAAAAATCATTTTGACCCGGCCAGCCGTTGAAGCTGGCGAAAGCCTGGGCTTTTTACCTGGTGATCTAAAGGATAAGGTCGATCCTTATTTGCGGCCAATCTACGATGCGCTTTACGCGATTTTGGGTGCGGATCATACTAACCGGCTGATGGATCGCGGTGTGATTGAGATTGCTCCGTTGGCTTACATGCGTGGCCGAACGTTAGAAGGAGCTTTCGTGATCTTGGATGAAGCTCAAAATACGACCAATGCGCAAATGAAGATGTTTTTGACCCGACTGGGATTTGGTTCAAAAATGATTGTTAACGGTGATATCACCCAGATCGATCTCCCACGTCATAGTCAAAGCGGGTTAGTACAAGCAACTCATATTTTAAAGGATGTTAACCACATTGATTTTGTCACGTTTACGTCGGATGACGTTGTTCGGCACCCTGTCGTGGCAGCAATTATTAACGCTTATGAAGCTGTGGAAAAATAAATAAGGACGAGTATAAAACATGGATCTAGAAATTTATGATGAAACTAAAGATGGCGTACCAGCAGAACACATTCAATTGGTGAAAGACGTTCTCGAATATGCCGGTAAATACATTAAACTTAAAGAAAACACCGAAATGTCAGTCACGTTTGTGAATAACGACCGGATTCAAGAGATCAACCGTAAGTATCGAGACGTTGATCGGGCAACGGATGTCATCAGTTTTGCGATTGAAGACAGCAGTAATGAAGACGATGAATTTCCAATCGTGATGGATGAAGAACTGGAAGCCGAAATTCCCGAAAACATTGGCGATATTTTTGTCTCAGTGGATAAAGTCGGCGAACAAGCAGAGTATTTGGAACATTCTTACGAACGGGAACTGGGCTTTTTAGTCGTTCATGGGTTCCTCCATCTCAACGGGTATGACCACATGGAGCCAGCAGATGAAAAGGTAATGTTCAAATTACAAAGGGATATACTTGACGCTTATGGGCTTAAACGATAAACAAGTCAAAAAAAATAAAAATTTCTTTCAATCGCTGTTTCATGCGTTAAGCGGCATTTACAGCCTAGTTTCCACTGAGCGAAATTTTCGCAAGCACATTGTCATGGCGGTAATCGCTGTTTTGCTGGGAATTTGGCTGCAACTGACTGTCAATGAGTGGTTGTGGATCACCTTAGCCATCTTTGTGGTGGTGGTCGCGGAAGTGCTGAATACCGTCGTGGAATCGATCGTTGATTTGATCGTTGGCCCGCATTATCACAAAGAGGCTAAAAAAGCGAAAGATGTTGCTGCTGGTGGCGTTTTAATTGCGGCTTTTTTTGCTGTAGTGATCGGCTGCTTGATTTTTATTCCAGAACTCATGCAAGAATTTAACGTTCAATTTTAACATTTAACTAATAGGGGGAAATAAATTTGGACAATCCAAATTATCGTAGCGGTTTTGTGGCCATCGTTGGCCGGCCAAATGTCGGTAAGTCGACTTTGCTCAACCGAGTGGTGGGCCAAAAGGTCGCTATCATGTCCGACAAGCCACAAACCACGCGTAACAAAATTCAGGGGATCTACACAACTAATGATGCCCAGATCGTTTTTATTGATACACCGGGGATTCATAAGCCGAAGAGTGAACTAGGGGACTACATGATGAAATCAGCTTTATCTTCCCTTAACGAAGTTGATGCGGTGATCATGATGGTTAACGCTGAACAACGTCGCGGGGCGGGTGATAATTTCATTATTGATCGGCTAAAGACCGTTAAAAAGCCGGTTTACTTAGTCGTTAATAAAATTGATCAGATTACCCCGGATGATTTATTGGTCGTAATCGATCAGTATAAGGATGCTTTAAAATGGCAAGAAGTGCTGCCAATATCCGCTTTGGAAGGCAATAACGTTGAGGAAATGCTTAACGAGCTAGTGGGTAAATTACCTCATGGCCCGCAATATTACCCAGATGATCAGGTCACGGACCATCCAGAACGGTTTATCGTTTCTGAATTAATTCGTGAAAAGATCTTCCAGTTGACCCGTCAGGAAATTCCGCATTCAGTTGCGGTTGTGATTGAAAAGATGAAACGTCAAAATGAGCAGAAAGTTCATATTCAAGCGACTATCATCGTTGACCGACCAACTCAAAAGGACATTTTGATTGGTAAGGGCGGTTCGATGTTAAAGAAGATCGGGACATTAGCTCGTAAGGACATTGAAAACCTGCTGGGTGATAAAGTTTACCTAGAACTGTGGGTCAAAGTTGTGCCTGGCTGGCGTGACAAATCTTCGGCACTGCAGTCATACGGGTATCGTAAAGACGACTACTAGAATGTGGTGATACAATGGCCGGACAACTCATGAATTTTCATGGCATTGTCATGTATCAAAAAGCATATCGTGAACGCGACATGCTGATTAAATTTTTTACGCAGGAAGCTGGCAAGCGGATGTTTTTTATCCGCGGTGCTAAAAAGCGTGGTTTTAAAATGACTGCTGACTTACTGCCGTTTACGTATGGTGTATACGCGGGTGATATTCGTGAACCAGGGCTCTCATTTATCAATGCGGCTAAGGATACTGCCAATTTTACGAAAATCGGGCAGGACATTTCTAAAAATGCTTATGCGACTTATATTATGTCATTGCTAGATATGGCGATCCCTGATAATCAACTACTGGGCAGCTGGTATCCGCGGTTATTCCACGCGTTGTCCTTGATCAATGACGGACTGGATGAAGCCATTATTGCCAATATTTTTGAAGTGCAAATGATGAGCCTTTTTGGGGTAGAACCCAACCTCCGCCAATGTGTGATCTGCGGTCGGACGGATCTGCCGTTTGATTATTCTGAATCGTATGGGGGTCTCTTGTGTCAGGCGCACTGGCATTTGGATCCGAACCGGCTTGATTTAGATCAGCGGACAATTTATTATCTGCATCAGTTTTCAGCCGTTGATCTCACCAAGCTAAAAACTATCAGTGTGCATGAAGAGACCAAGCAGCATTTGCGGCGAGCACTGGACATGATTTATTCGGATACCATCGGTGTTTATCCCAGATCAAAACGGTTCATTGATCAAATGACGAAGTGGAAACCACTGGATAATTCTAAAAAAGAGTAAAATAAAGCGTCTGCAATTCGGTTGATAATTCAGCGAATTGCAGACGCTTTAGTGTTTATTCTTAGAAACTAATTAACCTATTTAGCTTTTGATGTCTTTTTGGCTTTTGGTGCATCTTTAGCTGTTGGTACATCGCCGGCAACCAGGCCACCAGCAACGTTATCCAAGTTTGGCTTATCAGCCTTAACGATCAATTGTTCGTTAGTGAAGGCCATTTCACCCATATGGCTCATTTCACGGCCGTAACCGGAGAGCTTAACACCACCAAATGGTAATTCTGGCAAGCTGGCCATGAAGTTGTTGACGTAGACCATCCCAGTTTCGATTTGAGTAGCCACTTCGGCACCGTGGTTGGCATCTCCAGCAAAGAGGATACCGCCCAAGCCATAAGGGTTATCATTGGCCACTTCAACGGCTTCTTTTTCAGAATGAACTTTATAAACAGTTGCAACCGGACCGAACATTTCTTCAGAGTAAGCTGGATTGTTCTTGTCAATGTCCGTTAAAATGGTCGGCATGAAGAATTGACCAGGTAAGTCAATTGGTTTGTTACCATAAGCGACTTTAGCACCAGCAGCAATGGCAGCATCTACTTGTTTTTGAAGCTTATTCTTAGCTTTCTTGGAGTTCATTGGTGCTAGTGAAGTTGCCGGATCTAGTGGATCGCCAGGAACGACTTTGCTGAAGTTCTTTTTGAGGTCCTCAACAAATTGGTCGTAGACGTTATCCATGACAATGAACCGCTTTGATGAAGTGCAGACTTGACCAGCATTGTAAAGTCGAGCCCGCCAAGCAACGTTGTTTACATCGTCCATGTTGGCATCGCCGAGAACAACAAATGGATCCATACCACCTAATTCCATCGTGTTCTTTTTGAGGCTTTTACCAGCGGCTGCGGCAACGGAAGTCCCACCACGTTCGGAACCGGTCAGTGCGACACCTTGAACCCGTGGGTCTTTAATCGCTTCGGTTACTTGATCATATGTCAAGAAGAGATTGACTAAAGAACCCTTAGGAGCGCCGGCTTCAGCGACAATGTCCGCAAACATTTTGGCACTAGTTGGTGTATTGGAAGCGTGCTTTAGGATCATTGGATTACCAACCATAAAGTTTGGTGCAAAGACCCGCATGATTTGGTAGTACGGGAAGTTCCATGGTTCTACCAGCACGACGATACCAGTTGGTGAATGGTGAACTTCAGCTGTACCAGTGGCGATTGTATCGATTTTTTCAGGGGCGAGCATTTCTTCTCCATGATCAGCAAACCAGTCAGCAATCATGGCAACTAGTTCCACTTCACCTTTAGATTCGCTAAGTAACTTACCCATGTCAATGGTGCAGGCCCGGGCTAGTTCATCAGAATGCTCGCGTAACTTGGCAGCCACGTTGTGGAGGATCTTTGCCCGTTCAGCGATTGGCTGTTGCCGGTTTTTCTTATAGCGTGCATGGCCGGTTGCTAAGGCAGCCTGTAGTTCTTTTTCTGTTGCATTCGGATACTCTTTGACAACCTTATTATTGTAAGGATTGATTGTTGCATAAGCCATAAATAATTTCTCCTTTTGGTTGGTAATAATTATAATAGATCAATTATTTAACCACTAACAGATGTCTGATACATCTTTGGTACACCTTAACCGTAGTGCATTTTTAATATGTTTGCAAGCGCTTACGTGTAAACTTCGCTTATAACTACAATGATTTTAAAAATACTATAATAGCGGGGACTTAATATATATTAAACGCTTTATTAATCATAGAATGTACATAGCTTATGATTAAATAAAGCTTATTTAAATATTATCAAAAATCTTATGTATTTATTAATTGGTATAGTTGATATTGAGTGGTTAGATAATTTTTCAATTTAAATCATTAGTCAATAGAAAATTCCGAAAGAGTCAGTAAATGGGATTATGACTTAATCCTATATTGGTAAATATTTCAACTGAATTCTTAACTGAAGATGGTAAGAAAGGGGTTATTAGTTCAATACTTTAATATAGTCTAATCGCGCGCCAAAACTCAAATTCCAGCCATTACCCCCGATAACTTTTAACCTTTAGTAGAATGATAGAAAAATATTCAGGATTCACTGAATGAAAGACTCCATATTGTTAGATAAATTGACTTGTGAGTCTGTAACATAAGTTAAAAATCATGGTCTTCTAAAACAGAGTTTCAAGAAATCCAATCCGGATTTCTTGAAACTCTGTTTTTTTTGAAAGAATCAAGGATTATCCCCTGAATTTCGTCATTTTTCGGTCAACATAACAGTTTTACCACTAGGCTACTTTAGTTCAGTAGACCGTTTGCGACAGCAACCCAATCGTTACGTTGCTGAAAACATAGGATCTGAAATGCAGCGGAGTGAAACTGGCGAATCATGGTGAAGGTAGTTGTTAGTGAGCGTCTTTTGCTCACTTAAAACTACGGGAGACGGCGGAAATCCTTTTCGGCGATTTTCCGAAAATAGTTCCAGAGCGACCCCACTATGAGTTGCCAGTTTCACGGAGCGGAATGAATCCTTATGTGCATTTCTGCAACATAGATTGATTGGGCTCCAGAAAACAGAGAACAGTATGTGAATCAACTAAGATAAAAACACTTCAAAAGATAAGACCGTCAAAAGTGAAATATGAAATCGAGGAAGCATTATATCACGACCTCGCTTCAATGCAGTTTTGATGCGTTACTTTTCTGGTGGAATGTCAGTTGCCACTAAACCACCAGCAACGTTATCCAAGTTCGGCTTTTCAGTTTTTACGATGAGTTGCTCATTAGTGAAGGCCATTTCACCGATATGGCTCATTTCACGGCCATAACCGGATAATTTGACCCCGCCGAATGGTAATTCTGGTAAGGTCACCATGAAATTGTTAACGAAGACCATCCCAGTTTCGATTTGAGCGGCTACTTCGGCTCCGTGGTCGGCATCACCAGCAAAGACGATGCCACCTAAACCATAAGGGTTATCATTTGCCAGTTCAATGGCTTCTTCTTCAGAGTGAACTTTGTAAACGGCAGCAATTGGACCAAACATTTCTTCTGAGTAAGCCGGATTGTCCTTGTCAATGTCCGTTAAAATGGTCGGCTTGAAGAATTGACCTGGCAAATCAATAGGTTCGTTGCCATAAACCACTTTAGCACCAGCAGCAATCGCGTCGTCTAATTGTTTCTGTAATTTGTCCTTGGATTTTTTGGTGTTCATGGGTGCCAGTGAGGTACTAGGATCCAACGGGTCACCAGGGACAACCTGACTGAACTTTTCCTTCAAACTATCCACAAATTCATCGTAGACGTTATCCATGACGATAAATCGCTTGGATGAGGTACATACTTGACCGGTGTTATAGAGTCGTGCTCGCCATGCGATATCCGCTACGTCATCCATATTGGCATCGCCTAGCACGATGAACGGGTCCATCCCACCAAGTTCCATGGTGTTTTTCTTCAAATTCTTGCCAGCTGCTTGCGCAACCGCAGTCCCACCACGTTCGGAACCGGTCAGCGCCACGCCTTGAACCCGTGGGTCTTCGATTGCTTCAGTAACTTGGTCATATGACAGAAAGAGGTTCACTAATGACCCAGCTGGGGCACCCGCTTCGGCTACTACGTCCGCAAACATTTTGGCACTCGTTGGGGTGTTAGCAGCGTGCTTTAAGATCATTGGGTTGCCAACGATAAAGTTTGGTGCGAAGACCCGCATGATTTGATAATAAGGGAAGTTCCACGGTTCTACCATCATCACGATACCGGTTGCTGAATGACGAATCTCAGCCGAGCCAGTCGCAATCGTATCTACCTTTTCAGGTGTCAGAATCTCTTCACCGTGATCAGCGAACCAGTCAGCGATGATGGCGACCAGTTCAACTTCACCTTCGGATTCTCGCAGCAGCTTACCCATGTCAATGGTGCAGGCCCGGGCCAGTTCAGCGGAATGTTCGCGTAACTTGGCAGCTACATTGTGGAGAATCTTTGCCCGTTCAGCGATTGGTTGTTGCCGGTTTTGCTTATAGAGTGCGTGACCAGTTGCTAAGGTCGTCTGTAATTCTTCATCAGTTGTAAAAGGATATTCTTTGACCACTTCATTATTGTAGGGATTGATCGTTGCATAAGCCATGACGTAATGCCTCCTTAAAGGTTGTAAAAAAGAATCATAAAATAATTGGTTAGCTAGGGTCTACATCTTGATACAGATTGAGAATAGCCTGTTTTGAATCCGGTTACAACGCTTTAGCTTGTGATTTTAGATACAATAATGCTTTAATATCAACGTTTATATGAAATACGTTATTCACAATATAAGCTATGTAAACATAACAATTAATCATAATAATTTATTTTACATCGTAAACTATATAATTGGTATAGCTTAAAATTATGACGGTATTTAGTGAGCTTTAACGCACCCTCAACTACGATTTACAGGTATAATCAGCCTCATAAGAGTAGTTAAGGGGGCTGTTAAAATGAATGAGGCAGAGCCACGGCGGTGGTGGATCCTAATTTCAATTGGTATTTTCGCGTTTATGAGTAATTTGGATTCCAGTATTGTTAACATTGCCATGCCAATCATGGCTAAGCAGCTGGCGATTCCTATGAACCAGATTGAATGGGTGGTTTCGATTTATCTGATCGTCGTCAGTGCGTTATTGCTATTTTTCGGTAAATTGGGTGATATGTACGGTAAAATTAAGATCTTTCGTATTGGTACCGCTATTTTCATTATTGGTTCCTTCATTTCTGGTCTTCAATGGACTTTTGAATTTCTGATGCTAGGCCGGGTAATTCAAGGAATCGGTTCAGCGATGACTTTATCCAACACTTACGGCATTACTACCGCAACATTTAGTTTAAAGGAGCGTGGCAAGGCCATGGGGCTAATTGGTACTTTCGTATCCTTTGGTGCTGTTGCTGGACCGGGTGTTGGTGGGCTAATTCTGTCACATTTTAGTTGGGGCTACATTTTTTGGATCAATGTGCCATTAGGAATTTTTGCCATTATTCTGGGTCAAATCGTATTGCCCAAGTCCACACCTGAATCAGCAGATAAGAAAATCGACTGGTCTGGATCGGTTTCTTTTGCCCTGTTGATTATTAGTCTGTTTTTAGCCATTTTCTGGGGGCAAGAGGTGGGCTATTTCACTGTTGTTCCGGTGATTGGGTACGTAATTGCATTGATATCGATTTTCTGGTTTATCCGTGCGGAGCGCCGAAGTACTACCCCATTAATACCGTTGAGTATTTTTAAAATCAAACCGTTCTCCTATGGGATCGGTGCCGCGATTTTAATTTTCTTATCGAATTTTTTCACCGTTGTGCTCATGCCATTTTACTTGGAAGACGCTCGACAGTTAAGTGCTGGCCAAGCAGGTTTACTCATGATCATCTTTCCAGTAGTTACGATGATTGCCGGACCGATTGGCGGGGTGTTAGCTGATCGCTTTAATCCTGCTAAGATTGTCACGCTGGGATTAAGCACCGTTGCGGTTTCACAGTTAGGGTACTGGTTTTTAGACCTTCATAGTTCCCTTTGGGTCTATGGTATCATTACCGTGATCATGGCCACTGGTACCGGTTTATTTCAGTCGCCTAACAGCGACATCGTGATGTCAGTGGTGGACAAAGACCAGCTCGGCAGTGCCGGCAGCATTAACGCACTGGCGCGAAATATTGGCATGGTGTCTGGTACCGCGCTATCCACCACGGTGTTGTTTAACGTCATGAGTATGCTTGCTCACACTAAAGTCACCACTTATTTACCCACTCAGCCGGGTTTGTTTATTTCGGGGATGCACGTGGCCTTTACCGCGTCATTTATTCTCATCGTGATGGCCATCTGGCTGTCGTTAAAACAGGGCCAGGTGAACTTAAAATAATTCGCAATTCGGTTTGACTTTTATTTTGCAGACGCTTAAACTTATGGAGAATTGAATAGTGATTGGCGATGACAAAAGAGGGTTGGTTTAACGCGAGACAGCGACTTCGGGATAGGTGTGAGCCGGAGTGAGCGTGAATCAATTGGCACTTTTAGAGCTGATGCAAACGAAGCTGCTGGGGTCACCCCAGAAGTAGGGTGGAACCGCGAAAATAACTTTCGTCCCTACGTAAGTCTATCAGACTACGTTGGGACGTTTTTTTGTGCCCTGAAATTTGGCATCGCCACCATATATTAGGAGGATATTGGTTTATGACCAAGAAATTGTCAATGCAACAAATCATCTTAACCTTGCAGCAATATTGGTCCGCGCAAGGCTGCATGCTGATGCAGGCTTATGATACGGAAAAAGGTGCCGGGACTATGAGTCCTTACACCTTCTTACGGGCAATCGGTCCAGAACCTTGGAACGCGGCTTACGTGGAACCATCTAGACGGCCAGCTGATGGCCGGTATGCTGAAAACCCTAACCGGTTATATCAACATCATCAGTTCCAAGTGGTGATGAAGCCTTCACCAGAAAATATTCAAGACCTTTATTTGAACAGTCTCAAAGAATTGGGTATCGATCCCTTGGAACACGATATTCGCTTCGTTGAAGATAACTGGGAAAACCCATCGATGGGCTGTGCCGGTGTTGGTTGGGAAGTTTGGCTGGACGGGATGGAAGTTTCGCAATTTACCTACTTCCAAATCGTTGGTGGCCTGGAAGTGGATCCGGTTACATCAGAAATCACTTACGGTCTTGAACGACTAGCTTCTTATATTCAAGACGTTGACAGCGTCTTCGACCTGGAATGGGGCGATGGCGTGCTGTACGGTGATATTTTCCGGGAACCAGAAATCGAACATTCCACATACGGATTTGAGAAGTCGAATCAAAAGATGCTTATGCAGATGTTTGACGACTACGAAGAAGAAGCCAAGAAGCAGATTGCTAACGGTCTGGTTCACCCCGCTTACGACTACATTTTGAAGTGTTCGCACACCTTTAACCTGTTAGATGCACGTGGTGCGGTCTCCGTTACTGAAAGAGCCGGCTACCTGTCTCGGATTCGGCGGATGGCACACAGTGTTGCCAGAGCCTTCGTTGCTAAACGAAAGGAATTTGGCTTCCCGTTGATCAAGGATGAGAAAAAGCGCCAAGCACTATTAAAAGACGGGGAGGACAAATAATGGCACATACATTTTTACTTGAAATTGGGTTGGAAGAAATGCCCGCTCACGTGGTCACACCTTCCATCAAACAATTAGTTCAAAAAACCAAGAAGTACCTCAAAGAACAACGAATCAGCTTCGATGATATTACGCCGTTTTCAACACCACGCCGATTAGCCATTCAAATCAGCGGCTTAGCTGACAAACAGCCAGATATCGATAAAGAAGTTAAGGGTCCAGCTAAGAAGATCGCCTTAGACAAAGACGGCAACTGGTCAAAAGCGGCTCAAGGCTTTACTCGTGGCCAAGGTGTCACCGTTGACGATATCACCTTCAAAGAATTGAAGGGTACCGACTACGTTTACGTTGAAAAACACATTGCTGGCCAATCGGTTGAAACCGTTCTGGCTGGTTTGAAGGATGTCGTGACCGGCATGACCTTCCCAACCATGATGAAGTGGGGCAGCTATCACTTTGAATATATCCGCCCAATCAAATGGCTGGTAGCTTTACTTGATGATAAGGTCATTCCGTTCCAGATCCTCGACATTAAGACTGATCGCCAGACACGTGGTCACCGGTTCTTAGGGAAGACGATCGTTTTGAAAAATGCTACCGACTACGAAGACGCATTGACCAAAGAATTCGTAGTTGCTGACGCTAAGAAGCGAAAAGCCGAGATCAAGACACAAATCGAACAGATTGCGTCAGATAATAACTGGGTCATTAAATTAAATCCAGATCTGTTAGAAGAAGTCACCAATTTGGTTGAATGGCCAACCGCCTTTACTGGCAGCTTTGATGAAAAGTACCTGACCATTCCCGATGAAGTACTGATCACCTCGATGCGTGACCACCAACGGTTCTTCTACGTGCTGGATCAAGATGGCAAGTTGTTGCCGCACTTCGTCTCCGTTCGTAATGGGAATGCCGATCACATTCAAAACGTGGTTGCTGGTAACGAACGAGTATTAGCTGCTCGTTTGTCAGATGCCATGTTCTTCTACCAAGAAGACCAAAAATTGACCATTGATGACTACGTTGAAAAATTAAAGTCAGTTAGTTTCCATGACAAGATCAGTACGATGTATGAAAAGATGCAACGGGTAGCAGTGATTGCAGCTAATTTGGGTCAGAAACTTGGCTTAACGGATGCTCAGATCAAAGATGTCGTTCGGGCTGCTCACATTTACAAATTTGATCTAGTGACCGGTATGGTCGGTGAATTTGCCGAACTGCAAGGAGTCATGGGTGAGAAGTACGCCTTATTAAATGGCGAAAACCCAGTGGTCGCCCAAGCCATTCGCGAACACTATATGCCGATTTCTGCTGATGGTGACCTGCCTGAATCAACGGTTGGTGCGGTATTGGCCATTGCTGACAAATTAGACAGTATCTTGACCTTCTTTGCTGCTGGCATGATTCCAAGCGGTTCTAACGACCCGTACGCTTTGCGTCGTCAAGCTACTGGGATCGTCCGGATCGTTCGGACCAACAAGTGGCATCTTGACCAAGATATGGTGGACGCTGCTATTGATGCTGAAACCAGTGCTAACGTGGCACCTGACCTGGACCAAAAGGCACAAGTCAAAGCCGTTGGCGGTTTCTTGAAGGATCGGATCAAAGTTACCTTGCTTGGCGAAAAGGTGAAGCACGATGTTGTTGATGCCGTCATTGGCGGACCCAACACTGATCTATTGGATAACTTCACCATTGCACAAGTGCTGAGTGATCATCAAAACGATGATCACTTCAAGGGGACTATCGAAGCTTTAACGCGGGTCTTGCGAATTGCCCAGAAAGCTGACAAGAGTAAGGTGACTGCTGTAGATACCAGTTTATTTGACAACGACAGTGAACCAAAGTTGAAAGCTGCAGTGGATAAGGTCGCTCAACAAGCATCAGAACTGGATATTCCAGCTTACTATGATGCCTTAGCAGCCTTGAAACCAGTCATTAACGATTACTTTGATGCCACGATGGTCATGGCCAAGGATGAAAAGGTTAAAAACAACCGTCTCAGTCAGTTGAGCCAGTTATCTGACTTGATCTTGCGGATGGGTGATCTGAACCAATTGATCGTTAAATAGTTAGTTGTAATGTAATTAACGTTCATTAAGGGTGACCCAATTTAATTTCTTGGTACTTAGCGGGCTAGTCTGCTGAGTTACTCGACAATGATGTTAAAAGTGATATAATTAAGTTACGCTATTAATGAAACTGAAATCAAATACCAGCTTGAGCGGCGGAGGCTCAGGCTGGTTTTTTGTGTTGATTAATGAAATTTGAGACTCAGAACGGTTAATCTTCAAAATGGGCTAACAATGACTTTCCTTTTTTAGCTCTGTGATGCAGACGGTCATTGTTTCGCGATGAATGATTTTAAGCGCCTTAGTAGCAGTTTGTAAATCGCAGATTGGTTTTTTGAACCAGTTGAAGATGAAGCCGGAGATTGCCCCAGCCAGATAGGATGAGTAGAGCTGTGTATTCACGGTAAAATGATCAGCGATTTCAGAAGAGCCCTTGAGGACAGTGTCTTGAATTGTTTCGGTAAATTGCTTCAAAAATAAACCGTTATCTTGAAGAATAAGGGTCCGTAAAGAATTTTCATGGGCTGCAACACTGGCCATGATACCTTCAGTATAGTCGTTGAGTATGGCATCAGTGGTTTGTTCAACCCGCTCAACTCAGCTGGTTGAAAATGATCAAGAAAAGCCGACTAAAGAAGCCCTTACTGATAATGCGAAATTAATGGGTGGTACCAGTGGCATGCGGATCGGTATGCTGGAAGGTGACCTGGAACATGGTTACGTTTCAGTTGGTACTGGTATCTCGGTGATTCACCAGATTCAGCCGGTTAAAGCCGTTGTTGATGAGATGATGGCGGATTATAAAGATTAATTGAAAATTGAACTTAGATCAGCGCATTTGGGATGAATAATAGTCCAAATGCGCTTTTTAATTGTAGAAAAATCAATAAAATTCAAAGCGTTTCCATAAGTAAATCATTACGCTTTAAATCATATTTGTTATTGACCCCAATATAGCGTGACTTGTATAATTAACAAGTTACTAATTCTATAATAACGGATTATTACTAGTCTGTTGGGGAGAAGAGAAAATGTCAAAATTGTTCAAAACGGTACTGTCGTTGATCGTAGCGGTGACGATTTTAGCCGTCCCAGTAGGTGCTACTGGCGAACCAAGCAACGCTAATGCTGCAACTATGGTCTACGTGACGAAGACGGGTAAGCACTATTTTTATCACCGTCATAATCGTGGGCTAAACCGGGCGCGAAAAGTGTATCGGGTCAGTTTACAAAAAGCTAAGCATAGGGGCTTAACTTTAGCCGCAACGGATCAGGCAACCGCAACACATCATAAACGGACGCATCATCGCCGCATTAAGCGTCGAACCGTTGTCAAACGCGTACCTGTGAAGCACATTAAGCAGGCGAAAGCCAGTGCTTCTGGACTGCAAAAACTCAAGTATCACGGTCAGCAGATCGTGATTATTAATCATGATCTGCCGAAGTTAAATCGGTTGAGTATTAACAAGGGTGCTTGGCAGCATTATGGTAACTTGGACCGGTTGAACCGAGTCACTACCGCGGATGCCATGTTAAACAAACGCCTGATGCCGCATACTGAGCGTCAAGCGTTATATGTTGATCCTACCGGCTGGCACAATAAACGCGGCCATGGTGGCTGGCTTTACAACCGGAGCCATTTAATTGGTTATCAGCTGACGGGTCAAAACAATAACATGAAAAATCTCATGACCGGGACGCGTTCACTAAATGCGCCTGGTATGGAGAAGTACGAAAACCAAGTGGCCGGTTACTTACGAAGCAGTCGCTCACATTACGTGCGCTACGAGGTGAAACCGGTGTTTGCTGGCAATGATCTGTTAGCCAACGGTGTTCAAATGCAGGGTGAGTCGATTGGCAGTCACGCAATTCGATTCAACGTCTATATCTTTAACGTTCAACCAGGATTCCGCTTGAATTATCGAACGGGTACCAGTAAAGCTGCCTGATAGTTAAATTAAATAACTGTAAAAGCGCACTGATAAGGGTGAAATCACCGATTATCAGTGCGCTTTTTAGTTGCACATGAGTTTGGTTAACGGTGCCATTTTTGCCAAGCACCAGAACCATCGTAAGTGTACATATAGCCATGTGAATATTTGAAGGCACCAATATCAGCCATGACTTCTGGTGTGTATCGGTTACCGTACTTAGAAACGTGCTTAAAATGGTAGTTAAGATTGTACCTATGGCCAGTCTTGCCTTGCTGAAGGTAGTGTTTAGTAAATTTCATTTTCCAATGGTGACTATACCATGTGTGATGGAAGTGGGCTGGCATATTACTAATTATTTTCGCACTAGCAGTGGTTGGTGCAAAGGCGGTGCCACCCGCTAAACCAATGCCGACAGCTAGAGCGGTTAAAAGCGATTTCTGCATATGCATTCCCCCTAATAAACTTTATGATACGCTAATCGATACATTAGTAAAAGAGTAAAATGAGTTAGTACAGTATCAGGTTTAACCAACATGTTCAATTCCTCGTTGACGGACTTGATTTTCAGTTATAGATAATTAGTATGAAAAGTAGCTTATTTCGCCAATTGAACCCGTTTACGAATTGCAAAACGTTAAAGGAGGGCGCTAATTATGAAAATTAGTACTACGAGTGGCATTGTAGCAGGTACCCAGCAAAACGGTCATTATCGCTTCACTGGTATTCCGTTTGGAGAGGCTGAAAGATTCAAACGGCCGCAACCTTACCATAAAGGTGGCACCCAACCGGTCAACATCGAGCAGATTCAGCCACTTCAACCGTTAATGAAGGTGTCGCCAGAACAACTGAAAGACCCCATAGTGGCAATGTTTGCGCCGGCTGCGGATACCAAGGTTGGTGAAGAGTGTTTAAATCTGCGAGTGACAACACCGAACGTAAAGGGTAAATTGCCGGTAGTAATTGATATTTTTGGTGGTGGCTTCACGATGGGCGGTAATTCAATTACACCAACTATGAGATGGCTTGAGGACGCGCCGGTGGTTTACGTTGCGATTAATTACCGCGTCAGTATTCTGGGGTGGAGCTGTTTTCGTGAGGGCGACACCAATTGCGGGCTGTATGATCAGGCACTTGCGATTAAATGGGTCGTGTCTAACATTGCCCAATTTGGTGGTGATCCAGGCAAGATTACCCTGGTCGGCTCCTCAGCTGGTGCCAAGTCCATTTCCGCACTGATGGCTTCGAACTTTGACGTCATGGATCAAATTAAAAATGTTTGGACGGTCAGCGGTGCTTTTCAAACCATTCGTGATATGAAAACAGCTCAAAAGATCAGTGAACGCTTCTTAACAACTAATGAATTGAGTAATGGAAGAGACTTACTAACAGCGACACCAGACACAATCATCGCAGCCATCGCGAAATATAACGATCACGCGAATACCAACGATTTTGGTCCAGTGATTGATGAGGAAGCCATCAGCAGTAGTTGGCCAGATGTCTTGCAAGAGCGACTCAATTTGCATCCTTATGCTGTGGTGGTGTCATCCAGTAGTAACGAATATGGAATGCAGACGAAGATGGCTAAGGGCAATCCGGCAATTTTACGACAATCAGCTAATGACCTTTTCGGCGAGAATGCAGATCTTGTGTTAAAAGGGACACAGACGGCAGCTGAAATGGGGCGTGCCATTGGCTATGCCATGTACCGCTTACCTGCGGACCGTGCCGCACAACGTTATGCGACTAACGCTAATACAACGGTATACAATTTACACGCCAGCGTCCTTGGTGGCACGCATACTTCGGATGCCTTATTGATGAATTTGGCGACTGCTCTTCCTGATTCACGGCCGTTAATTAAACAACTGCAAGCTGCGTTTTTGGCTTTTGTGCAGACGGGTAAACCAACTTTGACCCCAGAAGTCCAGTTACAGTGGCCGGTTTATCGATCAGATAGTAAAAGAATTTTGCAGCTCAGTAACGCTGGCTTTTCAATTGATCGGTTGTCCAGTGAAATCACCGAAAATCCATTGCCGGTCCAAGCGTTGATTTTGTAAGTAATCAATGTTTTTCTGACGTAAAATCTAAAAATTCTGAATAAAATATAGCGCTGATGAGCAATCATCAGCGCTATATTTGAAAATTGAGTTTACAATTTCTGATATTAATGAATAACCAATAAAATTTAACAAAGACCCCTAGAATGCGACTAAAACTCGGCCACGACTATGCGTTTCCTTTGCAAAGTGCTGGGCCTTTTTTGTCTCGGCAATAGGAAAAGTGCGATTGATCAGCGGTTTGAGTTCGCCAGTAGCCAGCTGTTGAATAAACAGCCGGTAATCATCAGCATTAAAGTCGTCGTGAATGAACTTAAAGTTGGGCAGACCAGGATCTTTCATAATAACGATTGAAGTTACGCTGGCGTTGGTGGTGTGTGTCACCAAGGTTTCCAACAAACCAACGATGCCGACAGTGTCAAGAATCAACGTCTTGCCGGTCAACTTTGGTAGCTGATCGCTGGTATAGGCGGTGAGGTTTGGCATCTGTGTGTTGAAATAGGCCAGACTTTCGGCCGTAACGACTGGATAAATCGGTTTTGATTCGCCGTGCAGCAGCTGTAGTAAGGTCAAACCAATCACTGAATTGGCGCCAGTCAATATGAGGTTATCAGCATCGCTACTGTCGATGAATTTCTTCAACGTCAGGGCTGTGCTGGCAGATAGCGCAGCAGCGGCTTCGTTGCTGACTGCATCTGGTAACGGAAACAGCCAGTCAGGATTGGTGGAGCGGACGTATTCACTATACGTACCGGCAGGGTTAATCACCAAAACGCGCTGGTTGAGTAAATGCTGATCACGGTTCTCACCGACTTCGACCACTAGGCCGGCACCTTGGATGCCAATGATCCGTGGGAGCTGGGCTAAGTTTTCGTTGGTGGCGTGCTGATCAGATTCCAATTTCCAATCGGTTGGTGATACAGGTACAGTATTCATTTTGACGATGACGCTATCAGCGGTTAGTTTAGGTTTTGAAACGGATTGGGCGGTGAGATCATCGATACCATTGAAGTTAGTTTGCATGATTGCCAGCATTTGGATTGACTCCTTTAATTGTGGATGTGAGATATTGTTTCCATGGCAACACTATACGCTGATACTGTTTCCGCGTCAACAAAATTCAAATGAGGCTAACTATCTAAAAAAGGGGACGCTCCAGACCGTGTTCCAAAAACGTTTGGATAACTCAATTGCTAGTTAATTCAGTAATTTTGTCTGCAGATCTGCCACTGCTTCATAAATGTCCGCGTTGACTGTTTTGAGTGCATCCAATTGAACGCTTGATGACCACGCGGCTGAAAAACAGTGAACGTTAGCTGCCTGAGCGGCTTTAATATCACTGGTTGCATCACCAACGTAAGCCAGCTCGTTTGGTGCAAGGTGCTGTGTGGTCAGCAGGCTTTGAAGATTATCCGTCTTCACATTGCGTTCTGGCGAGCCAACCAAAATCGGCTTAAAGTAGCCCGTCAGTCCCAGCATTTTCAGCGAAATGTCACATGAACGCTGACCCTTACCGGTGAGCAGTGATATCTGGATGCCGTTATCTTTTAAGGCTTGAAGTAAATTTAGGACACCTGGAAACGGTTGCCGTAACGCTTGATGCGCTTGCTCATAAGCCTGATAAAAAACATCGGAAGCCGTATCTAGCGAAACGTTTGGTAGCAGTTTTTTGAGCATCCCTTGCTCATTGGTACCAAACGTGTCAAAGATCTGCTGGTCATCGATCACTTGGCCAGTAAGCTGCTTGACCGTGCTGTGAAACGACTTCAAAATTACTGGAAAAGTGTCCGCTAAAGTACCATCTAAATCAAAACTAATCATGCGATACATCATTTTCACCCAACTTTCTAGAAAAAACTACTTATTAAATAATTATCAATTTTAGTATTGCACGCTAAGACGCTGTGTTCAAGGTGGCTGGAAATGAACTTTAGATACTAATCTTTTATTTTAGGAGTCAACTTCTGTTATGTTTTCAGACCCAATTAAAACAGCACGACAATCTTCCAAGTCTGGAAATTGTCGTGCTGCTTATTTATAGTTTAGGAAAATATCTCTAATAATCAACGTCTATTCTTTAACGGTGGCTGTAATATCTTCAACCGTCAGCATAGCATTCTTAACTACTTCAGCCGTTATCGGTTCTTCAGTGGGGACAAAATGCATTTGCGTACTAGGATCCGCTGCGGCTGTGGCAATCTTTTCGATGTCGCTGTCGGTAATGTCACCAAGGTTCAAATCTGCCAAGTTAGTTGGCAGGCCGAGTTCATGGTAGAACGGTAGTAAGTCCCTAATGTTGTCGACTTTATTTTCGATGGCTAGTAGAACTAAGATTCCATAGGCAACCTTAGCACCATGCAAATGTGGGGCCGTTGCTGGGAAAATAGTCAGGGCATCGTGGATGGCATGAGCGCCGGAAGCACGGCCGTAATCGTCACCCCAGCCACCAACGGTACCAGCCATCACAATGATGGTTTCAGCGATTTGGCGCCAACGTGAGGTTAAACGGCCGGCTTTCATGTCTGCTACGGCACCGATGGAATTCTTCAACAAAACAGCTTTACAATTGTTGGCCATTTGCCGAGAGATGGTCAATGCCACCGTGTATTGGTCTGCGGGCAACTGTTCGAAGATCAATTCGGATTCATAGAACTTAGCCAGTGTATCACCGATACCAGCGACGAAGTATTCGATTGGTGAGTTCAAGATGACCTTGGGATTTAACAGCATCAAATTAGCGGTTTCCAAGTAAATATCATGGTTAATGTGTTCGCCATTTTCCTTATAATGTACGGAAATGGCTGACCAAGGAGAACAGTTGCTGGCCAGTGTTGGGATTAAGACCAGGTAACGGTGGGTCCCAGTGGTGACGCTTTTAGAGGTATCCAAAACTTTTCCGCCACCAAGGCCGATGACCATGTCAACGTGATTATCGTCCGCAATCTGACGGACGCGGTCAATCTCTTCAAAAGAACATTCACCGCCAAATGGCACGTCAACAACTTTGACATCGTCTGGCCAGGCTGGTAAATACGGTTGCGCTGCAGCTAATGATTTCTCGCCGTGCAGAAATAAGACGGTTCTCACCCTTAACTTGGCCATGAACCCTGGTAATTGTTCATAAGCCTTATTGTCTGAGATGTAGCGTTGTGGTCCACTTTGTGAAATCATTGTCTTCAGTCCTTTTAGTTAGTCCGTCTATTAGACGAACATCAGTATGTATTTTAGCTGCACCTCGCTGGATGACAGCTAATAAACAAACATTATCAGCTTGGGTAAATGAAATGTCAAGGCGTTTTTTAATCTATTTTTAATTTTTACTATAAAAGGACTGATTGGTAGCCATAGCCAGAAAATTGATTGTTCTCAATTATGAAACTTGCGTCTGAACAAAATATTTAGTGATCACGAACTGGTGGCGCTGATTAAAGTGGCCATAAACGGCAATCTTAGATTGGGCGTGCGCGCGGTAGAAGAAATCCAGGGCGTGCGAAACGACAATGCAGTGCAAGGTTTGACTATCATCTGTTATGATAGGAACATACAGCATTACGGGGTCTGGTTTGATTAGCTTAGGTTCCGACTGAAGGGTCCCAGCTAAGTTAATGAAGTGGGTCATTTAAAACACCGCCTTTTTAAAGTTAAATTCATTATACAAACATACGTTCGCTTAATCAAGCTAAATATCATACAGTTGATTAAGCACATACGCAGGCGTTTTAGTTGCACATATTTGCTTTGATTGGTATGATATAACTACGTACGCGGTAGATTGCAAAAAAGAAAGATAGTTAATGCTTATTAAACTTGTTTTGACAATCTGTCCGCAAGCTTCAAACGTTATATTTACAGGTGATTTGGTAGTTAATCAAAGGGGGTTGCGCCGTTGGCGAGAATACCCGAACAGGTAATTGAACAAGTCCGCGATGCAACTGATATCGTGGATTTTATTAGTCAGTACGTCCAATTGCAGAAGCAAGGGAAAAATTTCTTTGGTCTGTGTCCATTTCATGAGGAACGGACGCCTTCTTTTTCGGTCACTGAGGATAAACAAATTTTTCACTGTTTCAGCTGCGGTCGCGGCGGCAACGTCTTCAAGTTCTTAATGGAGCTTGAAAACCTCAGCTTTCAAGAAGCGGTGGTCAAAGTTGCGGCATTTTCACACGTTTCGCTTGACGCACAGATCGTTAACGCGGCAACTGGTGAAGGTCAGCACGGCGACCCGCAGTCACCGACTAATCAGCTGATCAGATTGCACCAGGATGCGACCAAGCTTTACACGCACATTTTAATGAACACCGAGATGGGTCAGCCAGCACTGGATTATTTGCATAAGCGCGGGTTGACTGATCAAACCATTTCGGATTATGGTCTGGGGTTTGCACCAAGTAAGCAACTCTTAAAGCCGTTTTTCGAAACGCGCAAGATCGATTACCAGACATTACGGCATTCCGGGCTGTTTATTGAAAATT
The DNA here is from genome assembly GCF_005405185.1 of Secundilactobacillus hailunensis. Taxonomy (GTDB): domain Bacteria; phylum Bacillota; class Bacilli; order Lactobacillales; family Lactobacillaceae; genus Secundilactobacillus; species Secundilactobacillus hailunensis. The sequence continues at coordinate 25,427 of NZ_BJDO01000004.1, forward strand.
CGGATGGTGAACTGCGGGACCGGTTTGTTGACCGGATCATGTATCCCATCCGTAATCAGTCAGGTCAGGAGATTGCCTTTTCTGGCCGGATGCTGAACCAAACACCAGATCAGCCGAAGTATTTAAACAGTCCGGAAACCGAATTGTTTAATAAACGGAAAGTTTTGTTCAACTTTGATCTGGCTCGGGGCGCCGTGCGTAAGCAGGGTAACCTGATCTTGTTTGAAGGGTTCATGGATGTCATGTCAGCGCACCAATCCGGTGTGGATAATGGCGTGGCTTCCATGGGGACCAGTTTGACTGAGGAGCAGATCTATGCGATTCAGCGAATTACCAAGCGAATCTACGTTTGCTATGACGGTGATACTCCGGGGCAAAAGGCCACACAACGGGCGCTATCGATATTACGGGATAATTCCAGTTTAACCTTGGGCGTCATTCAGATGCCAGAGGGGATGGATCCCGATGAATATCGTCAAAAGTATGGTGAAGCTAAACTGGCCAATGCGCTGGAATCGGCTCGAGAAACGCCAGTCGCCTTTGAAATGCGGTACCTGAAAACACAATATGATGTGAATACCGATACTGGCAGGCTGCAATATTTAAACGATATTTTAGCCATTCTGGCAACGGTGAAGTCACCCGTTGAACAAGACGTTTATTTGACCCAATTAGCTGACAGTTTTCAACTTGAAAAGGCCAGTTTGCGACAGCAGTTAGCCATGGTCAAGCCGGCCCGTCAGACACCTGAAAGGTCAGCACCGCCAACTGTCAGAACTGGTCAAAGTCAACCGGCAACCCAGCAACAGCAGGTGGTGAAGCGCACGCCGATTGAAAAGGCGGAACGGGCGTTACTTTACCGAATGCTTCACGACCACGATGTGTGGCTGCGAGTTACTGGTCTGCCAAATTTTAGTTTCGCCGACGATGATTATCAGTTAGTGTATACGCTGGCTCAGGGATATTTTGAAACCCACCAGAGTTATGCACCAGCCCAGTTCGTGGATTTCATTCACGATGATCATTTGCAGAATCTGGTGATCGATATTGAATCGATGCAGTTAAATGAAACAACTAGCGAAGGTGAAATTGATGATTACATTCAGCTGATCATGAACGTGGCACCGTTAACGAAACAAATTGGTGAAACCGAACAGGCATTGCAAGAAGCACGACGGCTGGGTGATAACGACCGCGTGCGCCAACTTGTGATTGAATACATTAAGCTACAACAACAAAAGCAGTCTCAAAAACAAGCTTAGGGGGCTTTCTAATGGCAAAACAAACAAAGAGTGCAAAGAGCACCAAGAGCAGCAAGACATTTGATCAAAAAGGTTACGATAAAGCTGTTAAGGACCTGGTGAAAGACTATAAGAAAAAGGGTCAAGTCACCTATGATGAACTCTCAGATAAAATTGCCTCACCATTTGGTTTAACTGCCAAGAAGATGGACGGTTTACTGGAAAAGGTCGAAGATGCTGGTATCAGTGTCGTTGATGAAAATGGTGATCCAGATTCACGTGCCGTTAAAGCTGCCAAGAAAGTTACTGCTAGTGAATTAAAGAATACTTCCGCACCATCCGGGGTCAAGATCAACGATCCCGTGCGGATGTACTTGAAGGAAATTGGCCGGGTTAAGCTATTAACTGCCGATGAAGAAGTTGCGTTAGCGCTGCGGATCGAACAGGGCGATGAAGATGCTAAGCAGGAACTGGCCGAAGCTAACTTACGTTTGGTGGTTTCCATTGCTAAGCGTTACGTGGGCCGTGGGATGCAGTTCTTGGATCTGATTCAAGAAGGTAACATGGGTCTGATGAAGGCCGTTGAGAAGTTCGATTACCGTAAAGGGTTTAAGTTCTCAACCTATGCCACATGGTGGATTCGTCAAGCGATCACCCGTGCCATTGCTGACCAAGCCCGGACGATTCGGATTCCAGTTCACATGGTTGAAACTATCAACAAATTAATTCGAATTCAACGTCAATTACTCCAAGACTTGGGTCGTGAACCTACGCCTGAAGAAATTGGTGCTGAAATGGATATGCCAACGGAAAAGGTTCGGGAGATCTTAAAGATCGCGCAAGAACCCGTTTCCTTGGAAACCCCTATTGGTGAAGAGGACGACTCTCACTTGGGTGACTTTATTCAAGATGATGACGCCACTAGTCCTGCTGACCATGCCGCTTACGAGCTGTTAAAAGAACAGCTTGAAAGCGTGCTGGATACGTTGACTGACCGTGAAGAAAACGTCTTGCGTCTTCGTTTCGGTTTGGATGATGGTCGAACCCGCACCTTGGAAGAAGTCGGTAAAGTCTTCGGTGTTACCCGCGAACGAATTCGTCAAATCGAAGCTAAAGCCTTACGCAAGTTGCGTCACCCTTCACGTTCAAAGCAGTTGAAGGATTTCTTGGAATAAGATTAAAATTTATAATAGATTATAAGAAGAAAACACTCTGTTCATGGTCGAAAGCGACTAGTGATCAGGGTGTTTTTTTATGCTGTTGGTAAGCAATACGCCGGCAATGAAAAATTAACAACAGATAATCTTTACATGTGAAAACCGCTACATTATAATGAAGCCAATAGATGGGGGGCATCGTATAGGAGGAGTAATTTTTCAGAACAAGTAGGCGATTATGTTTAACTTATAGTTAATCCTGTTAATTATTGCTTGAATCTAAACAACTTAGACTTTAAATTGTTTTTAATAGATTAAATAACTAATTGGTAGACAGAATTAGGGGGTACCAGAAATGGTAGGAAAAAATAATCATAGTAGGACGATTAAGTCCAATCTAAAAGAGCATTATAAGGCGTATAAGGCTGGTACAAGGTGGATTTATGCTAGTTTAGCCAGCTTAGCGCTTGGAGCGGGATTATTGCTGGGGAGCAGTATAACCAGTTACGCTGACACTACAGCAGATAATACGCAACAATCAACTACAACAGAAGCCAATGCGACTTCAAACGCGGCAGCGAATACGCAAAACGCAGATACAGTGATGTTAAAAACGGACACAAATACTAATAATAGTGATAACGCTGCTAATTTAAAATTAAATGATGATTCGGCTTCTAATTCAAATGAAAATGAAAAGAACAGCACGGCCACGGATACTGGTAATCAAAGTGCTGTTCAAAAAACACCAACTACGGTCGGTAGTCCCGTTAACAACACAGCTGCTGATTCAGCTAAACAAGTCAACACTGCAGATCAGAATACAGTCCAAAATGGACAGGTAGCTAACGGTGATTCTGCAAGTAGTGCGACAAGTGATCCAACTAAAACGGTTGCTACAACAGATCAACAAGTTGCAAAAAAACTTTAGTTGACCCAACGCAAGATCAGTTGGATGCTGCCAAAGCTAGTGCAGCACAGGTTTATGCCACAACTCATCAGCCACAGGAAATTGATGCGGTAGCGGATGATTCAGATACGGCTGCACCGCTGACAATTTCAGCCAATGCAGTCGGGTATGGTACAAATGCGCAAAGCCCGTTAACACTAACCTTACAGGTAAATGCTAACGCGGGCGATGTTTACAAGATTAATATTCCTGCGGATACATCGGTATATACTTTTGATCGGGTAGTTCCATTAGCTAGTTCGATGGGAACTACAGTTACAGATAAGAACACTGATGGCTCACGCACGGTGACGGATACTTTTACTACTAATTCAACAACAACTCAAGAGATTAGATTTAATTTGAGTAATAATGCTACCTATCAGCCAGCTGGCATGGCGGATGTAGGTAAGACAGTGGACAAGACGATTACGTACTCGGTGAACGGGGTTGCTCAAGCGCCAATTACTTTTACCCAGCGGATTCAACCAACGACTAAGCTGTCAACAGTCTCATTGCTATATCCAGATTCACAGACCGTTAGCAAGATTTTACCTAACCAAAATTACGTTTTTGGTGTGAGTGTTAATGAAGCTGATGGTGTGCAAGATGATAGTTCAGCGACTGCTCGTGTTAATAGCGCAGATAACTATGGTGGATCTGAAATTAACATTCCAGTTCCAACAGGTTTTGTTTTAGATAGTAATAGTACAAATCAAATTAATGGGTTTGGTGATGGATCAACCATTACGCAACCTGGTGGCAAGGGAACTAATGTTATTATTAGTGTTCCTGAAAAGTCAGGTAATCAGGCGCTAGATAATGCACCCGAATATAAAATCGTTGGGGCTTTTAATGTCGCTCAAACTACTACTGATCAGACGCTCACTGCTAATGGCAATGTGACATTTTCTCAAGTTATCAACTCGGATAGTGCACCACTAACTGATTCGGCCGATCCTTGGAATGTTACTATACTTTCGGCGAACGCTGATGCGACACAAGGTAGTAAAGCAACTGTTACTAGCAAAGGTAATTCTTCTATAGCTTCTGACAAGCTTGAGTTGAATCAGGATGCTAGCGATAGCCCTCAGTATCTCAATAGTTTTGGCTTTACGTTTAATTCAGCGGCTGAGGCCAACAATGCTAAGGTTACGATTAACGTTCCTAGTGGATTAGATGTCACCAGTATCACGACGCCAGTTCAGGGTATTAGTCCATCAAGTTATATGCCAGATACGTCAAGTTGGGGTTACACTTTGACGCTCGCAGATGGAACAACTGAAACTGGGACTGTCAATGCAGGTGATACAGCCAAGGTAACAGGTAATTCTGCAATTAGAACAGCAGTATTTACTCCAAATAAATTGGCACCAGGATCATATACAAATGACTTGGGTAAAGCTAATAGTTTCAATGCAGCTGGTCAATTATCGACTACCTATGACAATGGAACAGCCGTTAAAAATGGCGATAAATTGACGTCTGCCATTGCTATAGCATTTGACACTAACGATGGACAAACCCAAATGGTCTCGGTGCCAACCACTCAAACGATTGTGGATGATGTGGCGTTAGGTCAAATTACCCTAATTACTAGAAGTAGTGCTCCAGGTAATTCTAGTGCTGGTACTCTTGAAACCCGGTATAACGATGGAGAGGGTCAAACCACAAATAAGATTTATGAACCAACTTTCTACTTTGTCATTCCTAAAGCAACGACTGTTGCATCGATTAATAGTCTTTATTGGTATACTGATCCTACTGCAAATCCTGCAACCACTGATTCGACGGGTGGATTATTAACAAAAGCCACTGGTGCCAAGGTTTCCAAATTTATTGCAGACAATGGTCAGACGGTGGTAAAAATTGATTATTCGGGAACTGGTACTACAGTTGATATGAGTCAGACGACTGGTTATTGGGGGGCAGTGACATTTGCTAATAACTCTGATGCTTTACCTGGCAAGTACCCATACTATGTATATATTGCTTCGCCAAAAACTAAACTGTTAAATGCTACGAAACCGAAGGACTCCTCCTTTGTTGAAAATAATCCGAATGCGTACCTGATGAATGGTGAAGGCGAGAGTGGTACGGGTGATTGGACAATTGAGACTGCGAAGTCCTTCAATAATAGTTCGGTAGCACAGGGTAATCGAGATATTGATGCCGTAAAAAATGGTACAAGCGATGTTAATGGTGATGGTACTTTAAACTTTTACGATTCTATTGTTAATACTTTGTTAGATGACGGAAAAGATCATAAGGCTAGTGTAGCAATTAACTTGCCAACAGAGGGTGTCAACGGCTCTCAATATACGTTTAAGCTCAATGATTCGACTGGTGTCGATGTGCCAGCTAATTACACTACTACAAATGGTGATGGTACTGCAATTAATCCGGTTATTTTGTATTCTACGCAACTGCAACCGGTTACAGATACGGCTACTGCTCCAGATACTACAGGTTATGTGAACAATAACCAGGTTACTGACTGGTCTTCAATTCGGTCAATTATTGTTCAGATTGACGGAATTAAAACTAACACCTCAACAGGTAGAATCAAAATTAGCGGGACAACAGCAGGTGATTTTAAACAACAAGCTGGTAAAACCGGTTATCTGCAGACCATTTTCTATGGTGATAATAATGAAGCTAGTGTAGATTCGAAAACATCTATCAAAATCACAGGGGCTTCAACTGTTAAAACCCGTTATCACTACGTTGATGCTGACGGAGATGATCAGTACGTTGATCTGAATGATTTGAGCAAAACACTAAATGATGACGTGGATACATTTACGAATAATTATCCGACGCAGCTTTCGGGCTTTTCACTTACTGATCAGGCCTTAATCCCGACTGGTTATAGTCTTGTAACGGATGATTCAGGTAAAGTCACACCTACCATTGTTGATGGCACAAATAATGGTAAAGCTGAATTTGGTAAGACTGCACAATACTACTATGACGGCGATTATGTTCAGTATGAATTGGCTGATAATGCTAGTCTGAAGGTTACCTATGTTGACACTGACAATAATAATGCCACTGTTGGGACACCAGAAATACTAGACGGCACGGTTGGCGAAACGGGTACTTACAACACTAAGGTACCAACTAACTACGTGTTAGCACCTGGACAAAATGTTATCGTACCATATAAGTTCAGTACAGATACATCAGATAATCTCACAATCAAACTGGCACATAAGCATACAGCAGACGTACCCCAGGGGTTCAACAGCACCACAACTCGAACTATTACGGTGGTTGGTGTTGATGGGAAACAAACAGTAATCCAGCAACCTGTCAAATGGACAACGGATACCGATCTTGTTACTGGTGTAACAACGTATACACCAAGCGAAAATTATTCTGACTACGTAACACCTGTAGTTGAAGGGTATACACCAACGTCACCAGATACACCGGCAATTACGAATGCTCCAACGACAACTATGCCGACTAATCCAGCTGATATTTTCATTACCTATACACCGAACAAACAAAATACGACTTTGGAATATGTGGATGATGATAATGGTGGTGCAGTTGTTGGGCAACTAACGACAATTTCTGGAGCTACCGATGGTATTGTTGGTTGGAATGCAAGCAATATTCCGGCGCACTATATCTTAGCTTCAGGTCAGCCTACCAGTGGGACGTATACTTTTAAGGCTGGCAATAATTCACCAATTCAGATTCATTTAAATCACAAACTTGATTACACTACCACCACTTCGACTCGGACGATTCACTATGTAGTAGATGATCCAAGCTTTACTGGCCAAGTGCCAGCACCAACGGTTCAAACGGTTACTTGGAAGGTTGTTACTGATGAAGTAACTGATCAGAGTGTGGCAACACCTCAAGGTGCTTATTATGAGCAGACGGTACCAAATCTGCCAGGCTACACTGCAAATCCAAGTAAGGTTGATCAGCAGTTCTTTGGCAGCGTGGTTGCGCAAGACGTCCCAATGTATAACGAGGACGTCGTTGTTACTTACACGCCGCAGCTAACTGGTCCCAAAAAAGGTGATGATGGTTCTGGAAATCAACCAGGTGGTAACCCGACTGGACCAACGACTGGGCTAACAACTGGAGATGAAACATCGACACCTGGTAAAGTCGTCACAAATACAACGACTCCTGGTAAAGGGACTAAAAAGACCACGAATCCAGGCACAGCGGTTAACAAACCAACAGCTCCTAAGGGGGTTAAAAAGACCACGAATCCAGGAACAGCAGTTAACAAAGCAACGACTCCTAATAAAGGGGTTACGAAGACCACGAGTTTAGGAGCAATAGTTCCAAGAACTACTGCAAATAATGTGAACGGTTCGCAGTCATCACTCGGATCTAATACTAATGCTGGTACTGCTGAAACGTTAACAACTTCTGTAGCAGCAACTCAAAATGGTTCAGTTGCAGAAGGTCAATCTAATTCTTCGACTGTTAACCAGCAGAAGTTACCACAAACCAACGAACAGAGTCATTCAACAGTTGGTTTGGGCATCTTGGGCTTGTTGACCAGCGTGTTAGGCTTGGTTGGTCTGAAACGGCGTAAACGTAATGATGAGTAACTCAAGCATAGAAAAGTAATTTGAAATCTTTGTCAACGCAGGTTGATGAAGTATTTAAAGAAGATCAATTCATTGATGAATTGGTCTTCTTTTTTTATATCCTCATGATTTTGAAAACGCTTTTACCAATTATTTTGAATCTAAATACCAGTGACTATTTCTTTAAATGATTAGAGAAATTTTCCAAAAAACTGGCAATCTAAACCGGATAATCGCCGTTTACAGGCAATATCTGCCGTTTTACAATTAATTTGTTTAGTAAAGGTGGTCAACAAATAGGAGTAGGACAGGGGCTTGAGTGACTAGCTGAACGTTATTAATTATTTTACTCAGAAGTCAGAAATTAACCGTTATTCACATACCGGGAGGGACCAGAAGATGGTTGGTAAAAATAATAACATTAGGACTATAGAAACGAATTTGACGGAACACTATAAGGCATATAAGTCAGGCAAGCAGTGGATATATGTCAGCTTGGCGAGCGTTGCACTTGGTGCTGAACTGCTGCTTGGCGGTAATCTGTCTGCGTATGCGGATACCGCAACATCGGCAACACCAACTGCGACTAACGTCAATGCATCTAATACATCAGCAGACGTTGCAAGTACCGCTGCCAATAAGACTGCTGTAAATACCGGCAGTTCTGCAAGTACCGCTGATAGCAAGACCAACATTAATACAGGTCATCAGCAAACAGCGACAAATTCCGGTGCAACGACGAGCAATGGGTCAGATTCAAATTTGAACACAACATCTAAGTTGGCGACGAATAATGATGCGCAATCAGCTGCAACGCAAACGCCCACTACAGTGCAGACACCTCAGACTAGGGGGCAAGCCCCCGAATCTGAAGCAACGTCAACTGCACCGCAGATTCAGACAAAACAGTCAAATAGTGACGTACCAGCGCCTGTTTCAAGAACTCAGGTAGCTGCGAGTGATCAGCAATTTAAGTCTGCTCAGACTTACGCTGCCGCTTTAGCGCCACAGAATTTAAAGACCGCTCAAATGGTGGCCACAGCGGATGCAACGTTAAATCTTTCATCACCAGCAGTGGGTTATGGCAGTAACGCCAAAAGTCCGTTGACGGCGACCTTGAAGGTGACCGCTAAAGCGGGTGACGTCTACGTCATTTATATTCCGGCTAACACGCCCGTATTCTCATACAGTTCAGTTCAGCCTTTGACGAGTACTGTCGGCACGACGATTGTGAGCCAGCATGCGAGTGGTGCGGCGTTTACGATTACGAATACCTTCAAAATTGATGCTGTGATCTCACAGGAAATTAAATTTAATTTGGCCAATAACTACGGGGCTACCGATACCATGGCAGACGTTGGCAAAACCGTTACCAAGACGATCGACTGGTCAGCAAATGGCGTAAAACAAACACCAGTGACCTTCACCCAAACGATTAAGCCGACCATTAATTTAACGCCAGTGGTGATGACTTATCCTAATCAAGAAAACATCCCAGAGGTCGTGCCTGATACGAATTATGTCTTTTCCATGAACGTGAATGAAGCTAACGGGGTGCTAGATAACGGGTATCAATCGGGGCGGGTCAACCGCGGTGATAATTTTGGCGGTTCAACGATCACGATTCCAGTTCCTGCTGGTTTTAAATTAGATGAGGGCAATACCCAAAAAATTAATGAATTCTCGGACAAGACCACGATTACTCAGCCTGGTGGTGCTGGCAGTGCGCTTATCATTAACGTGCCAGCAGGCAGTGGCGCTGAAAACTGGGAAGCTCAGGGCGGTTACCGTTTGGTGGGCTCCTTTGAGATAGCTCAACCGGAAACCGACACCGTTTATACGGCCGATGGTGCAACGACCTTTAGCCAAATTATGAATGCCGATGGCGATAAGTTAACTGGCAGTGTGGCGCCTTGGACCGTGAAAATTCTGGGGGTCAATACCGGTGGTGGTAGTGTGGGTAATGGGGTTGCCGGCACGACCGCCCAAGCTTCCAAGACAAGTTTATTGCTGGATAACGACCCAACCAACGACCCATCATTTTTATCAAGCTTTGGTTTTTATTTAGATTCAATGACCGATACCAGCGGCGCTAAGATCACCATTACGATTCCGGATGGTCTGGATGCAACTGGTATTCAAACGCCGGCTTCGGCTGTGAACGCCCAAGTTTATCTGCCGGGAACCACTAGCTATCAATATACCTTAACGTTAGCGGACGGTACGACGGAGACTGGCAGCGTAAACGCTGGTGAAAAGGTGACTGCTGCTGATGGGTCAGCAATCAGGAAGGTGGTTTTGACACCGAACTACCTAGCCCCTGGTGCCAATACCTCCAGAACCGGTAATTTGAATCCTAATAAGACACCAGCTGCACCGTATCAACGTTTTATCGTCGAGGGGCAATTAGCGCATCGCTATGATGATGGCCGAGCGGTTAAATCTGGCGACAAGTTAATGTCAACGATCACGCTAGGTTTTGCTAATGAAACGCAGCCTCAAAAAGAGGCCACTTCAACCATTACCCAAGCGGTGGTCGATGCTGTTGCTCTAGCAATTGGTTACAAGCAAGAAAACAGTTCGACGCCCGGCGTTCAAGCGGCTGGCTACCTAGCTGTTCAGGGCGGGGAATACGGTCAAGTATCGAAACAAATTTTTGAGCCGACCTACTACTTTGTGATTCCTACAGCGACAACGGTAACCAACGTCACGGCTAAACCGGGCGCTAAGATCAGTACCTTTAAAGCTGATGATGGGCATACGGTTGTTAAAATTGATTATTCGGGCACGGGAATCACAGTGAATACCGATGAGGCTGCCACAATTGGTCAGGTCAATTTAGCCAACAATCCCGATGCACTGCCTGGCAATTACGCCTATCTGATGTATATCGCGTCACCGACCACGACGCTTTCAAATACGACTAAAGTTACTGATAAAACCTATACTGATGGCAATCCAGATGCTGTTTTGATGCAGGGCGGTGCTGGTGACTGGCAGATCGTCACCGCCAGTTCGTTTTATAATACGGCGCTGGCTCAGGGCAATACGAACAGTGACCCAGTAACTCACGGGATTAGTGATGATAAGGGGAGCACAACGCTGACCTTCTACGATAACGTTGTGTATACCTCACTAGCAGAAGATGCCAAGAATTCCAATGCTGAAGTAGCAATCAATTTACCGACCATTGGTAAAAATGGGTCGCAGTACACCTTTAATCTGATGGGTCCAATCAAAGTGCCGACTCATTACACGGTCGTCAGCGGCACGGGGGCGCCAATGGATGCAACGGTTCTTTATAGCACCGACTTTCAAAAGGTGACTGGCGATGAAACGACACCGGATACGACCGGTTACGTGTCCGCATCTGAAGTAATGGATTGGTCTAAGGTTCGCTCGGTTATCGTAAAAGTAAATGGCATTAAAGCCAATACGGCAACGGGCCGAATTGAACTAACGGGGACGACTGCGCAGCCATTTGCTCAGCAGGCCGGTAAAACAGGCAATTTACAGACGGTCTTTTATGGCAATGGCGCCAAAGTCAGTCTGGGTTCCGATAACGCGTCAATTAAAATTACGGGGACTTCCACGATCAAAGCGCGTTACCACTATGTAGATGCTAGCGGACAAGATCAGTACGTCTATCTAGATGATTTAAACCAGACATTAGCTGATAACGTGGATGAGTTTAAAAATAATTATCCAACTCAGCTAACTGGCTTCTCAGCAAAGGATAAGAGTCTCTTGCCGGCCGGTTATCAACTGGTCACGGATGCAACGGGCAACGTGACGCCGAAAATTATTGACGGTACTGGTAACGGTGCTGCCAAGTTTGGCACCGTGGCACAGGCTTCCTACAATGGTGATTTTGTCCAATACGACTTGGTTGATCAGGCCAGTGCGCTGATGGAATACGTGGATGATGATAACGATGGGGCAATTGTTGGTACGCCAACTCCCTTAACTGGGACGACAAATGGTACCGCCCACTGGGATACGGCCGGTCAGGTTCCTGCCAATTACGCGTTAGCAAAGGGGCAAGCTGCCAGCGGGACCTATACCTTTACGGCAGCGCCTAACCAAGTCCTCCAGATTCATCTGGTACATCAGTTAACCACTGGAACGGCAACCACTATCCGGACGATTACCTATATGATTGCTAATGGGGATCGGTCCAAGACGCCTGCACCAGTCATTGAAACGATGAATTGGAAGACGGTCACGGATAAGGTGACGGGTATCAGTTATGCCGCACCGCTGAATGATTACGCGGCCGTTCCTAATCCGGTCATCGCTGGTTACACACCGCATAGTACCGTTAAACAGCTGACTGAAGGGCCAATGCTGACCAGCCAGTTATCAAAACTAAATATGAACGTGATCGTTCTTTATACGGCTGATAAGCAGACCGTGTCAATCACGTACGTCAACACGAAGACGGATCAGCCAATCAAGACGATCGTGGTCACTGGCAAGACGGATGATCCAATCGTCGTCCCTGATCTACCGGGTTACACACTAGATAGAAGCGGTGACCCAACTAGCTTTGAACCGGGACTGACTAAATTCAACGTACCGGCAACGCCAAATGAAGGATCGGGGAATACTGGTGGTGGGTCAGGTAATACTGGCACGACCACAACACCCGGCGATCCGGATACTGGCACGACACCTGATAATCCGGATACGACTACGACACCTGGTGAACCTGGTACGGCAACCACTCCTGATAATCCTGATATAGTTACGACGGTTGATAATACGGGGACGGCAGTAGCTCCAGAAACACCAGCAACCTCACAGTCTGAAGGACAAGGGGTAGCCACTGGAAGTCAAACTTCTGGCGGTAATGTTAAAACTGAATCAACGGCTACTACTAAGGGTGTCAGCACTGAACAGGCGCCTGCACAAGCTGGTTTGGCAGTAACAACTAGTACGACTACCAAGGTGACCGGTCAAGCCAATGATTCGAAGACTAATTCTGGTAAATTACCGCAGACCAATGAACGCAATGATCAAGCAGCTGGTTTATCGCTGTTAGGATTAGTGACTGGTGTGCTTAGTCTGCTCGGAGTGAAACGGCGCAAACACGATAATGGTTAAAAATTAGTGGTAATCATTACCACGGTAACTAAAACGAATTTTTATTGATTAGAAAACCAGGGGTAGTTCATGATGTGATCATTGATCACCATGAACTACCCCTGGTTTTTTGCTTATTTTGAATGAATATTATCTAACCATTAATGGATATTAATGTAAGCGTCACCATTTATTTTGATTTTTTTAAAAAGATTGACAATCTCAAACGTTGGATAGGTATTTACAGGAAATATTTGCTGGCATACAATGAAATTGTTTAATAAATGGGGTTAACAATCAGACATACAGGATTACGGTTTAATAGTGATTTGCCGGTAATTTGATAAACGTGATTAACCCCCTTTACAGTCATGGCTCAATAGTTATCGGCAGGGGAAGCAGTTGTCAGTTATTCACATACCAGGAGGGACCAGATCATGGTTGGTAAGAATAATAACATTAAAACGATAAAAACAAATTTGAAAAAGCATTATAAGGCATATAAGGTTGGTAAGAGATGGCTATACGCCAGCATCGCCAGTTTTGCGCTTGGTGCTGGGCTGTTGCTCGGGGGCAACGCAACTGCCTATGCTGATACAACCACGCAAAATGATACAACACCGGTTGAATCTACCAATGTCGCTTCAACGAAGAGTTCTTCGGCTGCTTCAAGTACAGATACGAATAAAGTGAGTTTACAAACAGCCAATAAGACAACTGATAATACTGATACAGCAGCTAAGAGTGCAGCAGATTCGAATTTAAGTACAACGCCCAAGGAAGCTGCGACTAATAATGGTCAAACTGTTAAAGTGCAGACGTCTAATACTGAAGTAAAAACACCTAATGCTAAAGTACAGACGCCGGCACCTCAAACTAAAGTGCAAGCGCCAAAAGCTGTAACTGCACCAACTACTAATACTAAAGCGGTAACAAACACGCCTAAAACTCAAACGGCTGATTCGGCGACTAAATCAACACTGGCAACCCAGACGCCAACGACCAAAACCTTGGTCGATCCGACTAATGCACAGTTGAAGGCTGCTCAAGCCAGTGCTGCGCAGGTTTATGCGGCAACTTTGAAACCGCAAAAAGTTGCCGCAATCGGGGATCCGACAGCAGATGCAACTTTGACGCTATCGAAACCTGGAGTCGGGTATAAATCGGGTATAAACGCAGACAACCCATTCGTGTTGACACTTAACGTTACGGCAAAAGCGAATGATAAATACATCATTAACATTCCAGCTAATACTGATGTGTATCAAATCGGTGAAGTTCAACCGTTACCAAGTGCGATTGGTACAACTACGCAAGTTAAAAATACCGATGGTACGCATACTATTACCGATACTTTCAAGATTGATAGTGTTAATACGCAAACAATTAAGTTCGATGTTAACAATAATTCCTATGGACTAGGACATCCAATGGCGGACGCTGGCAAGACGGTTACGAAGACGATCACTTGGTCAGCTAATGGTGTTGACCAGAAGCCAGTGACCTTTACCCAGACGATTACACCGACTGTTAGTTTATCACCAGTAGTACAGACTTATCCTAGTGCAGAAAAAGTACCTCAAATATTACCCAATAAAGATTATGTATTTTCCATTAAAGTTAACGAACCGAATGGTATTTTAGATGATAGTGCACCGTCAAATTGGGTCAACAAGTCAGTCAATTATGGTGGTACAGCGATCACTGTTCCAGTACCCACTGATTTTAAGTTAAATGCTAATGATACTAAGGCTATCAACGGTTTTAGTGATAGTCAGACGATTACCCAACCAGGTGGTGCTGGAACGAATGTCATTATCTCAGCACCAGCAGGAACCGGCCTAGAACACTGGCAAAATGATGATTTGGGCTATAAATTAATTGGGTCGTTTAACATGACACAACCAGCAACCGATACTGTGCTTACGGCTGCTAACCCCGTAAACTTCAAACAAGTCGTCAATTCAGATGGTCAAACTTTGACGGCTGTGGGCAATCCATGGACTGTTAAAATTCTTGGAGTTAATTCAGGTGGCAGTGACATTGGTAACGGGGAAACTGCAACGACTGCTGAGGCTTCAAACCAGAACTTGGTTTTGAGTAATGATCCAGCCGATAATCCGGCTTACCTGTCTTCATTTGGGTTTAAAGTAGATGCTATTAGTGATACAACGGGTGCCAAAATTACGATTAAAATTCCTAGTGGCCTTGATGCTACCAGTGTTCGGACACCTGATTCAGGCATTACCCCACATCTTTATCTTCCGGGAACAACCAGTTATAACTACACACTTACTTTAGCTGATGGTTCAACTGAAACTGGCACAGTTGATGCTGGCCAAAAGATTACGCCTACAGCTGCATCAGCAATTAGGACCATCGTACTCACGCCGAATAGTCTCGCACCAGGTGCTAATACGTCTAAGGGAAGAGCTTCTAGTGATGTAACACCCGTATCGGATTCAGGAATGTTTGAAAGGTTTATCGTTGGTGGTCAACTGGCGCAAACTTATGATGACGGAACACCCGTTAAGACTGGTGATCAGTTCACTTCGACGATTGATTTAGCATATGCTGATCCAACACGACCTGGTAAGACGTTCTCTGCATCAACGACGCAAACAATTGTTGACGGTATTGCTAGAGGAGAAGCACACGAGGCTCAGACTAGTACAACTCCTGGAGTAACAGATGCTGGTTCCTTACAACTAATTGGTGGTAACTACCAGCAAACAACCAGAAAGATTTTTGAACCGATTTATTACTTCGTTATTCCTACAGCGACTACCGTTACCGGCGTAAACGCAGCACCTGGCGCTAAAACTAGCAGTTTCAAAGCAGATGATGGCCGTACCATTGTTAAAATTGATTATTCTGGAACTGGAATAACGGTCGACACGGATGATGGTGCCAAGGACGGGCAAGTTAATTTGGCCAATAATCCCGATGCATTACCTGGAAAGTACCCTTACTTGATTTACATCGTTTCGCCAACGACTAAACTTTCAAATACAACTAAAATTGCAGATAAATCGTATGCTGAAGGCAGCGCCGACGCACTTAGGATGGAATTATACGAAGGTGATTGGAATTGGGACATTGTTACCTCTAGTGCACTGTACGATGCATCGGTAGCAAAGGGTAATTTGGATATTGATCCAGTCTTTAATGGTACTAGTGATGATAAGGGTGACCCAACGTTAACTTTTTATGATACCGTTTTGTACACCTCGCTAGAGAAGAATGCTAAAAACAGTAATGCTGAAGTTGCAATTAACTTGCCAACACTTGGAGATGGCAGGGGTTCACAGTACACGTTTAACTTAACTGGTCCAATCACAGTACCAGCTAATTACACGTTGGCGAACGGAGTTGGGGACCCAATAAATGCGACAGTCCTTTATTCAACAGTGCCTCAGACAATCACTGGTAAAGAAACACAACCGGATGAAAGCGGTTATGTACCGGCTTCTGCAATTACTGATTGGGCTAAAGTTCGTTCAGTGATTGTGAAGATTCCAAATATGAAGGCTAATACCTCGACTGGTCGAATTGCCTTTACGGGGACCACTGATTCCCAATTAAGTCCATTTAAGCTGCAGGCTGGTCACACGGGTTCTCTGCAGACAACCCTCTATGGTAATGGTGCTAAAGCCAGTGTTAATTCTAAGACTGCCAGTATTAAGATTACCGGTTCTTCAACGATTAAAGCACGGTATCACTATGTTGATGCTAATGGGCAAGATCAATACATTGATCTTGATGATTTAAGCCAGACGCTTAATGATAATACGGTTGAATTCAAAAAAGACGATTATCCAACAATGCTCTCTAAGTTCTCTGATCATGACAGTAAACTTATTCCAGTTGGGTATCACTTAGTATTAGTACCTGGTACCACAGATGAAGTTGCACCTGCTATCAGAAATACTGACGATACTCAACCCGGTGCTGCTCAGTTCAACACTTGGACAAAATATAACTATGATGGTGATTTTGTTCAGTATGAATTAGTTAGCGATACGCCGACTAAAGAGACGTCAACCCCTGGCAAACCTGGCACCACTACGTCACCTGATGAACCTGACACAACAGTTCCCCCAGTAACACCACAGACGCCACAAACGCCAGACAATACACCAACACAAGAAGTTACCGATACGCCAGTCACCTCGACCTCTGAGGGAACGGTAGTACCAGTGACAGACAATACGCCACAAAAAGGACAGGATGATGATACCACGACTGATTCAACTGATCACGGTCAAGTGGTTCCTGAAGCAACAACGAGTGGTGAAACTGATGAAACTAAAGTTGCACAGCCGCAAGCAACAGTTGGTTACGCTAGTGCAACTCAAAAGACAGCAGTTACTACTAAGCAGTCTCAAACTAGTGCTACTGACCAGATCAATGATGTAAAGGCCAGCCAAGCCAAATTACCGCAAACTAGTGAACGAAATAACCAAGCAGTTACCTTATCACTGTTAGGGTTAATGACTGGTATGCTGAGCCTGTTTGGATTGAAACGGCGTAAGCGTGATGATGATTAAGTCACTGAATGAAGTTTAGTATCAGAATTATGGTAACGATTGATGACGAGTACTTGATAGAACAATGTAAAAGGGTGGGTCATGATGGAAAATCACCATGACTCACCCTTTTTTATGACCAATTAAAACGGCGTGAAATGTTGTGCTAGGTTTGCCCTCTAGCCTATAATAGAACTACGATTATTTATGAAAAGGAGCAACCAACCTATGAATGGGACACACTTATCCAACCGGTTACAGACCGTAGCTGATTTCGTAAAACCCGGTGCTCGTTTGGCCGATATTGGGTCAGACCACGCGTACCTGCCAGTGCATTTAGCTAAACAGGGGGTTATTCAGGCCGCCGTTGCTGGCGAAGTCGTGAAGGGACCTTACCACAACGCCGTATCAGAAATTGATGGTGAGCAGTTAAACGCTGTGATCACCGCCCGTTTAGCCGATGGGCTAGCAGCGATTCAGCCAGATGATCAGATCGACACGATCGTGATTGCCGGCATGGGCGGTACGCTGATCACTAATATTTTAGAGAGTGGCAAGGCGCATTTGACCCACCATGAACGGCTGATTTTACAGCCCAACGTGGGTGAAGATCATGTGCGGCGCTGGTTGCAGGATAATCACTACCAGATCGTGGCGGAACGGATTTTAGCCGAAGACGGTCACATTTATGAAATTATCGTGGCGGATCCGGCAGAACACGCGGTTAAGTATTCTGCGGCGGAGCTTAAGTTTGGCCCGTTTCTGCTGCAAGAAAAGAGTCCCGTCTTAAAAACTAAATGGCGCAGTGAACAAACTCGCCTGCAGCAAGTTATTCAAACGATGAAACAAGCTAAAAACGCGCCCGAAGCGAAAATTCAGGAGTTTGAACAGGAGTGTCAGCAAATTCAGGAGGTCATTTTAAATGAAGATTAGAACATTGATCGAGCGTTTTGAACAGTTTGCACCCAAGTCGATTGCCGAACCCAAGGATCCGGTGGGGCTGCAGTTAGGCTCATTAGACGCTGATTTTCACAAGGTGCTCGTGACACTGGATGTCAGACCAGAAGTAGTGGCTGAAGCAGTGAAGATTGGTGCTGACTTCATTTTTGCCCACCATCCTATGATGTTTCACCCGGCGAAGAACCTCGATTTGAGCGATCCGCAAAACCAGATGTACGCCACGTTACTGCAGCACCACATTACGGTGTATGCCGCGCACACGAATTTAGACAGTGCCAACGGCGGGATGAACGACTGGCTGGCTGATGCACTGGGCTTGACGGATACCGTTGGGATGGTCGATGGCGTCCGTGAGACCAATTACTTGCTGACGGTTCACGTGCAGTCGGTCTATGCGGATGCAATTCGGCTCGCTATGGTGGGTGCCGGGGCTGGTGATATGGCCCGTTATTCCGGTGCCAGCTTTGAATGGAGCGGCACCACCTGGTTCACACCGATGCAGGGAGCTAACCCAGAGCTGGGTCCCGTTGGTGAACGTAACAGCACCGAGGAATTGGCGCTTCAAGCACGGGTGCCAGCATCCAAATTGCAGGCAGTGACGCAGGCAGTGAATGGTGTCTATCCTGGTGGTCATCCTGCTTTGGAGCTGACTAAGTTAGCCGATGAAGGCACGCAATATGCCATGGGCCGCATCGGCAATCTGCCAAAGCCAATGACGGTGCGGGAATTTGCCGAACACTGCAAGCAGGTCTTTCACGTTGCTGGTCTGCGGGTAGTGGCTGCTGACATGGACCAATCGATTCAGCGCATTGCTGTCCTTGGCGGTGATGGCGGTAAATTCTTCAAGATTGCCCAGCAAAAGGGTGCCGATGCTTACGTGACTGGTGATGTGTATTATCATACCGGTCATGACATGATTGCCGCGCATTTCCCAGTGATCGATCCTGGCCATCACATTGAAAGTATCTGCAAGTCGCACCTTACCGAATTATTTGAACAGTGGCGGGATCAGAATAAGTGGCAGTTTGAGATTGTGCCATCAGCGTTAAATACGGACCCGTTCACGTTTATTTGAAAGGATGATCACTCATGGATTACGAAAATCTGATTCCACGTTTTTTAAACTACGTTAAGATTGAGACCCGTTCAGATGAAGCAAGTAACACGGTGCCAACTACGCAAACGCAAGTTGACTTTCTAAAAACTTTAGCTAACGAAATGACGGAAATTGGATTAGCTGATATCCATGTTTCCAAACCCAGCGGTTACGTCTACGCTACGTTACCTGCTAATACGGATACACCAGTTCCCACGATTGGGTTTATTGCCCACGTGGATACCGCGGACTTCAACGCCCACCACGTCAATCCGCAGATCGTTGAAAATTGCGATGGGCATTCGGTGATCAAACTAGATTCAGCAGGTAAGTACCAATTAGATCCGAAAGTTTTTCCCAGTTTACAGAAATACCAGGGTCAAACCCTGATCACCACCGATGGGTCAACTTTACTGGGGTCCGACGATAAATCCGGTGTGGCGGAGATCATCACGGCAATGCAATACCTGCTTGAGCATCCCGAAATCAAACACGGCACGATTAAAGTTGGTTTAGGCCCTGACGAAGAGATTGGGACTGGCGCTGATCATTTTGACGTGCAGGACTTTGGTGCTGACTTTGCGTATACCGTGGATGGCGGACCTTTAGGACAGCTGGAATACGAAACTTTTAACGCCGCGGATGGTCGGGTCCACATTACGGGAACCAACGTGCACCCTGGCGATGCTAAGGACACCATGGTCAACGCTAACCAGCTGGCGATTGATTTTCACGATGCGCTGCCCGAACATGACCGCCCCGAAAAGACGGCCGGTCGGGAAGGCTTCTTCCACCTGTACAAAATAAGTGGGGATGTTGATACGGCTGATCTGGGCTACATCATCCGCGACCATGACCGGGAACGGTTTGAAGCGCGCAAGCAACTGTTTCAGGGCATCGCTGATCAGTTAAACGACCAGTACGGTGCCGGCACGGTTCAGGTCACGCTTAAGGACCAGTATTACAATATGCGTGAAATCCTCGAAAAGGACATGAGCGTGGTTGAACTGGCAAAACAGGCCATGATGGAACTGGGCATTAAACCAGATATTGCACCGATTCGCGGTGGGACGGATGGGTCTAAGCTCTCCTTCTTAGGCTTGCCAACTCCGAATATATTTGCTGGCGGTGAAAATATGCACGGTCGGTTTGAATACGTGTCAGAGCAGACCATGGCGCAAGCGACGGACGTGATTTTGAAGATCATTGCTCTGAATTTAAAAAATAATCAGTGAGCCGCGGGTTAAATGAATTCGCAAAAAGAGCTTTAGCGAATGACTAGTTTGCTAAAACTCTTTTTAAACTCACAATAAATGATGGTAACGGAGGAAAACGGATGACAGAATATGCCATTTTATGTGAAAAAGCCAGTGCTGCCAAGAACTTTGCCAGTGCGTTAGGCGGAACCAGCGGTGAATTTGAGGGGCATTCCTACAAAATCGTCCACTCTCACGGGCATCTAATGGCGTTTGTGGACCCTAAAGAACAGGTGCCAGACGATAAGGCAGCGCAGTATCGGTCATGGAAGCTGGAACATCTGCCTTGGCAGGTGGCCGATTTTAGTTGGGAAAAGCAGCCCATTATGGCGAAGAATCCCCGAACTGGCCGCAAAAAATCAACTAAATCAGATCTGACGGAGATCAAAAAGAACGTTAAAGACTGCGACGCACTGGTCATTGCGACCGATGTGGATCCTTCCGGTGAAGGTGAACTGCTGGCCTGGGAGATCATTAACGCCATTAAGTGGCGTAAACCGGTTAAGCGGCTGTATTTTGCCGACGAGGAAGCGCGGTCGATTCAAGCGGGCTTTCGGGACATTAAGCCCATTAGCAGCCAGCAGTCAGACGGCGATTATCTGAAATCGGATGCCCGCAGCAAGTGGGACTTCCTGTCCATGCAGCTGACCCGGATCGCCACCACGGTGACCAAACAGGCGGGCTATCCGGTGAAGGTCGTGCGGGAAGGCCGGTTGAAATCGTTGATGGTGCGCCACGTGCACGAACAGGCGACGTTGGTTAAGAATTATAAGCGCAAAGCCTTCTATGAAGTTAAATTTCAGGATAACGCCAAGCACGTTTTTGCCCGGCAGTTTAAGGATGATGAAACGGCAGCTAAGTGGCGCCACGCAGTCAAGGCGGATGCTGCCACGGAAATGGCGCAGTATCATAACAGTGCCATTACTAACGTGAAAACGGCTCGCCGGCATTCGGCACCGCCGAAATTGTTAGACCTGTCTAATCTAGCGTCAATTCTGGCGCCGAAAGGGTACAACGCTAAAGAAGTTTTAAGTACCTATCAAAAAATGTATGAGGCTAAGATCGTCAGCTATCCCCGGACGGATGACAGCAAGATTTCCATGGCGCAATTTTACCAGTTGCTGCCATTAGTCCCGGCGATTGCCAGGGTGGTCAACGTCGATCAAAGCTTATTGACGCACCGTAAACCACGGTTTACGCACGTGACAACTGGTAGTGTGGATCACGGGGCTAACCGCCCTGGTGAAAAAGTACCGCCAACATTGGCCGGTTTGTCGAAGTATGGCAAGTCGGGACCGGCAATTTATTCGGTGGTGGCAAAGAACTACCTAGCTATGCTGGGAGAAGACTATCAATTTGACCACGTCACCGCTGAGCTAGCTGATTATCCCAGCTTTAAGACCGCTTTTAACGTTCCTGTGGCCCTAAATTACAAGCTGATTTTTGATAGTTCCCGCCAGATCAGTGACGTGGATGAGACTCAGGGTGAAGCCCAAGGCCAACTGGGTCAAACCGCGGCACCGTTTATCTTTGAGGGTGCCAATAAGAAGCCGGTGAGACCAACCATGAAGTGGCTGATGAATTACCTGCAGCACTATAATATTGGGACTGGGGCGACTCGGGTCTCAACGCTGTCACAGATTACCGCTGGCACGACCGCGCTGATGAAGGAACGCCGAGGCGCATTGTCGCTGACGGATACGGGGACCATTTCCGCAATCCTGACTGAAGGAACCATTATCAGCAGTACTAACGCGACCAAACGGCTGATGACACTTATGGATCAGGTGGGGTCATTTAAATTACACCCCGATGAACTGCTGACCACGGCAACGCAGACGGTGACCCATGATTTACCGATCATGGTGAAAAATGCTGATAAACTGAAAGCCAGCCTGGGTGAACCAGAAAAATTGGTCAAGCACTACCCTAAGAAAGCCAAAACCGGTGGCCAGACTAGCACGGGTAAAGAAGTGAGCTTTAATCAGGTTTGGGGCGGTCACCGGTTTACCACCCAGGAAGTGGCTGATCTATTGGCTGGCAAAGAAGTTCAGTTTCAGATCAAGACCAAGCGGGGCAAGCCCATGGCCGTGCATGGTAAATTAGCGCAGCAAACTTACCGGGGCCATAAATTCTGGGGCTTTAAACCGGCGGATGACGTGTTTCAAAGACGGACCAAAAGTCGCCGAAAAGCCCGTTAAAATAATTTGGTCAAATAAGGTCAAACTGTTTGTTATGGGACTGATTTATGCTAAAATAAATCCAGAAATTAATCACTTTAGGATAACCAGTAAAGGATGATGATCGTTTAATGAATCCAGACATCTTAACGCAATCAGTGACGGATGCGATTGCGGAAGCACAGCAAATTGCCGTTAACCGTAAACAGCAGTCGATCGGTGTCTCACACCTATTTAAATTCTTAATTCAACCAGGTCAACTGGACCGGCAGATCTTTAGTGAACTGGGTCTTGATATCACGAAGTTAAATGCTGAATTAGACAGTGAAATTGATAAGATCAGTGAAGTCGATGGAAACGTCACTTACGGGCAAAACCTGTCACCCGATCTATACCGGCTGCTGCAAAAGGGCGATGAAGTCCGTAAAGACTTAGGCGATGAATATATTGCCAGTGACACGCTGGTGATTGCCGTCGTTCAGATGAGCGGCAGCCGACTCGGTGACTATCTAACAGAACAGGGAC
This sequence comes from Secundilactobacillus hailunensis, assembly GCF_005405185.1. GTDB lineage: Bacteria > Bacillota > Bacilli > Lactobacillales > Lactobacillaceae > Secundilactobacillus > Secundilactobacillus hailunensis. The sequence goes on from NZ_BJDO01000004.1 coordinate 48,973, forward strand.
TGACCCTGCAACAAGTTAAAAATAAGGTCACTGAAATTCGTGGGGGTGAAAAAATCACGTCAAAAAATCAAGAAGAGGGTTTTCAAGCCTTAGAGAAATACGGGACGGACTTAGTTAAGGCCATGCGCAGCGGCAAACGCGATCCGATTATTGGCCGGGATGACGAGATCATGACGGTCACCCGGATCCTGTCGCGGAAGACCAAAAATAACCCGGTTCTGATCGGGGAACCCGGGGTCGGTAAAACGGCGATTGTCGAAGGCTTGGCTCAACGAATCGCCCGTGGTGACGTACCGGAAAATTTGAAGAACAAATCGATTTTCTCACTGGACATGGGGTCCTTGATTGCCGGGGCGAAATACCGTGGTGAATTTGAGGAACGGCTGAAGTCCGTCTTAAAAGAAGTGAAGAAGTCCAACGGGGACATCATCATGTTCATTGATGAAATTCACAACATTGTCGGTGCCGGTAAAACGGAAGGCAGCATGGATGCTGGGAACCTGTTAAAGCCGATGTTAGCCCGTGGCGAACTGCATTTAATCGGGGCTACGACCACTGATGAATACCGGAAGTACATGGAAAAGGACCGGGCACTTGAGCGCCGGTTCCAGAAAGTTCCTGTGGCAGAACCGTCAGTTGAAGATACGGTCACCATTTTGCGGGGACTGCGGGAACGCTATGAAGTGCACCACGGCGTCCGAATTCACGATAATGCCTTAGTAGCGGCAGCTAAGTTGTCCGATCGCTACATTACGGACCGTTATTTGCCGGATAAGGCGTTAGACCTCGTCGACGAGGCCTCCGCTTCCATTCGGGTAGAAATGAATTCCGCACCCACTGAATTGGATCAAGCACGGCGGCAAATGATGCGGCTGCAAGTGGAAGAAGCGGCTTTAAAGCAGGAAACTGATGAAGCGTCACAAAACCGGCTGAAAGAAGTTCAAAAGAACTTGGCGGACGTGAAGGAAACCGTTGGCAGTTTGAACGCTCGCTGGGAAGACGAAAAGCAGTCCTTGGACGCCTTAAGTAAGAAAAAGCGGGAATTGGATAAAGCAAATCACGATTTAAACGAAGCCGAATCCCAGTATGATTTGGATAAGGCCGCGGTCTTACAGCACGGGACCTTTCCTCAACTGAAAAAAGAGTTGGCTGCAATGGAACAAAAGGACCATTCCGACGACTGGCTGGTTGAAGAATCGGTCACCGAAAAAGAAATCGCCGCGGTGGTTGCTAAAATGACCGGGATCCCCGTTAACCGCCTGGTAGCCACTGAACGGGAAAAACTGCTGCATCTAGCGGATAATCTACACAAACGGGTAATTGGTCAAGACGAAGCGGTTCAGGCCGTTTCGGACGCCGTTTTACGGTCACGGGCCGGTTTGCAGGATCCTAGCAAGCCTTTGGGGTCCTTCCTATTTCTCGGACCAACTGGTGTCGGGAAAACCGAACTGGCAAAGGCCTTGGCAGAATCCCTGTTTGATTCAGAAAGCGAAATGATTCGGATTGATATGTCGGAATACATGGAAAAAGAATCCGTTTCGCGTTTAGTGGGGGCGGCTCCCGGCTATGTTGGTTACGAAGAAGGTGGCCAATTAACGGAAGCGGTTCGCCGGCACCCGTACTCCATTGTATTATTCGATGAAATTGAGAAGGCCCATCCCGACGTCTTTAACCTGTTGCTGCAGGTCTTAGACGATGGCCGATTAACGGATAGTCAGGGTCGGACGGTCAACTTTAAGAACACGTTGTTGATCATGACCTCTAATCTGGGTTCGGATATTTTGCTGGAAGGCACGGATGCGCAAGGCCAGATTTCAGACGATGCCAAAAAGCAGGTCGCTAGTCTACTGCAGCGGTCGTTTAAACCGGAGTTTTTAAACCGGATCGATGATACGATCATGTTTAAACCATTAACCATGAGTGACGTGGAGCAGATTGTTGGCAAACTGATTCAACGTCTGTCTGCTCGACTGGCAGAACAGCAGATCACGTTGACGATTACTTCAGAAGCAGCGCAGTGGTTAGCCAAGCGCGGTTATCTGCCAGCCTATGGAGCAAGACCGCTAGAGCGTACTATTACGAACGTGGTTGAGACGCCGTTGGCTAAACTGATCATTGGCGGCAAGGTCAGTGCCAATAGCACGGTTGAGCTGGCTTTAAATGATGCCGGTGATGGCTTGGTATTTAACACGAGTGCAACACCTAATAACGATGCTGTGAGTGAAAAAGCCTAACTGAAAATAAAAAAGCGGCAGCCCCTGATTCAGGGACCACCGCTTTTTTATAACCGTTAATTGTTGGTTTTTGTATCCGAATTTGAAACTAATTTAACACCGTTGGTAAAGATCAAAGCAGCAATGGTTGCTACGATGCCAATTTGCATTGGGACGTAGTTCATCAGCTCCAGTTGGCTACCGATGTAACCAATGACTTCACCAAAGATGACTGCCCAAAAGATGACAACCAAGTTTGCTTCTAATATTTTCATTGTAGACACCTCGCAATCATCTGAAATTTTAGCATATTGTTGACCAAATTGAAAGCCTTCAATTGCGAGTCTCTGTTATAATAAAGAGCAGAATCTTAACGAGAAAGGAAGCCGAGAAGACATGACATTTGTCCCCTTACAAGTCATTAGCAGCTACAGTCTGCTGCAGAGTACCAATCAACTGGACGAGCTGGTTAAAACGGCGGCTGATCGCGGTTATCAGGCATTGGCGCTGACCGACCGTAACGTGATGTACGGGACGGTGGCATTTTATCAGACTTGTTTAAAATATAAGGTTCAGCCCGTTATCGGTTTAACGGTTGATTTAGCCGGCTTATTTGCCACGGAACAGACTTTTCCCATGGTTCTGCTGGCGAAGAATCAAGCCGGTTACCAGCATTTAATGGCGATTTCGTCGTTTCTGCAAACCCGCTCGGATCAGGAACCGGTGACGGTGGCACAAGTCCAGCAGTGGTTGCATGATTTGATGGTGATCTTACCCAGCGAAAGCGAACTGCAGTACTGGTTAGACCAGGGGCAGCAGGATAATGTGCACCAGTTATTGACCCGGTTAGGTCAAGTCGTGGATGCAGACAGCCTATTGATCGGCATCGCACCCACCCAGTCGCAAACGGTGCGCCAGCTGCTGACCAAGTTAGCGGCGGATGCCCGCGTGAAGGTTGTAGCATTGCCCGAAGTCCGTTATTTAGACGCCAATGACCGGTTTGCGGTGAGCGTGTTAAATGCGATCAAGGATGGCACGACCATCAGTAATTTGGCAGAAGCTAAGCAACAGACTGGTCAGTACTGGTTGCGGCCAGCCGCTGAATATACCAGTTTGTATGCGGATCTAGGCTTAAAAGCTGCTGCGGAACTAACGGCAACGGTAGCGAAAGCCTGTCAGATTCAGTTAAAGTTTCAGCACCCGCAATTGCCTCAATTTCAGACACCGGATCAGCAATCTGCTAAGGCTTATTTATTGACCCAATGTCAAACGGGGCTGATCAACCGGCTGCAGGAAAATCACGTGACGGATGCCATACCCTATCAACGGCGCTTAGATCATGAACTAGACGTCATTGACCGAATGGGCTTTAACGATTATTTTCTGATTGTCTGGGATGTTATGCAGTTTACAAAACGTGCTGGGATCACCACTGGCCCTGGACGGGGGTCGGCTGCCGGGTCACTAGTAGCCTACGTGCTGGGCATTACGGATGTGGATCCATTGGAATATAATCTGCTGTTCGAACGTTTCTTGAACGAAGAACGGGCGCAGATGCCAGATATCGATCTGGATATTCCGGATAACCGCCGGGAAGAAGTACTGGAATATGTTCACCAAAAGTACGGTCATGAACGGGTCGGGCAGATCATTACTTTTGGCACATTAGCCACCAAACAGGCGATTCGTGACGTCGGTCGGGTATTTGGCTTACGACCGTACGAATTAAGCGAATGGAGTAAAACGATTCCCAGCGTGCTGCATATTTCTCTGAAAGAAGCCTATGAACAGTCACAGCCACTGCGCAACATGGTGGCGGATTCTGCCACTAACAAATTATTATTTGAAACAGCGTCTAAACTAGAAGGATTGCCACGGCACTATTCGACCCATGCGGCCGGAATTGTGTTGAGTGACAAGCCGTTAACGGACATCGTGCCGGTTCAAAACGGGTCGGAAACCATGTTAATGACCCAGTACACTAAGGACTACGTTGAACAGGTGGGTCTACTGAAAATGGATTTTCTGGGGCTGCGGAACCTGAGTTTATTAGCTGCTGCCTTGAAGTACGTTAAGGTTCAAACAGGGCACGAGTTAAATATCAGTCAGATCAATTTGAATGACCAAGCAACCTTAGAACTGTTTCAAAAGGGTGATACCAATGGCGTGTTCCAGTTTGAATCTAGCGGGATCAAGAACGTTTTGAGACGGCTGCATCCCGATTCCTTTGAACTCGTGGCAGCTGTTAACGCTTTATACCGGCCAGGGCCAATGGAAAATATTGACCACTTTATTAAGCGCCGGTTCAACCAGGAACCCGTGACGTATCCGGATGAGTCTTTAAAGACCATTCTGGCACCCACGTATGGCATCATCGTATATCAAGAACAGGTCATGCAAGTGGCGTCAGCAATGGCCGGCTTTACACTGGGTCAAGCCGATTTACTGCGGCGGGCCATGAGTAAAAAGAAAAAGGCCACCATGGAAGCCATGCGCAAACGGTTTATTGATGGTGCAGTTGCCAAGGGGCATGAAGCGTCAGTTGCCCAAGCCACTTTTGACTATATTGACCGGTTTGCCAACTATGGCTTTAACCGCTCGCACGCCGTGGCTTACAGTAAGATGGCGTTTGAATTAGCCTACCTAAAAGCCCATTATCCAGCGGCCTTCTTTACCGCGTTACTGAACTCCGTGTTAAATAACAGTGTTAAAACTAAGCTGTATTTGATGGAAGCTAAACGGCATCAGGTCACCGTCTTACCGCCCAATATCAATTACAGCGGCAGTTACTTCAGACTTGAAAAGGGCCAGATCAGGTTTGGTTTGGTCTCCATCAAAGGGATGCGACGAGACTTGCTGCAGAGCATTATGACTGAGCGGCAGACCAATGGGCGCTTCAAGTCGTTACACGAATTTTTGGTGCGGCTGGATTCTAAATGGCTAAAAGCGGACTTGATCGAAGGGCTGATCTATTCTGGTGCCTTTGACGATTTCGGTTATAACCGGGCGGAACTGATTGCTAGTCTGCCGGAATTTCTCAGCAGCGTGGAACTGAGCGGTAACAGTGTGGATCTATTTGAAGTACTGGCACCTAAAATTAAACACCAGCCGGATTTTCCATTAAATGAACGGCTGGAAAAAGAAAACGAATACCTAGGCGCTTATCTGTCAGGGCACCCCGTTGAACAATTTACTGCATTAGCGCAGCAGCGCGGGGCAGTCACGATTGGTGATGTTAGTGTCGACCAGCACGTTACCCTAGTGGTCTACGTTACTCGGATTCGCACGATTCGCACCAAGCGCGGGGATCAAATGGCGTTTCTGACAGCCAGTGATCTAACGGGTGAGATCAGTATTACGGTCTTTCCTAACACCTACCGGCAGATTGCACCGTGGCTGGCCAAAGAGCAGGTGATCTTAGTGACCGGTAAAACCGAGACTAACCGGGGCAGCATTCAAGTCGTCGCTGACTCGGTGGTGCAGGCAGCATCAATTAAGCCGGCGCAGTCGTCAGCTAAAGAGCTGCACGGTGACCGCTGGTTTTTGCGGTTAACGGCCACCGCGGATGAAACGGTTACGATGACTAAGCTAACCCAGTTTTTACAAGCCCACGCGGGACAAACGCCAGTGATCGTTTACCGGGTCAGCGATGACAGTAAACGGCTTTTAAGCCAGTCATTTTGGTTGCCAGCCAGTGAGCAATTAGTGAAACCATTAGAGCAAATTTTGGGTGACCATAACGTCGTATTACAGGTCAAACCTTAAAATTGTTAGTTAAGATAATCTTAATAAAGGGCATGAAAACGCTTTTATACCGGAAATGTACAGTTTTTGGACAAACACCGCAGACATTAAATTTGAAAAGTGCTAAAATAACTTACGGATTCCAAATTGGACTGGTTTAAATGTGATAACTGTCACAAGACAGCCAAGCGAATGAATTAGTCCTAAACTCAAAGGAGAGATTTTTCTTATGAAGAAAACCAAGATCGTAAGTACCCTTGGTCCCGCTAGTACTGATGTGGACACTATTGTTAAATTAATTGAATCCGGTGCAAATATTTTCCGGTTCAACTTTTCTCATGGTGACCATGAAGAACATTTAGACCGTTTAAACAAGGTCCACGAAGCTGAAAAGATTACTGGTAAGACCGTTGGTATCATGCTTGATACTAAGGGTGCTGAAATTCGGACTACCGTTCAAAAAGATGGTAAGATCCAATATCACACTGGCGACAAGCTCCGGATTTCTATGGACGACTCCTTAGAAGGTGTTAAGGATAAGATCGCGGTCACATATCCTGGTTTATTTGACGATGTTAGTGTTGGCGGTCACGTTTTATTCGATGATGGTCTGCTTGACATGGTCATTGATGAAAAGGACGATGCCAACAAAGAATTAGTTGGTACCATGCAAAACGATGGTATGCTCGGTTCACGTAAGGGTGTTAACGCACCTGGCGTTTCAATCAACTTACCAGGGATCACCGAAAAGGATTCTTCTGATATCCGCTTCGGTTTGGATCACGAAATCAACTTCATTGCCGCTTCATTCGTTCGTAAGCCACAAGATGTTATGGACATTCGTGAATTATTGGAAGAAAAGCACATGGAACACGTCCAAATCTTCCCTAAGATCGAATCACAAGAAGGTATCGACAACTTTGACGATATCCTCAAGGTTTCTGATGGGTTGATGGTTGCTCGTGGTGACATGGGTGTTGAAATTCCTACTGAAAACGTACCATTGGTACAAAAGCGTTTGATCCGGGCATGCAACAAGATTGGTAAGCCAGTTATTACTGCTACTCAAATGTTGGATTCAATGCAAGAAAACCCACGTCCTACACGTGCCGAAGCATCTGATGTTGCTAACGCCGTCTTTGATGGTACTGATGCAACCATGCTTTCTGGTGAAAGTGCTAACGGTGAATACCCTGTAGAATCCGTTACTACTATGAACCGGATCGACATCAAGGCTGAAAATGCTTTGAAGGACTTTGGTACTGACCACATGGACTTAGCTAATGCTGATGTTACTGAATCAATTGGTGCTTCAGTTGCCCGTGTTGCTAAGAGCTTGGGTGTTAAGACCATCGTTGCAGCTACTGAATCAGGTTACACTGCTCGGATGATCAGCAAGTACCGTCCAGATGCAAACATCTTGGCCGTTACTTTTGATGACCGTACTCGTCGTGGCTTGATGGTTAACTGGGGCGTTTACCCAATCGTTGCTGAAAAGCCAGCTAACACTGATGCTATGTTTGATTTAGCAGCTGCTAAAGCTGTTGAAACCGGCTTAGCTAAGGAAGGCGACTTGATCTTGATCACTGCCGGTGTGCCCGTTGGCGAACGCGGTACGACTAACTTGATGAAAGTTCAATTGATCGGTTCAAAGTTAGTTCGCGGCCAAGGTGTCGGCGATGACACTGTGATTGGTAAAGCCGTTTTAGCAAGCAATGCCAAGGAAGCTAACTCTAAGACTACTGAAGGCAGCGTTTTGGTTGCTAAGAACACTGACAAGGACTACTTGCCAGCTATCGAAAAGGCCAGCGCCGTTATCGTTGAAAATGGCGGTTTAACTTCACACGCAGCCGTAGTTGGTATCTCAATGGGGATTCCAGTTATCGTTGGTGCTAAGGGTGCTTCAGAAAAGATCTCTGATGGCGAATTGATCACTGTTGACTCACGTCGCGGTGTCGTTTACCACGGTGCTTCAAACGCACTTTAATCATTTAATTGATTACAATTTAAAAAGTCTAGCCTGCGGGTTAGGCTTTTTTTTGGCTAAATGACGCAATTTAGTCATGCCAATCTTGACCGTTGTCTGGAGAATAAACTACCACCGCAGAGCAATATGTGCGATAATACCAAGAGATATGCAATCCAAGAGAACGAACGGGGATACTAAAATGAATAATGAATTAACGCAGTTACTTGGCCGAGTCATTAGCGGCGAAGTCACTGATGAAAATGACAAGGAATATTACGTCCAGACGAATGGCTTAACGTTTCGACTCGACAAGACTGAAATCGAAAAGCCCCTGAAGCTGGGTAGCCGCTTTAAAGGGTTTGCTTACGAAAACGAACAGCACCAACTGCAGATTACGCGAAATGCGCCTAAAGTGCAGGTCGACCATTACGGTTTTGGTGAAGTGGTGCGGGTGCAGCACGGCTTAGGCGTGTTCGTCAATATCGGCTTACCTAATAAGGACATTGTGGTCTCGCTGGATAATTTACCGGAAATTAACGCGCTCTGGCCTCAACGCGGTGACCGGTTAATGCTGTCGATCACGCTGGATAAAAAGGGCCGGATGTGGGGCGATCTCGGTGACGAAGCACTTTACCGGGTCATTGCTCAGCCAGTGACGACTAAGTTAGATAATAAAGACGTAGTGGTTACGGCTTACCGGCTGAAATTAACCGGTACCATGGTGCTGACCACTGACTATCATTTGGGCTTTATTCCTCCTGAAGAACGGGATCAGGAACCCCGCTTAGGCCAGCAATTAAATGCCCGGGTCATTAGCCAATTTCCCGATGGCACGCTAAAAATCTCGTTACGGCCACGGGCTTATGAAGCCATTCCGGACGATGCTTTAATGTTACTAGCAACCTTGCAGCATGCGCCAGAAGGTAAAGTAGCCTTTACAGACAAGAGTGCTCCTGAAGACATCAAAGATTACTTTGGTATCAGCAAGGGCCAATTTAAGCGGGCCGTGGGTCATCTCATGAAACAGCGGTTTGCTGAAGAACACGATGGCTATTTATGGTTGACTGAAGCGGGACGTGATCAAAATGAAAACGGACGAGCAGATTGAGGACTTTCTGCATGATCTCCGAATCGAACGGGGACTAGCCGCTAATACGATCAGTTCGTATCGGCTGGACCTAAAAGAGTTTCGGCAGTTCTTAGACCAGCAGCATATTACTGATCTGGCAAAAGTGGATCAATTAACGATCCTGAACTTTTTAAAGCAGCAGCAAACTTCTGGTAAAGCGCGCAACAGCGTCACGCGAATGGTGTCGACTTTGCGGCACTTCTTTCAGTACCTCGTTGAAAATGATCAGCTGACGGTTGACCCAATGGCGGAGGTCAAAGCGCCGAAAAAGGGTCGGCCGTTGCCGCAAGTCTTGACGGTGGCTGAGGTTGAAGCGCTGTTAGCGGCACCGGATACCAGCAACAAGTATGGTATTCGCGACCGGGCAATTTTAGAAGTGATGTACGCTACGGGACTGCGGGTCAGTGAACTGGTCCATCTCAAGATGGGCGAGTTGCACCTGGAAATGGGGCTGATTCAGACACTGGGTAAGGGCAACAAGGAGCGGATCATCCCGATTGGTGACGTTGCTATTGACTGGATCAATCGGTACTTAAATCAAAGCCGACCAGTACTGCTGAAGCAGCGCACGTCGCCTTACCTTTTCTTAAACGCCCATGGCAGCGGGTTGAGCCGGCAAAGTATCTGGCAAAAGATTCAGCACTACGTCAGTGTGGCTGGAATTCGTAAGCATGTGACGCCGCATACGCTGCGGCATTCATTTGCCACCCACATTCTGGAAAATGGTGCGGATCTGCGGATCGTTCAGGAGTTACTCGGCCATTCGGATATTTCGACAACGCAGATCTATACGCATATTTCTAAGAAGCACTTAACCGAAGTTTATCGTAAAGCTCATCCAAGGGCGTAACGTTTTGGGAGGAATCAATTTGTTACTGAAATACCGAACTGATTATGAGAAAGTGGCAATGGGCTTGCTCTCGCTTGCGCCCGCGTTAAAAAAGATCGATCGTCTGCAGGCTGAACTGCAGTGGTATCAAGATAGCGATTCACGGCAGCTATTATTATGGAAAGATCTAAATCAGGACTTTTCCGGGGTCGTGGGTGTTGAATTACGGCCAAAGTTTGTCATTGTGCGCTTAATCGCCTTGATGCCAGCAGTCCGGAATCATAATCAGACCAACACGATCTTAACTGAATTACAGGATATGTATCCCAAGCAGCGCATTATGGGAACTCTAGAGACGACGAGTATCGTTGCTAAGTGGGAGGCTAGTCATGAGTGAAGCACCAGTTTTGATTCACGTGCAGAACTTTGAGGGACCGTTGGATCTGCTCTTACACTTGATCAAATCTTCATCCATCGATATTTATGACATTCCCATCGTGACTATTACTGATCAGTATATGACGGCTCTGCGGCAGATGCAGGACCATCAGTTGGACGTGGCTGGCGATTACTTTGTTATGGCCGCCACACTCATGAAGATGAAGGCCAAACTGTTGCTGCCAGTGGAAGAAACACCTGCTGAAGAAGATGACGATGATGAACCGAGTTTAGCTGAGATGCAAGATGACCTGGTGACTCGGCTGGTGCAGTATCAGCGTTATCAACAAGCTGCCGGCTGGTTTAAACAGCAGGCGCTGGCACGGCAAAAATTTTATAGCCGGCCAGAAATGGCGGTGCCGGCTGGTGTGAAATTAGGCAAGTTGGCACCGGGCTTAACCACCGTTGATTTGCGACGGAGTCTGATCGGTTTGACGCAGCGCAAACGACAGCCAGAATTGCCAATGCGGCTGGTCCGCAGTGAACAGTACACCGTTAAAGGCCAGATTCACACGCTGCGGTTTAAGCTCAGTCAAACGCGAGTGGCGGTGGCCTTTGGCGACTTGTTTGATCAACGGCCCAATAAGGAAGAACTGGTGACGACTTTTCTGGCGTTGCTGGAAATGACTAAGCAGCATGAAGTGGCCGTTGATCAGCCCAACCGGGTCATGCCGATCACCGTTAAACCGGCCAAATTGGGAGAAGAAAAATGAGTAGGATACAGCAATTAGAGGCGCTGCTGTTTGTCAGTGGCGAATCTGGACTGACGGTGACGGAACTGGCAACGTTGACCGATTCAATGGTGCCGGCAGTCAATCAGTCGTTAGTCAAATTGAATCAAAAATATGCCAGTGATCCAGATTCAGCACTGGTGATTTTAAAAAGTAACGAAACGGTTCGCTTGGCCACGAAAGAAAGTCTGGCAAATACCGTCAATCAGTACTTTGAGGCACCCAGTTCTACGGGCCTGTCTCAAGCGTCACTGGAAGTTTTGGCGATTATTGCGTATAATCAGCCCATTACCCGAATTGAAATCGATGAGATTCGGGGCGTCCAGAGTTCTGGCACTTTGAATAAGTTACTGCTGCGGCAGCTGATTGCCGAGTCCGGTCGTAAAAAGGGACCGGGACGGCCAAAGCTGTATCAGACCACAGACTACTTTATGGATTACTTTGGGCTCAAACAGTTGGCGGATCTACCGCCGCTGCCAGATGCGCAAACGCCGAGTGATGCAGAACAGAATAGCGATTTATTTTTAAAACGGTTTAACCAACAGATAAATGCGGAGGATAAATAGTACATGGAACGATTGCAAAAAGTTATGGCCCACGCGGGGGTTGCTTCACGACGGAGTGCCGAAAAGATGATTACTGCTGGTCACGTTAAGGTGAACGGCAAAACGGTGACTGAATTGGGCACCAAAGTCAGCAAGCACGATCATATTCTAGTAGATGAAATGCCCATTCAGACTGAAATGCCAGTTTACATTTTGATGAATAAGCCACGGCAGGTGGTTTCAACTGTCTCGGATGATAAGCACCGCAAGACGGTGATCGATCTACTGGATGATGAGATCAAAGAACGAGTCTATCCCGTGGGCCGGCTGGACTATGACACTACCGGTTTATTACTGCTGACTAACGATGGGGCCTTAGCGAACCAACTGACTCATCCCAAGTACGAAGTTGATAAATCGTACGTTGCTAAGGTGCAGGGTATTCCAACTAACGATGAATTAAAGCGTCTGCGCAAAGGTGTCAGCATCGATGGTAAGCAGACGTCACCAGCAAGGACTCGGTTGATGTCTAGCGACGAAGGCCGTAAGACGGCAATTGTCTCCATCACGATCCATGAAGGTAAAAACCACCAGATCAAGAAGATGCTGCAGGCAGTGGGTCACCCCGTAATGAAGCTGAAACGGGAAACCTATGCGTTCTTAACGTTAAAGGGTGTTCAGCCCGGTGATTTTCGGGAACTGAACCCCGAAGAAGTTAAGGAGTTAAAGCGAGTGGCCAAACTGGACAATTAACTTGCTTTTTTGAAGTTTTCCCCGTACAATTGGGCTAAATAATTAAATAAGTGGTTCATCTTCAGGGCAGGGTGTAATTCCCGACCGGCGGTAACAGTCCGCGACCTACTCCTCGAGTAGTTGATTCGGTGTAATTCCGATACCGACAGTAAAGTCTGGTATAAAGAAGATTGGGTTAACACAAATTAGTGTCAAGCCGAATTAATTTTCCTCTGAAGGAGATTGATTCGGCTTTTTGTTTGCGTTTTCATTTTTGAAGATGGCCAAGTTTTGGAGGGTATATCTAATGGAACATAGTCAACCATTTAGCATTCGCCAGGTCGTTATCATGTCGTTGTTTGCTGGTATCTCGTTTTTGCTCTACTTTATTTCATTTCCCATATTACCGTTCGTCTCCTATATGAAGGTCGATTTTTCAGACATTCCGATTTTACTGGGGATGATCATGTTTGGTCCGCTGGGTGGGGTCATCATTGCAGCCATCAAAGGACTGCTGTACTGGATCATGACTGGTGTTGACGTGGCCAACTTTATTGGCGTTGGTTCAGGGTTCATCGCCTCAGTGAGCTTCATGCTGCCGATTTATTGGGTGTTAAAGTACGTACGTAAGTATAAGACGGTGACCCGTTTAATTTTAGCGGCCATTGCTGGGACGGTCAGTCTTTCAGTCATCATGGCGATACTGAACTCAACGATACTGATCCCAGTTTACATGGCAGTTCTGCACATGAAGATCACGATTCCGCTGTCGAAAATGTTACTATTTGGCGTGATTCCGTTCAACTTGATCAAGGGTGTGTTAGTTGGTGCGGTGTTCGTTTTAATAGCGGATCGCATGAAGACCTTTTTGCGCCAGCAATCGGATCTGCTCTAATAAAAATTAATTACTGTATGATATGAATAGGTAACGATAGGGATGGCAATTGCGCCATCCTTTTTATCTGCCGTTGGTTGCTACTAGACAGCTAAATTGCGGTGTGGGAGAATGAATGCAGCTAACAAAAACAGGGGGGATATCGACGATGGATACAGCACAGCTCATTACTTTTTTATCACCGACAGCCCCAAGACGGCTGCGGGTGATTGAAAATATCTTGGTGGGCAAACGAACGGTTTCCACGCTTTACTGGGGTATGCGCTATCACCAATTGTCCTGGTTGGGTTACGAGAAAAGACTGACCCGAAACGTGATGGATCAGACGGCTTTAGAGCTCAAAAATAAGGGCTTAGTGACCGTTGAAGAGACCAACGCTCAGTTAACCGAACTGGGTGCGATTGAGCAGCAGCGACTGCTTAACAAGCACTACCAACCCAAATACTTGAACCTCCGATTGATCGTGGATGTTGAGGCCCTTTGGCAGCGGCTGCTGCTGGCGACGCAGGTGGTTTCGGAGCAAGCTTACCAGAATAAGCACTATTATCCGTTGCAGGTGAGCTGGCAGGTCAAGCAGTTTGTTAAACGCTGGTTTCACCAGTTTTATTCAGACGACCTCCGAAAAGCGTTTCAGGACTTTTGGCAAACTTTTTTGTCACAGTTGCCCAATGATCAGGCATTGTTGATGAGTCGGCTATTAGTCGGCCATCAGCGTCCTGGTGAAACGCTAGTGCAGGTAGCCCATGATTTTGAGCTGACTGAATCAGAGGTGAGGGTGATGATCACCGATTTGATCTGTCAGTTGGCTAAAGTGATTGCTCATACTGAAACTGCCAGCCTAAGATCGTTATTGGCGGGTTTGAGCCGGTCATTGATCAGTACCAGCGCACAGCAGACCCTGAACAGCTTTATGGCGGGAAAATCATTAGAGGTCATCAGTCATCAGCGCCAGCTTAAGCTAAGTACGGTGCGGGAGCATTTACTGGAAGCGGCCATTATGCTGCCACCCGAGCAGTTTGATTTTCAGCGGATCTTACCGGCGCAATTAGTGACACAGATGCTGGCGCGGTTAGCAAAGACACCGCTTGATCAGTGGCAATTTACGCAAGTAGCGGATCTGTCAGTGGAATTCTGGCAGTTTCGGCTGCTGGAAATCTTAAGGAGTAAACAAACGGATGATAAGTACTGAACAACTCTATCAGACCCTTCAAAAACGGTTTGGCTTCAGTCATTTTCGGGCTGGCCAACTGGAAGCTCTGACCGCCTTAACGGCCGGACAAAATACATTAGCCGTATTGCCCACAGGTGCGGGAAAGACCCTCATTTATGAGCTCTACGGAGCGGCGACCCAGCAGTTAGTGCTGATCGTGTCGCCCTTGATCTCGCTGATGCAAGATCAGGTGACGACCCTCAACGTAAAGGGTGAAAAGCGGGCAGCTGCCTTGACTTCTCTCATGACTTATCCAGAAAAGAACTGGGTTTTACAGCATTTGACGGCGTACCGGTTCCTATTTGTGTCACCGGAAATGCTGAGCCAAGACGCAGTACTCAGTGCGCTGCAAAATGTCTCGCTAGGGTTACTAGTCGTGGATGAAGCACACTGCATCTCCACGTGGGGACCAGATTTTCGGCCAGAATACCTGTTATTAGGCCAAATTAGGCATCAGTTAAATGACCCGCTGACATTGATGACCACAGCCACGGCGACTCAGCACGTTAAAACCGATATTAAGCAAAAATTACAGCTTCCGGATGCTACTGAAGTGGTTTTACCGATCGACCGGCAGAATATTTTTCTGGACGTGGCGCAGTTTGAAACACAGACTGATAAGGATGACCGCTTGATTGAACTGGTGACCACCCTTAAGAAGCCGGGCGTAGTGTACTTTTCCAGTAAAAAGAAGGCCAATGAGACGGCCGAACTGCTGGCATTAAAGACCCATTGCCGAGTAGCTGCCTATCATGCGGGCCTTGATCCGGAAACGCGCTTTAAAGTACAGCAGCAGTTTATGCAGGACCAGTTAGACGTGATCTGTGCGACCAGTGCGTTTGGCATGGGCATTGATAAGAATAACGTGCGGTTTGTGATCCATTACCACGTGCCCAGTGACCTGGAAGCTTATTGGCAGGAAATTGGCCGGGCTGGCCGGGATGGTAAGCAAAGTATCGCCATTTTACTTTATCAGCCTGGCGACGAGCAGATCGCGCAGTTTTTGAGCGACGCGACTGTGCCGCAGGAAAATGAAATTCACTATTATTTTCAGCAAATGGCGCCGCAGATTGCCGGTGATGAAAAGGCGAATTTGATTTGGTTTTACAAGCAGCATCACTATCAAGAACGCCAAGTCCAAGAACTGTTTGAACGTCGCCGTGAACAGCGGATGGTGGCGTTTAGAAAAATGATGGGGTATTTACGGACACCGACCTGCAAACGGCAATATGTTCAGCACTATTTTGACCAGGTATCACAGCCGGATGAATTGCCCGCAGACTGTTGTAGCAGCGATCAGCCAGACATTGATCTTACTGCGTTGGGGCTGATATCGACAAACGACAGTGTAACGGTGAGCCAAAATGAAGGCCCAGCTAGCTGGCAAGCTATTTTGACCCAGCTATTTAATGCTGATGGTAAAACGGATGCAGTTTAAAAAAATTCCCACTCTTGTGCCAGCTATGGTACAATTCGTAATGAAAGTTTTTGAGGAGGTTACATGATGGATCCAAAAAAGGACGATCACTCATCCGAAACAAAACCTTGGGATCAATCGTTTGGGGACGATCGGGATGACCAAGGCAATTTGTCACGGACTAAGCGTCATAAACAAAGTCACAATAATCGGTTAGTCACGATTATCTTAGTGGCCATTATTATTTTGATTGCGGTAGGCTCTTTGATTTACGGCCTGGCACGTCAAAGTGCAATGAATAAGCCTGATAACTCGATGAGCGTTGCTAGTGAAAAAACGAGTTCAGTCAGTCAGCCGCACCGTAAAAAAGCTGCTAAATCGGTCTCCAAAAAGCCGGCTTCATCGGCTTCTGAAAAAAAGGCTACTGCCGCTGATGCCAATGCCAGCTCCAAGACTAGTGAGAGTAGTTCTTCAAAAGCAACTTCTGCAGTGACGACTTCTTCACAGACCCAACGGACAAGTGAATCAGCAACTGTTAAGCAGCCGACTACGCACGCTAAACCCGCTGCCCAGTCGACGACTTCGCAGCAGGCAGCAAGTTCGACGTCAGGTTCCGGCTCAAAGTACGCGACCGTTGGCCAGGGTCAAGGTATCTATCGCGTGGCTGTGAATAACGGGATCTCCGTTGAGCGGCTGAAACAATTGAATGGTGGTTTATCGGGGCAGACGCTACGCCCAGGACAAAGATTACGCGTCAAATAAGTTGATACAGGTGGACAGAATGGCAAAAAAAGAGTTGCAAGTTGCAATTGATGGACCAGCCTCTGCTGGTAAGAGTACGGTCGCCAAAAAAATTGCGCACCGATTTCGTTACGTTTACTGTGATACTGGTGCCATGTACCGCACAGTCACGCTAAAGGCGATGCAGCAAAACGTGGCGCTAGATGATCCAGTGGCTTTAGCAGAAATGCTGAAGACAACTGAGATTGCGTTTAAACCGGGAAATCCCGAACAATTAGTTTTTCTTGATGGTCAGGAAGTTACCATGGCAATTCGTCAGCCGGACGTGACTAATCAGGTTTCCACAGTAGCCGCCCAAGGCACGGTGCGGGCTGATTTAACGGAACGTCAGCGCAAGATTGCTGAAGCGGGCGGCATCGTGATGGACGGTCGCGATATTGGCACGTCGGTATTGCCAAAAGCCGAAGTTAAGATCTTTTTAGTGGCTAGCGTTGAAGAACGGGCCCAGCGGCGGTTTAAGGATAATGCTGAAAAGGGGATTCATACCCCCATGGATGTGCTTCGCGATGAGATTCAAACGCGGGATCACAAAGATTCCACGCGGGCAATCTCACCGCTGACACAAGCAGCGGATGCGGTTCGTTTGGACACCACTTCATTGTCAATTGATGAGGTGGTTGACCAGATAAGTGCCATAATTACTAAAAAACAACAAGAATTTACATAAAACTTGGTCATGCTACTGGTATTTATGTTAATTTTCGGATAAAATATAAGTTAGAGTTGTCGCAAGGAGGAAAAGGTCGTATGAGTGAAAACAATAGTAATGATGACAATGATTTGTTAAATGCTTTAAATAGCATTGAAACGGTGAAAGTTGGTGATGTCGTTAAGGCTGAGGTATTAGCCATTGACGATGACAAACAAGCCATCGTGGGTATCGAAGGTACCGGTATCGAAGGTGTTGTACCACAAAAGGAACTTTCAACAAAACCAGTTTCAGATATCAATGATGTCGTTAAGGTTGGTGACACCCTTGATTTAGTTGTTATCTCAAAGATTGGTAGCGATAAGGAAGGCGGCAGTTACTTATTATCTGTTCGTCGTCTTGAAGCCCGTAAAGTTTGGGACGAAATCCAAAAGAAGTACGAAGCCGGTGAAACCATTGAAGCACCCGTTACCCAAGTGGTTAAAGGTGGCTTAGTGGTTGATGCAGGTGTTCGTGGCTTCGTACCTGCTTCAATGATCAGTGATCACTTCGTTGAAGATCTGAATCAATTTAAGGGTCAGACGTTAACCTTTAAGATTATTGAAATCGAACCTAGTGAAAACCGTTTGATCTTGTCACACCGTGCTTTGGTTGAACAAGAAAAGGCTGCTAAGCGTGAAGAAATCATGAGTACCCTTAAGGCCGGCGAGACAGTTACCGGTAAAGTTGCTCGTTTGACTAGCTTTGGTGCCTTTGTTGATCTTGGCGGTGTTGACGGGTTGGTTCACGTTTCTGAAATTGCTTACGAACGGGTTGAAAAGCCTTCTGATGTTTTGAAGGTCGGCCAAGAAGTTAAGGTCAAGGTCTTATCAGTTGATCCAGACCGTAACCGGATCTCACTTTCAATCAAGCAAACCTTACCAGAACCATGGGACGGTATTGAAGAAAAGGCTCCTGAAGGTTCCGTACTTGAAGGAACTGTTAAGCGTTTGACGAGCTTCGGTGCCTTTGTTGAAGTATTCCCAGGCGTTGAAGGTCTGGTTCATATTTCACAAATTGCTCACGAACACATTGCAACACCAAATGATGTCTTATCAACTGGTGAAACTGTTAAAGTCAAGGTTTTGGAAGTTCACCCAGAAGCTCACCGTTTGGCACTTTCAATTAAGGCTTTAAAGGAAAAGCCTGCTGGTAGTGAAGAACGTCATGAACAACCAAAGAAGCAACAGCGTGCACCAAGAAAACAAGCCGCACCTACTCAGATGTCAACTGACGATGACGATGAAGGCTTTACGTTAGGTGATTTGGTTGGCGATCAATTGAAGAACGCGCAAAAGAAAGCTGATTCAGATAACAAGTAATCGATACAATGTTTCAAAACACAGATTTTCTTTAAATTAATTAAAATGTCATTTTGAAACGGAATGCCAGTTTCAAAATGACATTTTTGTTGTGATTAGACCGTTACTATCCAAGAACAGAAAAGAGGGATGTTGTATGAGTATGCCAACAATTGCTATCGTGGGCCGTCCTAATACGGGTAAATCAACCATTTTCAACCGGATCGCCGGTGATCGAATTTCCATTGTTGAAGATACCCCTGGGGTGACTCGTGATCGTATCTACGCGCACGCTGAATGGCTGGGAACTACTTTTAGTTTGATCGATACTGGTGGGATCGACATGGGTGATGAACCCTTTATCAAACAAATCACGCAACAAGCTGAGGTGGCAATCGATGAAGCCGATGTGATTGTGTTTGTTGTTTCAGTCAAAGAAGGGGTTACTGACGCTGATGATAAAGTTGCTCAGATTCTTTATCGTGCCAATAAGCCAGTGGTCCTAGCCGTTAATAAGGCTGATAATCCGGAATTACGTCAAGAAATCTACGACTTTTATTCATTAGGATTCGGCGATCCATATCCGATTTCAGGAGTTCACGGCTTAGGTCTTGGTGATTTATTGGATGCAGCTATTAAGGCCTTCCCAGATAAAACTGGTGAAGTTAAAGATGATTCCATTCGGTTTAGTCTGATTGGGCGGCCTAATGTGGGTAAATCTTCCTTAGTGAACGCTTTACTGGGTGAAAACCGGGTGATCGTTTCTGAAATAGCAGGGACTACCCGTGACGCAATCGATACCAAGTTCGTTGCCGATTCAACTGAATACACCATGGTTGATACAGCTGGGATCCGTAAACGTGGAAAAGTTTATGAAAACACGGAACGGTACAGTGCGATGCGCGCCATGAAAGCCATTGATAATTCGGACGTGGTTTTGTTTGTGCTCAATGCCGAAGAGGGTATTCGTGAGCAAGATAAGAAGGTTGCTGGATATGCCCATGAGGCTGGCCGCGGGATCATCATTGTGGTGAACAAATGGGACACCCTGAAGAAAAATAACCAGACGCTGCACGATTTTGAAGTGCACGTAAGAGAAGAGTTCCAGTACCTTGCTTATGCACCAATTGTGTTCGTGTCTGCGAAGACTCATCAACGGTTAAAAGAACTGCCAGGGATGATCAAGACGGTGGCCACTAACCATACTAAGCGGATTAAGTCATCAACACTGAACGAAGTGATCATGGATGCGATTGCCATGAACCCAACGCCCAATGATAATGGACGCCGACTGCGAGTCTATTACGCGACTCAGGTTGCTATTCAGCCACCAACTTTCGTGTTGTTTGTCAATGATCCAGATCTGATGCATTTTTCATACGAGCGTTATTTGGAAAATCAGATCCGGGAACACTTTGATTTTACCGGGACGCCAATTCATCTGATCGAACGTCACCGAAAGTAGCCTAAGCCTTGATTGGGCTAGGATTACGCTCATTTTTCGGATTTATACGGCGAAAATTAGTTTTTTGGTATAATTATTGTCCGTAAACCGCAAAAAACCTTGCTATGATAGGCTTTGTGTGCTATCTTGGAAACAGAAATGATACGGAACGCCGTTATTATTTCAGTGGCCTGATTGACTTGTTGATCGGCTAGGTGAGATGAACTTGTACTCATCATATTTTATCCAAGGAGGCGAATCATTCATGGCAAATAAAGCACAACTTGTTAACGATGTTGCTGCTGCAACCGGCTTAACTAAGAAGGATGCAACTGCAGCTGTAGATGCAGTATTTGACTCAGTTCAAGCAACTTTGGCTAAGGGCGAAAAGGTACAATTGATCGGCTTTGGTAACTTCGAAGTTCGCGAACGTGCAGCTCGTAAGGGCCGTAACCCACAAACGGGTGCAGAAATTCAAATTCCTGCAAGCAAAGTACCAGCTTTCAAACCTGGTAAAGCTTTGAAGGACGCTGTTAAATAATTTATTATTGACGGTGAGGCCAATCCTTAGGGGGTTGGCCTTTTTTATTTGTGTGAGTGAGCAAGCTAACAGTCGGTGCGAATGCTTGTTTACCGCTTTCTAAAGTGCTAACATATAAGTTCACGATTTAACGAAACGGAGGATCTTAATGAGCTACTCACAAAAAGCCCTTGACCAGCTAGAACGTGGTCAACTGGATGAATTTAAAAAAGCCTATGCCAGTGCCTTGCGTCATGATGATGATGACACCCTTTATAGCTTAGCAGAGGAACTCTATTCACTCGGGTTTTTAAACCAGTCAAAACGAATTTATGAAAAACTGTTGGATCGTTATCCAGATGAAGATGATATTCGGGTCAATCTGGCAGACATACTAATTGACGATGATAAAAATGATGAGGCCTTAAACCTGTTAAGTGAGGTGCATAAAGGTTCGGAAGCTTATGTCCGTTCACTGATGGTGGCGGCTGATCTGTACCAGACGCAAGAACTGTTTGAAGTCAGTGAACAAAAATTGTTAGAAGCTCAAAGTCTGGCTCCTGATGAACCAGCCATTCAATTTGCGCTGGCGGAACTTTACTTTGTCATGCGAGAATTCAAGAAAGCGATTCCGCTGTACCTTGATTTGGTCAAGCAGGGGATTCCAGAATTCAGTTCGGTCAGTCTAGTAGAGCGACTGGGTGTAGCATACGCTAATGCAGGTCGCTTTGAGCAGGCTATTGGTTACTTAAAGCAGATTCATTCGGGCGATATGACCCCCGATGTGAAGTTTGAGACGGCCTTTACCTACTTGCAGTTAAAGGACTATAAACCGGCGATTTCACTGTTTGAAGAACTCAAGGAGTCCGATCCGCAGTACACCAGCCTTTATCCTTATCTGGGACAGGCACTGGTTGCTGAAAATCGGCTAGAAGACGCATTGAAGGCCTTGCAAGAAGGGCTGGGGGTCGATCAGTACAATGAGAAGCTCTGGTCATACGCGGCTGATATTGCAGCGAGGTTAGAGAATGAATCACTGACGGAAACCTACCTTAAAAAGGGTCATGATTTAAGCCCGGACGATTTAGACATTGTCATTAAATTATCGAACCTTTACGTCAAACAGGAACGTTTTCAAGAAACGGTGGACTTTTTGGCGGATTACGTGGGGCAGGATAATTTGGATCCGCAGCTGTATTGGAATCTAGCGGTGTCCTATGCTCGATTGGAGAAATATGAGCAGGCAGATCGCTACTATCAAGCAGCGGTACCGTACTTTATGGATCAGGCTGACTTCTTGAAGCCCGCGGTTTACTTCTTCCGGGAAATGGGTGAGCATGAACTGATGATGAAAGTCTTAAACGCCTACGTCAAAGTTGTTCCTGATGACATGGAAATGGCGGAAATGCTGGAAAATGAACAGGAAAATGATTTTTAGAGCAAATAGAGAGAGGTCGCTAAAATGGCGATCTTTTTTAATAAAAATAAATAATAAAAAGTTACTTTAACTTAATTAATAAAAACAAAAAACACACCCCTAACCAGTGTGTTTGAACAGATTATGTGATGGTCGAGCGTAAGTAAAACCTTCACCAATGGCTTCATTGACGTCAAAAATCGTCATGAAAGCCGTTTTATCAAGTTCACTAACAATCATCTGCAGATCATGCAATTCGCTTGGGCTGACAACGACGTACAGCACAGGGCGGTCTTTATGTGAGTAGCCGCCTTCACCGTGGAGAATGCTAACCCCACGTTCCATGACGGTCATGACCTGATCAATAATTTCCTGTGATTTTGAACTGATGATCAGCACGCCCTTAGCAGCGTAGGTTCCACTGAGGATGAAGTTAACTAGGCGCGAAAAAACGTAAGAATAAAGAATCGTATAGGCCATGTGGCGCACGTCGATGTAAACCAGGGAAACCACCAGGACTAAAATATCTAACCAGAGGAGAGTCTGACCCATTGGGATCCCCCGAAAGCGTTCAAAAATACGGGCGATGATATCGGTTCCGCCAGTGGTTCCGCCATAGCGATACAGTAAACCGCTGCCTGCGCCACCGGTAATGCCAGCAGCCATTGCAGCTAAGAATAGATCGTGGTGAAGATCAATGCTCAGGGGAACCAGTTGCCAGATCCATAAAAATACTGAAAGCATGACGGTCCCGTAAAGCGTGTAAATAATTGCCCGCCGTCCTAAAAACCGGTAACCGAATAAAATCAATGGAATATTGATCAAAATAGTAGAATAGGCGGGATTAAAATTAAATAAGCCCTTTAAAATCAGCGTCACACCACTAATTCCACCATCTGCTAACTGATTAGCAATGTTAAACTTGATAAGTGCAAACGCGTAAGCTGCACAGCCAATAGTAATCATCAGTAAATCAATAAAACGCATCTTTTCTTCAACGTTATTGGTCAAGTTAAAGCCCCCTAATTCTTTTATCCTTTGGCTCTTGTCCGCAAAGATCAATCTCTTGATAATCATAGCATATTCAATTGAAGTGCAGTTGGTTATACTTAGGGATATCTGGTAAAATTGAATAGGCTAAAGATTGGAAATGCAGTATAACTCACACAAAAGGGTCGATCAAAATGAGAATTGAAACATTACCGGAAGAATTTGTAAAAGCACAGCCCATCATTGACACTATCGAAGCGGCAGGCTATGAAGCCTACTATGTCGGTGGTTCAGTACGCGACACCCTGCTGAATTTGCCGATTCATGACGTGGACATTGCGACTAGTGCCTATCCGGAAGAGGTTAAATCATTATTTAAACGAACGGTGGATACCGGTATTGAACATGGTACCGTCATGATTTTAGATCACGGGACGGGGTATGAGACGACCACGTTTAGAACTGAATCCGGGTATCAGGATTACCGGCGGCCAGATTCGGTCAAATTTGTTAGATCGTTGAAAGAAGATTTGAACCGGCGCGATTTTACGATCAACGCGCTGGCATTAAAAACAGACGGGACGATCATTGACTATTTCGATGGTTTAGGTGATCTAAAAAAGCACCGGATTCGCGCGGTCGGTGATCCCGAAAAGCGGTTCAACGAAGATGCCTTGCGTATGATGCGTGCGGTTCGGTTTGCCAGTCAGCTCAACTTTGATATTGATGCTGATACCATTGCTGGAATTGAACACCACGGCCGTCTACTGACTAAAATTGCGGTGGAACGGATTCACGTTGAATTTGTGAAAATGCTGTTAGGTAATTGGCCAGCGAAGGGGCTTGACGTGTTCATGAACACGGGCTTATACCAATATTGTCCGGACTTTGAGCCGTATAAAGACCAGTTCAATCAACTACGGAGCCAGTTAACTAGCGGTCTAAGTAATGAGACCGCGGTTTGGACTTTATTGGCAGTCACCTTTGAGTTATCCAGTAAACAAGTCAATCAACTGCTAAAAGACTGGAAATCAGCCAATCAGTTGATCGATGATGTTCAAGTGGCAGTTAAGGCCGTCCACGCAATTACTACCCAGACGGTTGATGCTTGGACGCTTTATCAAACAGGGCATGATCTGATTGCTATCGCTAATGAGGTGGCTGGACAGCTCGGAGATTCAACGTATCCAACAGCAGATCTGTTAGCACAGTACGATGCCTTGCAGATCCATGCTAAAAGAGCTTTAGCCATCACTGGCCAAGATCTTATGGCAGCGGGTATTAAACCTGGGCCGCAATTAGGCCAGGCGTTAAATTATCTAGAACGGCAAGTTGTTGAAGGTCAATTAAACAATCAAAAAGTAGGTTTATTGACCGCAGCAATTAATTATCTAAACGAGAAAGCGTGACCAAATGCAAACACTAAGAGCAGAAGGATTGACCCGAACTTATGGCGAAAAAACACTATTTGATAAGGTCGACTTCATTATTAATGAAAATGATCGAATTGGTTTGATTGGAACTAACGGTAGCGGCAAGACTAGTCTGCTGAATACCTTAGCAGGAATGGCACAGTACGACGGTGAGATCATTACGCCAAACGAGTATTCCATTGCTTATTTAATGCAAGATCCCGAATTTAACGATCAGCAGACCATTATGGACGCCGTCTTTTCTGGATCGCAGAAGATCTTTAAAATTATTCGCCGCTACGAAGATACGTTAGCAGCTTACAGCACGGATCCTGAAGACAAGAAGAAACAGCAGCAGTACATGGATGCTGAAGCACAAATGAATGAAGCCGATGCCTGGACTGCGGAAAGTGACGTCAAAACGATTTTGACGCAGCTGCACATTACTGATCTGACCCAGCAAATGGGTACTTTATCCGGTGGTCAGCGTAAACGGGTCGGGTTGGCACAGGTTTTGATTCAATCGCCAGACCTGTTATTACTGGACGAACCAACTAACCATTTGGACTTTGATTCCATTGACTGGCTGGAGAATTACTTAGCAAATTACAAGGGTGCGCTGGTCGTTGTTACCCATGACCGTTATTTCTTGGACCAAGTGGCTAACCACATCTGGGAGCTGTCCTTTGGGCGCTTATTTAATTACGATGGTAACTACCAAGACTATGTTGGCCAAAAAGCCACTCGAGTTGAACAGGAAGCCACCGCTGATCATAAGCAGCAACGACTTTATAAGCAGGAACTGGCTTGGATGAAGGCCGGCGCGCATGCTCGAACAACCAAGCAGCAAGCTCGGATCAACCGGTTTAATAAAATCAAGGAACAAGTGGGGACGACACCCACGGAAGAAGACGTTTCGATTGATCTAGGTCAAACTCGATTAGGCAAGCAAGTCATTGACGTGAAGGACGCTAATTTAAAGTTAGATAATCACGTCTTGCTAAAAGACTTTAACCTCTTAGTTCAGGCCGGTGACCGAATCGGTATTTCCGGTGAAAATGGCGCCGGAAAGTCGTCACTGTTAAACGTCATGGCACAACGTCTGCCACTTGATTCCGGTACTGTGACCATTGGTGAAACGGTTAAGATGGCGTACTACACGCAACGGACGGAACCAATCCCAGAAGATAAGCGGATCATTAGCTACCTCAACGAAGTGGGAACGAACGTCACTGATAAAAGCGGCCATTCGATCTCCGTTTCCGAACTGTTGGAAGAATTCCTGTTTCCAAGTTTCATGCACGGTACGCTGATTCGAAAGCTATCCGGTGGTGAAAAACGGCGGCTGTACTTATTGAAACTCTTGATGGAACAGCCTAACGTACTCTTCTTGGACGAACCGACTAATGATTTGGATATTTCAACACTGACGGTACTGGAAGACTACATCAAGCATTTTAATGGGACAGTAATCACCGTTTCTCATGACCGCTACTTCCTCGACAAGGTGGCTGATAAGTTGCTGATTTTTGACGGCAACGGTCAAATTGAACGGTACAGTGGTTTATTTACAGATTACCTTGCGACTCAGAAAAAGGCTCAGTCCAGTCATAAAAAGGAACCGGCTAAGCCAACACCAGTAGCAGAAGCACCAGCTAAAAAAGCTAAAACTAAGTTAACTTATAAAGAGCAGCTGGAATGGGACGGCATTGAAGACGAAATTGATGCCTTAGAAAAGAAAAAGGCTGATTTGCAGTCACAAATGACCAAAAATGGTGATAATTATGATAAATTAGCTACATTACAGGCTGACTTTGAAACCACCGATCATCAATTGGATCAAAAAATGGATCGCTGGGATTATTTAAGTCAATACGCGGAATAGGAGACTGCCCACAATGCTAGAAGACGCATATTTAAACTTGGAACGCTATGTTTTGGAACACGGTCATCGTAAAACTGACCGGACAGGGACTGGGACCATTAGCACCTTTGGTTATCAGATGCGCTTTGATCTGAGTCAGGGATTCCCACTACTCACGACTAAAAAGGTACCCTTTGGCTTAATTAAAAGTGAACTGCTGTGGTTCTTGCATGGCGACACCAACATTCAGTATTTGTTGAAG
Organism: Secundilactobacillus hailunensis; assembly: GCF_005405185.1. GTDB lineage: Bacteria > Bacillota > Bacilli > Lactobacillales > Lactobacillaceae > Secundilactobacillus > Secundilactobacillus hailunensis. The sequence goes on from NZ_BJDO01000004.1 coordinate 75,524, forward strand.
CACCACAATCACATCTGGGATGAATGGGCGTTTAAAAACTTTACTGAATCCAATGACTACCATGGCCCAGATATGACTGATTTTGGCCGTCGTTGTTTAGTTGACGAAGCATTCAATAAAGTCTATCAACAAGAAAAAAAGGTTTTCTGCAAACGAATTGTGGAAGATGATACCTTTGCAGCTAAATACGGCTCATTGGGTAACGTTTACGGGGCGCAATGGCGCGCTTGGAAGACCAGCAAGGGCGATACCATTGACCAAATCAGCAACGTTTTAGAAACGCTGCGCACTCACCCGGATTCACGGCGAATGATCGTTTCAGCATGGAATCCGGAAGACATCCCGGGCATGGCCATTCCGCCTTGTCACACGATGTTTCAGTTCTATGTCAATGACGGTAAGCTAAGCTGCCAATTGTACCAGCGGTCAGCTGATATTTTCTTGGGTGTGCCGTTTAACATTGCCAGTTATGCTTTGTTGACGAATTTGATTGCTAAAGAAGTGGGGTTAAAGCCCGGTGATTTTGTCCATACGCTAGGTGACGCCCACATTTACAGCAACCATATTGAACAAGTGAAAACGCAGCTCTCACGGAAACCAGCAGAGACTCCGCAGTTGCAACTGAATCCGAATAAATCTAGCATTTTCGATTATGACATGGATGATATCAAGATTACCAACTATCATCCGGCACCAGCCATTAAAGCACCCGTTGCTGTTTAGGAGTGATCTCATGATATTTATTTGGGCCGAAGATACCCAGCATGCGATTGGCCATAAAGGGCAATTACCATGGCATTTACCGGCTGATATGGCTTTTTTCAAACAGCATACGATCGGCAAAACACTGATTTCAGGCAGTCGGACGTTTGCCAGCTATAAGAAGCCATTACCGCATCGCAAAAACATTGTTTTGACGACCCGGACTGCTACTGATTATCCCAGCAGTGTCGAAGTGCTGCACAGTGCTTCAGAGGTAGTGGCCTATGAACGGACGCATCCGGAGGAAACAGTGATTATCAGCGGTGGGGCGAAGGTCTTTAAAAGTTTGCTGCCCTACGTTGACACATTATTGCGGACGCGGGTGCAGCACACCTTTAAAGCGGACACCTATATGCCAAAAATCGACTATGATCAATTTGAACTGGTCGAGTCTATAATTCATCAGCCTGATGAAAAAAATCAATATGGCATGATTTTTGAGCGCTGGCAGCGCCGTTGATTTAAAGTTGTTAAACTAATGACTGGTAAAAACATGAAAATAAAAGTCAAATTCCCGATTTTTTGGGAATTCGACTTTTTTGCTTTGGAATGTGTTTTGGATAGTAGATTTGATCTGTTGTGGTGTTGTCTGTTACAAATCAAGAAAGTCCCGATAATACCAGTGAATTGCAATCACTCCTGCCATTATTAACATGGCCCGGAGAAGGTGATGTGTTTGTGGAATAAAGAAGCAGCAGATTTCAAATACGTTGAACAGAGCTAATGGTATGAAAAATGGTGGAATCGTGAGCGCATCTTTGATTTTCTTCAGCATAAGTACACCTCAGCAATTTGTTATTTGGTGATATTAGTTTACCATGATTAGCTGAAAATTCAGAGCTTATGGGGGGTATTAGATACAAAATTGTGTTTTCGTAGTGTACTGGAAACGGACGAATTTTTTAAATATGGTGTGTAAGAAAAAATTATCACTAGCCATAGCCATCTATGTACATTAACAATTACTCATAAACACTGTAATATATTCTCACATAACCATTATTTTCAAATAAAATATTCCAGTCAGATAATACCGTAATAACGGCGTTTATATCTTATATTCTGCTCTTAACATGAAAAAAGAATAATAAAATATAAAAATAGTAGTTGACGAATTATGAAAATATGATTATAGTTATTGCATTCACCAAGTTAAAAAATTCTGACAGGAGGTTACACAACATGACAAATTCAGCCATTCAACAATTCAACCAACAATTTAACGTAACCTCTGTAAGTCAGAGTTTAGTCTTATTATTAAAATCCAAGGACGCAACGATTAGCTAGTAGCTTAGCCTACTAATTAAATTCAGTTGAGCCCTTATTTATGTATTTTAATGATGAGGGCTTGATGATCAAATTCTGACTTTAGACCTCATTCATTAAATTGAATGAGGCTTTTTTATTGCTTTGACACGGGGAGGGAAGCTAGTCAGGCAAGTTATAGCAATACATATCAAATAAAACATATTCGGAAAGCAGGAGAAATTTATGAAGAAATCAACGATCAAACGCATTACAGGATTCGCCGCTATCGCAATGTCAGCCGCAATTTTTGCAGGATGTACTACTGCTAAAACCACCACTCAGGGTAATGACCAAACTGGCAACACCGTCAAAATCGGGGTCAACATGGAGCTTTCCGGTGCTGCTGGCGGTTACGGCAACCAAATGAAACAGGGGATTCAGATGGCCACTAAAGAAATCAACAGCAAGGGCGGCGTAAACGTTAACGGGAAAAAGAAAAAGATCAAGCTGATCATCAAGGATGATAAGACTTCTACCAGTACATCCGCTTCGGTGGCCGCTCAACTGGTCAATAACGATAAGGTCAACGCTATTATCGGGACCGCCACGACCAATGCCGGAACAGCAGCCATTCCCAACGAAACCAAAGCTAAAGTTCCAGCCTTGAGTCCATCCGCTACTGATCCCAACTTCACTCTGCAAAAGGATGGCAAAGTTCAGCCATACGTCTTCCGGGCATGTTACCAAAACAACTTCCAAGGCGGTACCGGCGCCAAGTTCATTTACAATAATTTGAAAGCTAAGCGGGTTGCTGTTCTTGGTGACAACTCAACCGATTATGGAACTGGCCTTTCAAAGTCATTCAAACGGCAATTTAAGGGTAAGGTGGTTGACACCCAGTACTTCTCAGCTGGTGACAAAGATTTCAACGCCATTTTGACAGACTTTAAGAACAAGAAGATTGATGCCATCTACGCCCCAGGTTACTACTCTGAAATCGGCCTGATCATCAAGCAAGCCAGACAAATTGGGTTGAACGTCCCAATCGTTGGTTCTGATGGTATGGCAGACGCTAAGCTGGTCCAAATTGCCGGTGCCAAGAATGCTTCTAACATTTACTACACCACACCATTCTCCCAAACGGTGGCTAAGCAAAATCCAGTGGCAGTTAAATTCATGAACGCCTACAAAGCGCGTTACCACACCGACGCACCAACCTTCTCAGCCCTGGCTTATGACTCAACTTACATGATCAAGCAAGCTATCGAAAATGAGAAGTCAGCTAACTCCGTTAAGATTACCAAGGGCCTCGCAAACATCAAAGACTTCAACGGTGTTACCGGTAAGATCAGCATTGATGGTAAGCATGATGCCAACAAACCAATTGCCGTTGAACATTTGAACAATGGTAAAGTTGTTGGTTCGACACAAATTAAATAATTGATCAAGAGCTGCCTGCTTGGGGGCTCTCGTGAACAAGCCAAATTGTTTGCTGACGAGAGCTTCCTAGTAGGTTTGCTAAATACATAAAGGAGGGTGACACCTTGACAACACTCTTTCAACAACTGATAAACGGCCTGTCGCTGGGCAGTATCTACGCGCTGCTGGCACTGGGCTACACCATGGTTTACGGCATCATCAAACTGATCAACTTTGCGCATGGTGACATTTACATGCTAGGCGCCTTTTGGGGCTACTACACCATTAATTATTGGCACTTTAATTTTATATTCGCTCTATTATCCGCAATGGTCGTCTGCGCGGCCAGCGGTGTGATCATCGAATACTTCGCTTACCGGCCACTGCGCCACGCACCACGGATCACTGCTTTGATCACCGCAATTGGCGTTTCATATTTTCTGGAAAATGGTATGTCGTACCTCTACGGTGCTGACACCAGAGACTTTCCTCAAGTGATCAAGCAGGTCAATTACAACCTGTGGGGCGTTCGGGTATCCAATATTCAAATTTTGATTCTCGTTACTGCTTGTCTCTTGATGATTCTGTTGCAGCTGATCATCAAGAAAACCAAAATGGGGCGGGCCATGCGGGCAGTTTCAGTTGATCCCGATGCTGCTGAATTAGTTGGTATCAACATTAACCAAACGATTTCATTTACCTTCGCATTAGGCTCATCAATGGCTGGCGCAGCCGGTGTCTTGATTGGTCTGTACTACAACTCCATTGATCCACTGATGGGAATGACACCCGGTATCAAAGCCTTCGTTGCTGCCGTAGTTGGTGGGATCGGTTCCGTTCCAGGGGCTTCACTGGGTGGTTTCTTGATCGGTCTGCTGGAAACAGCTGTTCAATCGATTGGCCTTTCAGCCTACAAGGATGCCGCGGTTTATCTGGTCTTGATCATTATCCTGCTGGTATTGCCATCCGGAATCTTCGGTAAAAACGTCAAAGAAAAGGTCTAGGTGATGATTTTGAAAGCAAATTGGAAATACAATCTTTGCTGGCTCATTTTGATGGTCGCTGGCTTTTACTTGATGAACACGCTGATCTTAGTTGGCATCATCAATTCATTTTTGGAAAATATGATGGTCACTATTGGCATCAATATTATTCTAGCGGTTGGTCTGAACTTAGTGATCGGCTTTGCCGGTCAGTTTTCACTGGGTCACGCTGGTTTCATGGCGGTTGGGGCATATGCAACAGCCATCATGATCAGTAAAACACCCACAGCTGGTACCTTTTATATCTCAATCATCGTGGGAGTCATCGTCGCCATTATCGCAGCTTTAGTTGTGGGGATTCCCACACTGCGGTTACGCGGTGATTATCTAGCGATTGCTACGATGGGTGCTGCCGAAATTATTCGGATCATCATCAATAATCTGAAAATTACCAACGGGCCATCCGGTATGTTCAACATTCCCCAATTCGCCACTTGGCCAGTGGTTTACATCATGGTCTGTGTGACAACGATTATTATCGTGAACTTTATTCATAGTCGCGGTGGCCGGGCTGCCTTAGCAGTCAGAGAAGATGAAATTGCGGCTGAATCAATGGGCATCAACGTGTTCAAATGGAAACTGGCAGCGTTCGTTTTGGGTGCGGCAACGGCTGCCGTGGCTGGTTCCATGCAGGCCTCCTATCTGCAGACCATTGCCCCAAGTAATTTCAACATCATGGAATCCATCGCCATTTTGATCATCGTAGTCCTTGGCGGGGTTGGCAGTATCACGGGTAGCTTCGTCGCCGCTGGAATTCTAGGCGTGGTGGACGCAGCACTGCAAAACTTCGGTGCCCTGCGAATGGTGATCTACGCTTTGGTCTTGATCCTGATCATGATCTTCAAGCCATCTGGCATCATGGGTGCTACGGAACTGTCATTTAAACGACTCTTTAATCGTAAAAATAAGAAAGTGGGTGCTAAATCATGACCAGTTTACTAAATGTCGAAGATCTAGTGAAGAATTTCGGCGGATTAACGGCTGTTTCCGATGTTAATATGCACCTCGACGATGACGAACTGGTTGCCCTGATTGGGCCAAACGGAGCAGGGAAAACCACCCTGTTTAACCTGTTAACGGGCGTGATCGTGCCTAGTTCTGGTTCGATCACTTTCCGCGGCACTGACGGTACTATTTCGTTGAACGGGATGAAGGCTTATAAAATCGCTAACTTGGGTATGGCCAGAACGTTTCAAAACATCCGTTTATTTAAGGAGTTAAGTGTCTTGGATAATGTATTGATTGCCATGACCGCTCACTATAAAGAAGACTTTTTTCAATCGGTTTTCCGACTGCCAAGATTTTATAAAACAGAGAGCCAGATCCGCAAAGAAGCTATTGAACTGCTTAAAATCTTTGAGCTTCAGAATGACTTGGATAAATTAGCCAAGAACTTACCCTATGGGATTCAAAGACGCCTGGAGATCGTTCGGGGCTTGGCCATGAAGCCGAAAGTGCTGTTTCTCGATGAACCAGCTGCTGGAATGAATCCGGAAGAAACGGCAGATTTGACCCGCTTGATTCGTCAAGTTCAGCGGGACTTTCACATTACCGTACTGCTGATTGAACATGATATGTCACTGGTCATGAACCTAGCCTCGAGAATCTACGTGTTGGATCATGGGTCATTACTAGCGGAAGGGACTCCAACGGAAATTCAGCAAAATAAGGCAGTTATCAAAGCCTACTTGGGCGAGGAGGCGTAATTATGGCAATGCTTGAAGTAAAAGATCTCGCCGTGAACTACGGTGTGATCAACGCAGTGAAGGGCGTTAGTTTTCACATCAATGAAGGCGAAATTGTGTCTTTGATCGGCGCTAACGGTGCTGGTAAAACAACGATCCTAAAAACGATTTCCGGGCTGTTAAAGCCGGTCAGCGGCACGATCACCTATGAGGACAACCCCATCCAAAAATACAAGGCGCCGAAAATCGTGGCAGCCGGGATCTCACAAGTGCCAGAAGGCCGGCATATTTTCGCCGGTATGTCTGTGCGGGAGAACCTGCAGATGGGCGCTTTTTTACAAAATAACCGTGCTGAGATCACTAACAGTTTTGAAACGGTGTATGCCCGTTTTCCAGTACTGAAGGAACGGATCAATCAGGATGCGGCAACGTTATCCGGTGGTGAACAGCAGATGTTAGCCATGGGCCGGGCACTGATGTCTAAGCCCAAGTTATTACTGCTAGACGAGCCTTCAATGGGGTTAGCACCGATTTTTATTAACGAAATTTTTGAAATCGTTAAGGCTATCAAAGAGCAGGACACCACGGTACTTTTGATCGAACAAAACGCGAAAAAAGCATTGTCGATTGCTGATCGTGGCTACGTTCTGGCCAGTGGCAAGGTGAAGATGACGGGCACTGGTCAGGAACTGCTGGCTAATCAAGATGTCCAAAAAGCATACCTAGGAGGTTAGATAATGAGTGTTGCAGATTACATGACAGCGAAGGTCATCGCTGTTTCACCAGAAACGAAGGTCAACATCGCTATTAATATGATGAAGGACCATCAGATCCACCGGTTACCAGTGATTGATGGCGACCAATTAGTCGGAATCGTAACGGAAGGCATCATTCGCGCAGCGTCACCGTCTAAAGCGACTAGTCTATCGATTTATGAAGTTAACTACCTCTTAAATAAAATGACCGTGGCAGATATTATGGAAAAAGATGTCAAAACGATTTCCCAAGATGCTCAGTTAGAGGATGCCATTTCGATGATGCGTCACCACGATATTGGTGTTTTACCGGTCGTGGATGGGGCCCAAGTGGTGGGAATCATTACCACGAATGATATTCTTGATGGGTTCTTGGATATTACAGATTACTTTGTGGATGCCACCGTGGTGCAAGTTATGATTGATCATGACCGCACGGGTGTCATTTATGAAATTGGCAAACTCATGGCAGATAACGGCTTTAATATTCAAACGTTGATTGTTACCCGTAACCTGGGTTCGATCATGATTGAAATGCACGTGGATAAAACAGCCGGCGACGGCGTTAAACAAGTGTTAGAGGATGCCGGCTATTCAGTCCGTTTAGTTGTTAATCAACAAGTTAATTAGTCAAAGAAAAAGGCGACAAACTCCTCAAAATAGGAATTTATCGCCTTTTGATAGGTTATTTTTAAGCGTACAGCAGCACTGAAAAGTACATTAGGATCGTGCCTAAAAGGACAAATAAATGCCAGATCACGTGGCCAAATTTAATCCCCTTAAAGCTATAGATCACGGCACCCACGGTAAAGGCAACGCCACCTAAAACGAGTAGCATGAAACCATGAAGGCCTAGGCCGACGAATAGCTGTTTGAATCCCAGCACACAGAACCAGCCCATGATCACATAAATAACGGTGGACAGTTTCTGAAATTTACCCAACCAAAGGCATTTGTAAATCACACCCAAAACGGCCATGGCCCAGATCACACCGAAGATCACCCAGCCTAACGTGCCTTTAATCACTACTAGGCAATAGGGCGTATAGGTACCCGCAATCAGTAAATAGATCGCACAGTGGTCAAAGATCTGAAATAGATGGCTAGCACGGGTGAAATACAGACTGTGAAAAAGCGTTGAGGCCAAGTAAAAGATTACCAGGATGGCACCGTAGATCGCGTAAGTGGTGATCCGCATGGCACCGCCTTCTTGGACCCCACGAATGATCAGCAGCACTAAGCCAGCAATGCTTAGACCAACACCAATCCCATGGGTAACGGCGTTGAGAACTTCATTAACGATCTGATACCTTTTTGAAGACTGTGATTTAGGTTTTAGGTGTTTCGATTGAATCATGGAACCCCTCCTTGACGGAAATAATGGATTATTTTAAGCCTGAAAGAATCGCTAATAGTCATGAAATAAGCTGATTACAAGCGTTTTCGCGCCTTGTTACACATTGGTTCATCTGCTATACTATTATCGAATAGTTTTCATGCGCTGCAAATAATTGTAGCATGAAAACACCTACAATGGGGAAGAAAGCGTGGTTATAAATCAATCATGGCAACTGTCAAAATAGTAACTGATTCTTCAGCTGGATTAACCGATGAAGAGGAAAAAAAGTACAATATTACAATCGTGCCTTTAACGGTCATGATCGATGATGTGGTTTATGTTGAACGCCATACCATCACTAATGATGAATTTATTAATAAAATGGAGCATTCCAAGGCATTCCCGAAGACCAGTCAGCCGCCATTAGGCGATTTCATTAAAGTCTTTGATGAACTAGGCGCCGATGGTAGTTCAGTCATCTGCATCAACATGATGGAATCTATCAGCGGGACGATCCATACCGCCGAACAAGCAGCGAAGATCTCCAAGACTGACGTCACTGTCTTTGATAGCGGCACAACTGATCGGGCACTGGCCTTTCAGTGTATTGAAGCTGCTAAGTTAGCCCAAAAGGGTGCTTCAGTTGATGAAATTTTGGCGCGAGTGAAGAAAGTTTCCGACAACACCCGGCTCTACATGGGTGTAATGACGCTGAATAACTTGGTTAAGGGTGGCCGGATCAACAAAATGACTGGTGCCATTTCATCATTACTGAACATTAAGATCGTGCTGCAAGTGGGTCAGGGTAATTTGAACATCCGGACCAAGGGCCGTGGCATGAAGACCATTGATCGGTTTTACGACAAGGTCTATGAACAAATGAAAAACACACCCAATATTAAAGCCATTGGCATTTCACATGTTCACGCTGAAGACATGGTGGATAATATCTTGAAACATATCCAGCCCATGTTTCCTAACATCGATATTTTAGTCCGCGAAACGGTACCAATCATTGCGACTCATGGTGGTCCAGGAGCCTTTGCGCTGGTTTATTATTTTGATGACTAGCAGTATTAAGCGAAATTTAATTAAAATTTAGTCCGCTAACGGCAATTAGCCGTTTAGAATGAATGAGATGACCTCAATGGCCATCTCATTTGTCATTTTAGCTGGTGAATCAACAGTTTATGGAATAATGCGTACGCGCTTAATTTAATGAGGGAGTTTTGATATGCAACGATTTTTTAAATGGGTTTCAGCTTTGCTCCTAATAGTGGTCATCATTGGTGGCGGGTGGTTTTGGCTTCAGCATCAGCCAAGTTCGGACAGTGCGTCTAATAAACGACCGATCATCCTTAAATCGGTCAAGGTGGTTGGTGTTGGCGATTCACTGACCCAGGGAATTGGTTATGACAATGATCATCAAGGTTACTTACCGATTTTGAGACAGCAACTGCGTCAAGACTACTACGTTAAGCCTAAGACCGCTAACTTTGGAATTGGCGGCCAGCGCAGTGATCAGATCGATCGACGGGTGCAGACGAATAAAAAGCTGCGCCGTGCTTTACGCCGTGCAGATGTGATCGCAGTCACGGCTGGTGGTAACGATCTATTGCAGGGATTAGAGAAAAATATTTTAGTAAACAGTGATGCACAGATGACGCAAAAAATGTTACCACTGAAAAATGAGTACCAGCAGAAACTGACGCAATTGATGGCTGACGTGCATGAAGTTAATCCCCGGGCGCAAGTTTATTTATTTGGGATCTATAATCCGGTGTACGTTTACTTTACGAACGCCACAATGATCAGTACGGCGGTTGATCAGTGGAATCAAGTTAACCGCCAAGTGGCTGACAGTCAATCCAAGACCCATTTCGTTGATGTGAAGTCAGCATTGACGTATGGTCAGTATCGATCAGCTAACGCACAGGCTAAACTGAAGGCTGAAAATCAGCAAAATGATCAGGCCTTTATTAACCCAGCCACGGTGGAAAAATTGCTTCAAACTCAAAATAACAAAGAAAAGAACGTTTATTTATCAACCGAAGATCATTTTCACCCCAATAAAAAGGGTTATAATGTGATGGCAACTCGGTTGAGTCATGAGATTCAAAATAACGTTAAATGGCCAAAACGGTAATGAAAGATTTTGAGGTGATGTTTTGAACACAGAAAGTCGTCAAGAACATGGTGTCACTAAAAAGAGCAGGAACCCCTGGAAATGGGCGTTCATTGTGCTGGTTGCACTGTTATTAATTGGTGCTGGAACCACGGCAGTTAAGCTGTTTTCTGCACCTAAAAATAGTATCACGCAAACCAGTGCGCCCGCCACTGCAGCTAGCTTTAACGTTAAGCTGGATAAAAAACAGTTCAACGCAATGGCTGCTTATTATTTAGGGCAGTTTCAAAATGAAAGTCAGCAAAAGGTTGACTATCAGTTTGCAGTCCACAACGATGCGGTCCTGACGGGGCAAACGAAATTACTGGGACTGCCAGTGAACTTTGGGTTATCACTAACCCCTAAGGTTTTAGCAAACGGTAACGTCCAGCTAACCGCTAAAAAATTAGCTGTCGGGCAATTAAACGTGCCAATTAGTGCGGTTTTAGGCTACATTCGCTCACAGTATAACGTTCCCAGCTGGATCGAATTAGACGTTCAGCAAAAAACGATTACAATGAACCTGCAGAAATTTAGAACCAATGGCGTGCAGTATCGCGCCGAAAAGATCGATATGAACGGTGCAGGCCAATTTGAGTTTAAGGTGCTAGTACCAAAACCGAAGTCATAAAGGGGTGATCATCAATGCGACAAAGTTTTTATCAATTTTTGATGACGCAGCGTAATCCTGAAGATTATGAACCAGTGGCTGAGTTTGCCAATAATGCCTTTTATGATCAGTCGTTTCCAAAACAGGAGACCCGTTTTGAACCTTTATCAAAATATTTGGAAGAAAATGCCAGCTACTTACCGTCCATGACGGTGTTTGATACAGCGTGGCAAATGTATTTGGAGCAAGATTAGCAGGCAGCTAAACGGTATATCTGACATTGAATGAAAAAGGCGTGTTCTTAACAGCGGTAAAATGAGTTGTAGTGAAATGTTATAACCAATTAGATAGATTTAAATAAGTTTCACGGTAATGGTCTGATTCCTGCATTCGACAGGGGTTAGACCATTTTTTATTAAGAAAATGCATTTATAATTAAACCAAAGTGCGTGTTCAAAAACTAACTATTTAGCTTAACGATGTTATAATCAATTTGGTAGCAAATGCTGATAAAGATTAGTCCTTTGATTCTGGTGGAGCACAATCCTTTACTGTTAATTTGAAATAAGTGAACCTGTCAAGAATATTACAAATGGGGGAATTAATATGGTTGAGAAGTATGTTGCTGATATTAAACCGTTAAACGATGCAGTAATTGGTACTAAAGCTCATGGAACTGCGGAATTTATCAATGATGGTGATGTGTTGCATATTAGTATCGAAATGTTTGATACACCAAAGAATATGCAACATTGGGAACACTTTCATGGATTCCCAGATGGTAAGGATGCACAAGTTGCTACTATGGCTCAAGATATTAATCATGATGGTGTTGTCGACCTACCTGAAACTGAGGCTGTGTCAGGGACGACAATGGTGCCATTTGATGCCAAACCGCATGAAATGAATATTCCAAATGATTCCTATCCGGTCTCTGATGGTCAGGGGCATTTTAAATATGAAAAAGACGTGTCACTGGCAGATCTCAAAGCGCAGTTTAAAACAGTCTTTGGCACAGACGATTTAGAGTTAGACAAGCGGGTGATCTATGTTCATGGTGTTCCAAACGAACTTAAGTTACCAGCGTCAACGGGGGGCAATTTGAATGAAAAGTACGATCAACACGTTACCTTGCCGATTGCAACGGGTAAGATCGTTAAAGCAAGTTAATTGAATTTAGGCCAACTTTAAAACAGCTCCATTCCGATAAGCATTGGAATGAAGCTGTTTTGAAGTTAAATACACCAGTGAAAAGTATGAACAGTATTTTTTAGTTAGAAACTGTTGGTCATTACTCACATTCCCACAACGAGTCTTAAGAACCCTAATGAGATAACGCCCACTACCACGGTGACCAGCAAGTTTTTGGAAATGACCGCACTCAATACTGTCGGTAAGGAAGCTAACAGGTTAGGCACGTTTAGTGATGGTAGGTGACCCAAATGCTGGATAAATAAATTTTCAAACCATAATACTGACATAATGGAAATTGGCACAAAGCTTAAAAATTCAACCATCTTTGCAGATAATCTAAACTTCTTTAAAATTACAAAAGGCATAATTCTACCTAACCAAGTAGCTAGTCCAGAGCCTAAAATTGTCAATAAAATAAAGTTAGAAGAAGGCATGTTTGATCACCACCCCAAATGCACAAGCAATTAATGTGATTACTAACGTCAATAGATTGGCGGGAATAAAAATGATCCCGATAAACGTTGCGACTAACACAAAGCCGACCACGAGTAGCTGTAAATTAAATTTAATTGATTTATCACTTACCAACTGTAGGTAAAGCAGGCCAATAAACATGGCAACTAAGGCAAAATTCAGGCCGAACTTATCGGGATTACTAATAAAGTTTCCCAATAAGGCACCCACCAATGAAGCAATTGCCCAGACGATATAGGCAAACAAATTCACCGTATTGAACCACGGAAAATTCAATTTTCGACCAGTATAGTTGATTTTATTCATGCCCAGGGCAAAACTTTCATCCGTTACCAGTCCGCCTAAAATGATATTTTTAAACAGGCTTTCCTTGCGAAAATAGGGGGCTAAGGTGGTGCTCATCAGGATCATTCGGGAATTTACCAAAAAGGCTGATAAAATAATCGAAATCATCGGACTATGTGTTACCAGCATGCTAATAATAATGAATTGTGAGGCACCGCCATACGTTATCAATGACATTAAGGTGATCATCAAGGGACTCAATCCGGAAGCCCTGCCGACGATCCCATACGCTAAACCAATTCCTATGTAGCCAAACACCGTTGGTAAGGTTTCCTTTGCTGCACTGGAAACCGTTAACTCATTATCCACAAATAATTTCCTCCGTTCTTAAGTTATTTTTAAACGATAAAGTAGTTATAATTGACTTTTGACAGCATTACCGTTTAAGATACTATACAGATGTATAATATATTGAACACTAATAAGACTTTAATGCATTTTTAATTCTATGTCAATAATAGTTAGGGAGTTTTACAATGAATATCGGCATAATTGTGAGTAAAAATCTGAAACGGATCCGCCACGAAAGAGGACTAAGCCTAACTGAACTTGCAACGCTTTCCGGTGTCAGCAAGGGCATGCTTTCACAGATTGAAAACAATGGCACTAGTCCCACAATCAATACGATTTGGAAAATTTGTATTGGATTAAACATACCGTATACGACGCTTTTGGAGGGCGACAATAATCCAACCAGTAATGTGATTAAAAAAGCTGAAATCCACAAGCAGCAGTCGCAAGATGGTCATTATCGAATCTACGGCTACTATTCCGATTCTCCTCACCATAACTTTGAGCTTTTTCAAATCGAATTGGATGAAGGTACCAGTTACACTTCGGTGGGGCATGCTAAAACCAATCAAAAACTCGACTCGGAAGAATACGTGATGGTTTTAGCTGGTCAGTTAACGTTGACAACTGGCAGTAAGCAACTGGTTTTAAATCAGGATGACGCCACGCGTTTTGATCCAACCAACCAGCATATTTACCAGAATTCTGGTAGTGGGCTCTTGAAGGCAATGATCATTAACTTCTATCCAGTATAAAACTGTTAAATTTTCTAAATTTAATGTGTACCCCCAAAGTTAAGCACAACTTTAGGGGTATTTTTACGCTCTGGGTGGCTATGATATGACGGATTCAATAACAGGTTTAAAGAAATAACTGTGGTAGAATAAGAGTGCTGATTTTCAAAACTCATTAGTAAAAAATTGGATGATGAGTAACGGAATATGATTTAAAAATGGTGTTTCTAAAAGTAAATGCTAAACAACAGGGTGTTACACACCTGATATGAAAGGAATTTAAACATTATGGCAACAATTCAATGGTTCCCCGGACATATGGCAAAAGCCATCCGCCAACTGGAAGAAAACTTACACGTGGTGGATATTGTGTTTGAGCTGGTTGATGCCCGTATCCCGCAAGCTTCACGTAATCCTGAGATTGAACGGCTGATCAAGGAGAAGCCGCATCTGGTGATCATGACTAAAAGTGATCTGGCTGATCCGGAAGAAACCACTAACTGGATCAAGGCGTTTAAAAAGCAGGGTTTACCGGCAATTGCGGTGGATTCTAAGGCGAATATCACCACTAAGACAATTACCCGTATTACGCAGTCCATTTTAGCGGACAAATTGGATAATGAATTGCAAAAAGGCCTGAAAGAACGGCCCATCCGTGCCATTACGGTAGGTATCCCCAACGTGGGTAAATCAACGCTGTTAAACCGGTTAGTTAATAAACGGGCGGCTCAAGTTGGCGACCGGCCTGGTGTGACGAAGGGTCAGCAATGGTTGCGCTCATCTTCTAAATTGCAGTTACTGGATACTCCAGGAATCCTGTGGCCTAAATTTGAGGACGAACGAACTGGTCAAGCGTTAGCCTTAACCGGTGCGATCAAAGACCAGCGTTTCGCCAGCGACGATGTAGCCTTATTTGCCTTAAAATTCTTTCGCGCCTATTACGAAGGTGCCTTACGTAAACGTTATAAATTAACTGATGATGATCTGGTTTTAAGCGATGTTGATCTCCTGCTTAAATTGACCAAGCAGTTCGGGATGAAAGATGATTATGACCGTGCCAGTGACCGGCTGATCTTGGACATTCGCAAGGGGAAGCTGGGCCGCTATACGGTGGATCGTACGGAGGAAGAATAATGAGTAAACCATTATCAATTCGCGAATTGACTCAGTTATTTCATGGCATTACGGCGGAAACAGATCCTTTGTTTCAGGAGTACGCAGATGATTCACGCACGGGCGTTCAAAAATTGATGCAAACCACTCATCATAGACTAGCTAAACTAGCCGAAGAAAAGCGCGCCTTTGAGCAGCGCTTTTTTTATGAACGCAAATACCGGCAGGAAGGTCATCGATTAATCGCCGGTATTGATGAGGTGGGCCGTGGCCCGCTGGCAGGACCGGTGGTGACCTGTGCAGTGATCCTACCCGATGATTTCGATGTGATCGAAGTCAATGATTCTAAGCAGCTTTCAGACCATCAGCGAGAACAATTATATCCGCGGATATTAGATCAGGCAATTGCGGTGGGCATTGGGATGCAATCGGCACAGCAAATTGATCAGCTCAACATTTATCAGGCCACTCGGGTAGCCATGCTGCAAGCAGTTACGCAGCTGCGAGTGCAGCCGGATCAACTGCTGATTGACGCCATGCAGATTGATAGTGATATTCCGCAGTTAAAGCTGATTCATGGCGACGCTAAGAGTGTCTCTATCGGGGCTGCTAGCATTGTGGCTAAGGTTTTCCGGGATCACCTCATGCAAAGCTATGACGTTTTATATCCGGACTACGAATTTGCTCATAATGCCGGTTATGGCACTAAAGCGCATTTGCAGGGCTTGAAAGATCTGGGACCTTCAAAAATTCACCGGCGGACGTTCGCACCAGTTTCAAACTATTTTAACTAACTCACCGTAGTTTGCTGAAAACTGACTATGAGGTGATTTAATCATGGATTTAAATCAATTTTTATTGCGTTTGCACTTAACCCCCGGCATTGGTATCAAAGGTGAGTACCGCGTTATTCAGTGGTTAGTTGAGCATCCGGGACAATTGAGAAATTTACTGCCAGCTAAAATTAGCGAAATTGCCGGAATTTTACCCCAGCACCGGTCGAAGTTTGAACAGGGGTTTATTTCTGATAAGATCAGTCAGGTATTAACACGACATGAAAATGAGTCGCGTTACCTGACTTTTTTTGATCCTGAATACCCGTTAATGCTAAAGGAGAGCTGGCTGCCACCGACCATCTTGTTTTATCAAGGTAATCTGGAGTTATTAAACGCACCGCAGTTACTAAGTATTGTCGGTAGCCGGCGAAGCAATGCTTATTCTGAAACGGTTTTGAATACCATTTTACCCAAGCTTACTGAAAATGGGTTGGTTGTGGTTTCAGGGTTAGCAGCCGGTGTGGACAGCCTCAGTCATCTGCTTACTCTGCGCAATCACGGTCACACGATCGGCGTGATTGCGACAGGCTTAAACCTCAGCTACCCAGCCAGTAGTCAAAAGTTGCAGCAGTACATGGCCCAGCATGAACTGGTGTTATCCGAATACCCGTTAGACGCGGTGGGTAAGCGATATCACTTTGTGGAACGGAATCGGATCATTGCTGGCTTAAGTCAGGCTACTTTAGTGGTGCAGGCCCAAGAAAAAAGCGGCAGTCTGATCACAGCTAATCTGGCACTGCAAAATAACCGGGATGTGATGGCAATTCCCGGCAGGATCGATGACCCGCTTTCCTGCGGGTGCAATCAGTTGATTCAGGCCGGTGCTAAAGCGGTTCTGTGCGCCGAAGACATTTTGGATGAATACCCATCGCTGAAGACTAAATAACCGGCATGAGACCGTTTATAATTTGGTAAAACGACATCCATTTGACATATAATATAGTAGTTTTTGCGAACTTTTTCAGTTGACAATCTAATTTTTATGAAATATGATGTGAAAGATTTAGTAATCTCGCATCAATCAATATTTACAACTCGATAGAAGGGGTAATTAGATGGCAGCAACAACAACTAAAAAAACTAAAACCACTAAAACTAAAAGAAGAAAAAACCGTAAAAAGCTGGTTATCGTAGAATCACCAGCCAAAGCCAAAACGATTGAAAAATACCTTGGCCGGACCTATAAAGTCATGGCTAGTCTTGGCCATGTCCGCGACCTGCCCAAGAGTAAAATGGGTGTGGACGTTGAAAATAATTATGAACCCCACTACATTTCGATTCGTGGCAAGGGCGATGTGATCAAAGAATTACGTTCCGAAGCCAAAAAAGCCAAACAAGTTTATTTGGCAGCTGACCCGGACCGTGAAGGAGAATCCATTGCTTGGCATTTATCTCATTTGTTAAATCTGGACCCGAACGAAAAAAACCGGGTCGTGTTTAACGAAATTACCAAGGATGCTGTTAAAGACGCGTTCAAAACGCCTCGAACCATTGATATGGATCTGGTGGATGCCCAGCAAGCTCGCCGAATTTTGGACCGCCTAGTGGGTTATTCCATTTCGCCACTGCTCTGGAAAAAGGTTAAAAAGGGACTCAGTGCTGGCCGAGTGCAATCGATTGCCTTAAAGCTAATCATTGACCGCGAAAACGAGATCAAAGTCTTCGTACCCGAAGAGTATTGGACCATTGAATCAGAATTTAAATTAAAGCGCAGTAAATTTGCTGCCAACTTTTATGGTTTAGACGGTAAGAAGCACGCTTTACCCGATAATGATGAAGTTCAAAAAGTATTGGCCAAGTTAGATCGTGACCAACCTTTTGATATCACTAAAGTTACTCGTAAGGAACGCAAACGGACACCGCAACCACCATTTACGACTTCAGCCATGCAACAGGAAGCCAATAAAAAGCTGAACTTCCGGACTCGTAAGACGATGATGGCTGCTCAGCAACTGTATGAAGGCATCAACATTGGTAAGGAAGGTTCTCAAGGGCTAATTACCTATATGCGGACCGACTCTACCCGAATCTCAGTGATTGCGAAGCACGAAGCATCGTCCTTTATTCATGAAAAATACGGAGCTGAATACGCAGCCACTAAACCAATTAAGGGTAAGTTACCAGAAGGCGCCCAAGACGCCCATGAAGCCATTCGGCCATCATCCGTCTACCGGACACCAGCCGACCTAAAGCAGTATCTGACTAATGACCAGTACAAACTCTATTCGTTGATCTGGAACCGGTTCATGGCCAGTCAAATGACCAACGCCATGATGGATACCATGGCGGTCACCATTGAGCAAAATGGGGTTACCTTTAGAGCTAATGGTTCTAAACTTAAATTTGAAGGTTTTTTGAAGGTCTATAAGGACGGTAAGGAAAAGGACAACCTGTTGCCTGACCTAAAGGAAGGCGACCTGTTGACCTTATCTAAGACTGATCCAGCGCAACACTTTACCCAGCCACCGGCACGTTTCTCTGAAGCCAACCTAATCAAAGCGCTGGAAGAAAATGGGGTGGGCCGGCCATCAACGTATGCACCAACCTTGGATACCATTCAGCGTCGGTACTACGTCAAATTAGTGGGGCGTCGTTTTGAACCGACTGAACTGGGCGATATCGTCAATACCATTATTCAAGACTATTTCCCAGACATCGTTGACATTAACTTTACGGCTGGTTTGGAAAAGCAGCTGGATGGTATTGAAGAGGGCGAGCAGGACTGGGTCAAAGTTGTGGATACCTTCTATAAACCATTCTCTAAAGAAGTGAGCCACGCTCAAGATACCATCGAAAAGATTCAGATCAAGGACGAACCAGCTGGCTTTGATTGTGACATTTGCGGTGCCCCAATGGTAATTAAGATGGGCCGTTACGGCAAGTTTTACGCTTGTTCCCGGTTCCCAGATTGCCGCAATACTAAACCGATCGTTAAAGAAATCGGTGTGGTTTGCCCGAAGTGTCATAAGGGTCAAGTCATCGAAAGAAAATCCAAGAAGAACCGGTTGTTTTACGGCTGTTCCCGCTATCCTGACTGTGATTTTGTCACCTGGGATAAGCCAATTGGCCGTGATTGTCCAAAGGATGGTCACTTCTTAGTTGAAAAGAAGATCAAGGGCGGCGTTCAAGTCATTTGTCCAAACGGCGACTACGAAGAACCCGTTCAAAAATAGTTACAAGAAAATTAAGTTTGACCAACCTTGACCAAATGTATTGCATCGGGGTTGGTTTTTTGTTAAATTATCATCATGGAGGTGGTTAACATGGCAACACCAGTTGAATTGTTTATCACCTACCTGGAAAGCGAACGGCAATATTCACCAGAAACTGTTAAAGCTTACCGTGAGGATCTAGCCGCTTTTCAAAAGTTCTTAACTGACACCGGTGGCACTACTGATCTATTAGCGGTGTCAAAGCTGGATGTCCAAGTGTATCTCAGTCAGCTATACGATGAACACAAGGCCCGGACAACGATTGCCCGTAAAATTTCCAGTTTACGGTCCTTTTACGATTTCTTGATCCGCGAAGACCAAGTAAAGGTCAATCCGTTTGCTTACGTCACGTTGAAGAAGCGTCCGCAGCCGTTGCCGCGATTTTTCTACGAAAAGGAAATGACGGCGCTGTTCAAAGCAGCTAAGGAAAATCCGGATGCTGCGTTAGCCAAGCGGGATTCCGCCATTTTGGAAGTCCTGTATGCCACCGGCATTCGGGTCAGTGAACTGTGCGGGTTAACGTTAACGGCGATTGATTTTGACGGTCAGCTGATGCTGATTCATGGGAAGGGCAACAAGGAGCGCTACGTGCCCTTTGGCAACTATGCTAAAAACGCGCTATTGACCTATTTAAAGTCGACCAGAGAGTCGCTAATGGCCCAGTACCATAAACAGCACGAGATCGTCTTTATCAATCATTACGGTGATCCCATCACGCCCACGGGAGTGGAATACGTGCTGAATCAAATGATTGACCGTAGTACTTTGACCGGTGACATTCATCCGCATATGTTGCGGCACACGTTTGCCACGCATTTGCTGAACCATGGCGCTGATTTACGGACGGTACAGGAACTCTTAGGCCACAGCAGTTTGTCGACGACTCAGATCTATACTCACGTGACGAAATCACAGCTTCAACGGGATTATCGCCGTTTCTTTCCACGTGCTACTCATGATTAAAGAAAGCAGGGGTTTTATACATGCCAGTAAAATTTGAGGCAACCACCATCGTTGCCGTGCGTCATAATGGGCACAATGCCATGGCCGGCGACGGTCAAGTTACGATGGGTGAAAAAGTCATCATGAAGGGAACTGCACATAAAGTTCGCCGGATTTACAACGATAAAGTCGTTGTTGGTTTTGCGGGCAGTGTAGCAGACGCCTTTAAACTTGAAGAAAAATTTGAAGCCCGCTTGAACGAATTTAGCGGCAACTTGGAACGAGCTGCCGTGGAACTGGCTCAAGACTGGCGTTCAGATCAAAACTTACAAAAACTAGAAGCACTGCTAATTGTCATGAACGATAAGGATATGTTGCTAGTCTCCGGTTCCGGTGAAGTGATCGCCCCAGATGATGACATTTTAGCTATCGGTTCCGGCGGTAATTTTGCCCAAGCGGCCGCAACTGCTTTACACCACCATGCTAAGGACATGAGTGCTAAAGAAATTGCCGAAACGGCCATTGGTATTGCCGGTGATATCGATATCTTTACCAACCACAACATTATTTCTGAAGAATTATAAACCCAACAGAAAGCAGGGATTTGATTGGATCCAATTACAAAAACACCACGCGAAATCGTTTCGTTGCTTGACCAGTATATTATCGGCCAGGACGCTGCTAAAAAGTCGATTGCGATTGCGTTACGTAACCGTTACCGCCGGATGCAGCTTTCACAAGATATGCAAGATGAAATTACACCCAAAAACATGCTGATGATCGGCCCGACTGGGGTTGGTAAGACTGAACTGGCACGACGGTTAGCTAAAATTGTCAAGGCACCGTTTGTCAAAGTCGAAGCCACTAAGTTTACCGAAGTCGGTTACGTCGGCAGCGACGTTGAATCGATGGTTCGTAACCTAGTTGACGTTTCCGTTAAGATGGAAAAGGACTCTCAGTTCGAAAACGTCCGGGCAGAAGCCACTAAACGGGCAAACAACCGGTTAGTTAAATTATTAGTTCCAGGGAAGAAACCTAAGCAAAATCAACAGGCTGACTTTTCTAATCTGATGAACATGTTTTCACAGATGCAAAAGGGTGATATGCCTACCGCTGAACAGCCCAAAGAAGAAATTACTGACGAGGTCAAAAACCAACGAATGTCCGTTTCTGATCAGCTAGCTCACGGGCTATTGGAAAACTCCGAAGTCACTATTGAAATGGATGATCCGCAGCAGTCAATGGCCGGCAGCAACCCCATGATGAACCAAATGGGCATTGATCTGGGATCAACGTTAGGCCAAATGATTCCTAAGAAGCGCATCAAGCGCACGGTACCGGTTTCTGAAGCACGTGAAATTTTGATTCAAGAAGAATCTGAAACTTTAGTAAACGATGCCGATATCAACCACGCTGCCATTGAACGGGCGCAAAACACCGGGATCATCTTTATTGATGAAATCGATAAAATTACCTCAACATCGAAGCAAAACAGCGGTGAAGTTTCCCGTGAAGGTGTCCAACGTGACATCTTACCAATCGTTGAAGGCACCCAAGTTCAAACTAAATACGGTGCCATCGATACGGATCACATTTTGTTCATTGCTTCCGGGGCCTTTGCCGAAAGCAAACCCAGTGACCTAATTGCTGAACTGCAAGGCCGCTTCCCAATTCGGGTGGAACTGGACGAATTGAGCCAAGAAGACTTTGTTAAGATCTTGACGGAACCGAATAACGCCTTGATCAAGCAGTACATTGCTTTGATTGGTACGGATAACGTGAAGGTGACCTTCACGATTGAAGCTATCAACCGGATTGCTGAGTTGGCTTACCAGTTGAACCATGAGAACCAAAACATTGGTGCCCGTCGTTTGCATACCGTACTTGAAAAATTACTAGAAGACCTGCTCTACGAAGGGCCAGATATGCAGATGGGTGACATCACCATTACCGAAAACTACGTAAATGATAAAATTGGCAACATTGTTAAGAACAAAGATCTGTCACGTTATATTCTCTAATTCTTGTGACTTTAAACTAAAAACGCCTAATTACTTCAAAATAGTAATTAGACGTTTTTGTTAACTAATCAATTTTATGATTACTGAAACTGGAGATTAATCTTCACCAATCTTTAAAACACAGGCACCGCGGATATCGCCTTTTTTGACGTAACGTAAAGCTTCATCCGCTTTATCGAACGCGTATGGTGTGGTTTCTGGATGGATGTCCAGCCGATCAGCTAGCTTTAAGAATTCCTCGCCATCATGACGGGTGTTGGATTCCACACTAGTAAGGTTCTTTTCGTGAAAAATGTGATTTTGATAATTCAACGGTGGAATATCGGTCAGGTGAATACCAGCCAGAGCTAGCGTGCCACCAGGTGCCAAGCCTTCCAAAGCAGTGGGGACAATATCGCCAACTGGCGCAAAGATGATCGATGAATCCAGTTTAACAGGTGGCAGATCATAAGCACCGGCAGCTGATTTAGCCCCCAGTGACAGCGCAAATTTGCGAGCATCCTTACCACGGGTCAGAACGTGAACTTCAATACCTTGATCAATGGCTAATTGCGCGGTGATGTGTGCTGAACCGCCAAAACCGTATAAACCTAACCGACCGCCAGCTGGTACGTTAGCCCGCCGGAAAGCCCGGTAGCCAATGATTCCAGCACAGAGCAGTGGTGAAGCGGTTTGCGAATCAAACCGTTCTGGAATGCGGTAGGCAAATCCTTCTGGCACTGTGGTATATTCCGCGTAACCGCCATCGTGATCCCAGCCCGTGTACTTAGAGTTCGGGCAGAGGTTTTCACGCCCTGAACGGCAGTACTGGCAAACGCCACAGGTCCAGCGCAGCCACGGCACACCGATCCGATCGCCCAGTTCAAAGCGGTGGGCGTCAGGGCCGATTGCGACCACTTCGCCGACGATTTCGTGTCCCGGGGTCACATGGTCTTGATGGACCGGCAAGTCACCCTCAGAGACATGTAAATCGGTGTGGCAGACACCGCAAGTCAATACCCGGACTAAAACTTCACCGCGCTGTGGTGTTGGAACCGGCTTCGTGGTAAATTCCAGCGGGCTTTTTTCACCATCAATGGGGCCTGGTTCAGTAACAGCCCAAGCACGCATGGTGGTTGGTAAATTAGAAACAGATTTAGTCATCATTATCGCCTCTCATGAAAGTTCAACTTTCAATTTAGTTTAATTGTAGTCAGGTTGATAGTTACGCGCAAGCGAATTCATCGCCAATCGAGATTAGCATCAGACAAACTGAGTTAATCGGTTGAAAGGGGTTACTCAATGGTCTATACTAATCTTGAAGATTGGTTAGAAATGGGGTAAAAAACGTGATTGAACTTAAAAATGATGATTTACGCGTTAAGGTGAATGAACACGGTGCTGAACTGAGCAGCGTCCAGAGTGTGGGCGATAAGATCGAATATATGTGGCAGGCGGATCCTAAGTTTTGGGGCCGTCACGCACCGGTCTTATTTCCCATCGTTGGTCGTTTAAAGGATGATCAGTACACCGTTAACGGTAAGACCTATCATATGACGCAGCACGGCTTTGCTCGCGACATGGACTTTATGGTGATTGAGCACGAAGATGATCACGCCGTTTTCCAGCTGAATGCCACTGATGAGACCCGCGAAAAGTATCCCTTTGATTTTGATCTCCGGGTATCCTTTACCCTTGAAGCACACACGCTGTCGGTCCACTATACAGTGACTAACCCCAGCAGTGATGTCACGCTACCATTTTCAATTGGCGGTCATCCGGCCTTTAACGTTCCCTTGGAACCGGGTCAGGGTGATTTCTCAGATTACTTCGTGACCGTAGCACCGAAAAAAGCTTACCCGCAGATTCCGTTAGTGGGACCGTATAATGACGTCAAGCACGAAAAAACGTTGAATTTGACGACGCCCATGACCCTTGACCACGATCTATTCGACCGTGACGCTTTGATTCTTGACTTAGACCACGTTGAAACAACGTTAATGTTAAGCACGCAGTTAAACGATCACGGGGTGGCGTTGACCCTTCAAAATGCCCCTTATGTGGGTATCTGGTCACCCTATCCTAAACGGGCACCGTTCGCTTGTTTGGAACCATGGTGGGGCATTGCTGACAACGTTGACAGCGATGGTCAATTCACTGACAAGATGGATCTTCAGTCGGCTGGACCTAAAAAATCCTTTAACGCCGGTTTTCAGATTCGCTTCTTCTAAAATTTAAAATTAACCTAAAAAAGGAGCTATGCCAAAAAATGATTTTGACATAGCTCTACTTTTGCCTATAAACTAGTAATTATGATGCTAACGGTACTTAATCTTGTTTTTGGTGCTGTTGCTGCCGGTGTTTGTTGCCTAGACCAAACGAGACCATGCTTTCCGTTCCGTTCTTGATGCGCACGATGTTCGTCCGGTGCCGCCAAAACACGAAGATCGTGAGGCAAACGGCTAGGGCTGACAGGTACCAATCTTGAATAACGAAGCATAAAATTGTGATAATCGTAAAACTAATCATTGACGCCAGGCTAACCATGCTGGTTAAATAGATAAGGCTAACAAAACAAGTTGCCGCGATCACAAAGAGCAACGGGTTGTAAGCGAGTAACATTCCCGCACTGGTTGCAACGGCCTTACCGCCCTTAAAATGATCAAAGATCGAAACCGTGTGGCCAAGAATTGCCATCAGGCCGAACAGTAACAGCATTGGTGAATGCGGACTAACGTGCAGAAACCAGACTGGTAATAGCGTGGCAACCGTGCCCTTGGCGAGATCTAAGACCAAAACGGCACTGCCGGCAGCTGGGCCGAGGACCCGAAAGGTATTCGTGGTGCCAATGTTGCCGGAGCCGGCTGTTCTAATGTCGGTGTGAAAGAATCCCTTACCGATCCAGACACCATTTGGAATCGCGCCTAAGAGGTAGGCAATTAATAATAAAAGTGCGAGTTTCAAGTTTCATTCCTCCATTGTTATAATGACGTGTCACGGCTAATATTTTAGCATGTTTCCCAGTACTTAACAGAATAATTTTAGCGGTATCACGCTTTTAAAGTCAATCTTAGAAGATAAAAATTGAAAGGGGTCTTTTTGGTGCCGAGTAAAAAAACAACTTATGATGATTCATCGATCCAGGTTCTAGAAGGACTTGAGGCTGTTCGTAAACGGCCAGGGATGTATATTGGGTCGACTGATACCCGCGGATTGCACCATTTAGTCTACGAAATTGTTGATAACGCAGTTGACGAAGCCTTAGCTGGTTTTGGTAAAGAAATCAACGTGGTTATTGAAGCGGATAACAGTATTACCGTCACTGATCAAGGACGTGGCATGCCAGTGGGAATGCACGCATCTGGTAAGCCCACACCGGAAGTGATCTTAACGGTGCTGCACGCCGGTGGTAAGTTTGGCCAGGGCGGCTATAAAACGTCTGGTGGCCTTCACGGGGTCGGTGCCAGTGTTGTTAACGCATTGTCTTCTGAACTGACCGTTAACATTGTCCGTGACGGCAAGATGTATGAACAGCAGTTTAAAGACGGCGGTCATCCGATAACGACGCTGATCAAAAAGGGTAAGACCCGTAAGCCGACTGGAACCAAAATTCACTTTAAGCCGGACAGTACCATTTTTACGACTACGGTCTTTAACTTCAATACGCTAGCTGAACGTCTCCGTGAATCGGCCTTTTTACTGAAGGGTGTTAAGATTACCCTCACTGATAAGCGGAAGGGTCAGGAACGCGAAGAAATCTACCATTTCGAAGATGGAATTAAAGAGTTCGTTGCGTACTTGAACGAAGATAAAGAGACCTTGGGCGATGTCATGTACTTTGATGGCAGCAAACAGGGCGTTGAAGTGGAAGTAGCCGCGCAATATAATGACGGCTACTCAGAGAACCTGCTTTCCTTTGTTAACAACGTTCGGACACCGGATGGCGGGACTCACGAAGCTGGAATGCGCAGTGCCTGGACTAAGGCGTTCAATGAATATGCCCGCAAGGTCGGTTTGCTGAAGGAAAAGGATAAGAACTTAGATGGTTCCGATGTGCGTGAAGGCCTTTCAGCGGTCATTTCATTACGGGTCCCTGAAGCAATCTTGCAGTTTGAAGGGCAGACTAAGGAAAAACTGGGCACACCAGAAGCACGAGCCATCGTTGACAGTGTCGTCAGCGAACAGCTAGGCTACTACTTAATGGAAAATGGTGAATTTGCCCAAATGCTGGTTCACAAGTCACTGCGGGCCCGAACTGCACGAGAGGCTGCTCGTAAAGCCCGTGATGAGACCCGTTCTGGCAAGAAGCATAAGCATAAGGAACGGTTATTATCCGGTAAATTAACACCAGCACAATCTAAAAATGCCGATAAAAACGAACTCTTCTTAGTCGAAGGTGATTCTGCCGGCGGTTCTGCCAAACAGGGCCGGAACCGTAAATTCCAAGCTATTTTGCCCTTACGTGGGAAGGTTTTGAACACTGAAAAGGCTAAATTGGAAGACGTCATGAAAAACGAAGAACTCAACGCCATGATCTACACGATCGGTGCGGGTGTGGGGTCGGAGTTTAATATTGAAGACGCTAATTATGACAAGATCATTATTATGACCGATGCCGATGATGATGGTGCCCATATTCAAATTTTGCTGTTAACGTTCTTCTACAAATACATGCGACCGATGATCAATGCTGGTCGCGTCTATATCGCACTGCCACCGCTGTACATGATTCAAAAGAGCGGTAAGAAGCAGACCGATGAATATGCTTGGACTGATGAAGAGTTAGCTACCAAGACGAAGAATTTGAAGGGTTACAAATTGCAGCGGTTCAAAGGCCTTGGTGAAATGGATGCCGAGCAGCTCTGGGCCACCACGATGAATCCGGAAGGCCGGACGCTGGTTCGTGTCCGAATCGATGATCCAGCACTAGCTGAACGGCGAGTCACAACGCTGATGGGAGATAAAGTTGAGCCCCGGCGGAAGTGGATCGAAGAAAACGTGGCCTTTACCATGGAAGAGGATGGCAGTATCCTCGATAATAATTTAGCTAACGAGGCGCATCACGAGCCGACATCAACGACGAAATAGGTATGAAAGGAGTCTTTTGAGTGGCGGGAACTAAGATTCAAGAGCTCACATTAGAAGAAGTTATGAGTGACCGGTTTGGTCGCTATTCAAAATCAATTATTCAAGAACGGGCACTTCCCGATATTCGTGACGGTTTAAAACCGGTTCAACGGCGGATCTTATTTGCCATGAATAAGGATGGTAACACGTATGATAAGCCGTTTCGTAAATCAGCGAAGGCTGTCGGGAACGTTATGGGTAACTTTCACCCCCATGGTGACAGTTCTATCTACGAAGCCCTTAACCGGATGAGTCAGGACTGGAAAGTACGCGAACCACTGATTGAAATGCACGGTAACAACGGTTCTATGGACGGCGATCCGCCTGCTGCCATGCGGTATACGGAAGCCCGGTTGAGTAAAATTGCCGGCGAAATGCTGCGTGACATTGATAAAGAGACCGTTGATATGGTCTTGAACTTCGATGATACGGAGTACGAGCCAATCGTTTTACCAGCCAAGTTTCCCAATTTGCTGGTTAACGGTGCGACAGGGATTTCTGCCGGTTATGCCACGGATATTCCGCCGCATAACTTAGGTGAAGTGATTGATGCTTTGCTCTATTTGTTGGACCATCCGAAGACTGACCTTGAGCATCTCATGCAGTTTGTTAAAGGCCCTGATTTCCCAACCGGAGGGATCCTACAAGGCATTGATGGTATCAAAAAAGCTTACGAAACCGGTCGTGGCCGGGTGGTCGTCCGGTCAAAGACTAGCATTGAAGAATTACGTGGCAATAAGCAGTTGATTCGGGTCAGCGAGATCCCTTATGAAGTCAATAAAGCCGTTCTCGTGAAGCGCATCGATGAGTTACGGTTGCTGAAAAAAGTGGACGGCATTTCCGAAGTACGTGATGAATCAGACCGTGACGGACTGTCTATTGCCATCGAACTTAAACGTGATGTGGACGCCCAGGGGATTTTGAATTACTTATTCAAAAATACCGACCTGCAGGTGACCTATAACTTCAACATGGTGGCCATCACTCATAAGCGGCCAGAACATGTGGGTCTAAAGACGATTCTGTCAGCTTACCTGGAACATCAGCAAGACGTGATTTCCCGGCGGACTAAATTTGATTTGGATAAAGCTTTGAACCGGCAACAAATCGTTGAAGGGTTGATCAAAGCCCTGTCGATTTTAGATCAAGTGATCGCCACGATTCGGGCAAGTAAGAACCGTAAAGATGCCCGTGACAATTTAGTTACCAGCTACGATTTTTCCGAGACGCAGGCGGACGCTATTGTGGCTTTACAGCTCTATCGGTTGACGAATACTGACGTTACGGCGTTAGAAAAAGAAGCCGCGCAATTAGCGAAAAACATTACCGGCTACAAAGAGATTCTGGCTGATCCTAAAGCGTTAAACAAAGTCCTGCGAAAAGAACTGCGTGCGATCAACAAACAGTACCGCAATGATCGTCGGACTGAGATTCAAGCAGAAATTACACCGCTCAAGATCTCAACTAAAGTCATGGTTCCAGACGAAGAGGTTGTGGTACTGGTTAGCCGCGATGGTTATTTGAAACGTAGCGGGGTCAGATCTTACAAAGCCTCCGATCCAGAAGATAATGGTTTAAAGGACGAAGACTATCCGATCTTTACTGAAAAGCTCAGTACGTTAGACCACTTGTTTATGTTTACCAATAAGGGGAATTTAATTTACCGACCGGTTCACGAGATCACCGATGCCCGCTGGAAGGACACAGGGGAGCACATTTCGCAAACCATTGGCCTAGCCGATGATGAGGAAATCATTGCCACTTATGCGTTCAACACGCTGCAGGCACCTGGTGAGTTCCTGATTGCAACCGATGATGGTTATATCAAACGCACGGCCTTTAAGAATCTATTACCGGGCCGGACGTATAAGTCCAGTGCTAAGATCTTTGAAAAATTAAAGTCTGATCAAGCGAAGGTCGTCAATGTAACCTATCTGCCACAACCGGCTAAAGCCTCCGTTTTACTAATGTCTCGATTCGGTTTTGCTTTACGCTACGACCTGGCAGAAGTGTCGGTCAATGGGGCACGAACGACTGGTGTTAAGTCAATGAACCTTGGCGAGGGTGATTCGGTGGTTGATCTGCAGCTGGTCAATGATGATGATACGCTTGCCTTAATTACGCAACGCGGGGCCTTTAAGAAGATGCCCGCTAGTGAATTATC
This sequence comes from Secundilactobacillus hailunensis, assembly GCF_005405185.1. Lineage (GTDB taxonomy): Bacteria > Bacillota > Bacilli > Lactobacillales > Lactobacillaceae > Secundilactobacillus > Secundilactobacillus hailunensis. Next base: position 104,981 of record NZ_BJDO01000004.1, read on the forward strand.
AGTGACGAGTCGGGCACGAAAGGGAGTCTTGATTCTTCATGCGCTTAAGTCTAAACCGCATGAAGTGGTTGACTTTATTAAACTAAACGATGAATCGTCACCGTTAGAGGTCATCACTGACCGACGACGGCTGCACGATATTCTCCCAGCGGAGCACCCAATGAATAATCGTTATTCAAACGGGTCATTTGTGGTTGATACTGAAGCAGAGGGAATTCCGGAAATGTTACGAAATAAGCCGACTATTTTAACTTTGTCTTAATTTTTATTAGTAATTAGTTATTTTTAGATTACAATAATTGCGTATTGCGCCAAAGATGGTTATTATAGTTTTGATAATAAAACATTTAGGACAACCTATCTAGGAGGTTCCCACATGAAAAGCAAACAAGAGAGTCTTTTTTCGTCTAAAACATTGACTTATTTCTTACAGTTGTCGGAAACTATGAATTACACGCAAGCCGCACAGATCTTGGGAATTACGCAGCCAGCATTGACCCAACAGATCAAGAAGCTGGAACGGACAGCCGGGGCACGGCTATTCTATTCCGTAGGTAAGAAACTGCGGTTGACTGATGCTGGGTATACTATGCTTGATGCCACTCATCGAATCTACGATGTTTTAAATCAAGCATCGGATGAAATTCAGCAGTCGACTAGTGCCACTCAAGGTGATATTAACATTGGGATGCTGGCATCGGTTGAAGATAGCGTCTTTGAAGACTTTATGATTCAGTCATACCGTGAAAATCCTGAAGTTAAGATTACGCTGCATATGCTGACCCGTAAGGAAATTTGGGACAAACTGGAAAACAACCAGATTGATCTGGCCATCATGTATCTGCCGGATGAATCAATTAAAAACTGGAAACCATATGAATCTAAGCGCATTATCAGTGATGATCTGCTCTTTATTCACCATGATGAAAAACTCAGCAAGAAGAAGCGTATCAAGTTTGCTGATACCCCCAACAAGCCTTGGGTTACGTATCCGGTTGATTACTACTTGAACCACGTGATGCGTGAGTCCTTTAAGAACGCAATGGTCGATCTGCCAACTAGTGTGGCCCAGTTTACGACACCAGGACAGTTACTGCAGTTCTCAGAACAGACTGGCGCTTATACGGCATTACCAAATTCATTCGTAGTTGGTCAAGGTGAACAGCCTGATACTTGGACGGCTCGGTTTGAACCCAATATTCGCTTTGAATTGGCCTTTGTCTTCAGAACTGGGAAGGATAAGATTCCCCGTATCGGTCATTTCTTAGCGCAATTTGATCAATATCTGAAAACCAAAGATTATTTGGCCCGTTTGCAGGAAATTCAGCAGAATTAATAGTATGATTAATATGTAAAATCATAATTGATATGAGGAGCGATAATTTTATGTCAAAAGAACTTGTTTTTGGACACAAAAGTCCCGATACTGATGCCATTGTTGCCGCAATGGCATACGCATATTTACAATCTAAATTAGGCTATGACGTTGAAGCCGTTGCACTTGGCGAACCTAATATGGAAACTAGCTTTGTTTTAAAGCATTTTGGCGTTGCTGCACCACGAGTCGTCAAGACGGTTTCAAACGAAGTCGATAAGGTTATGCTAGTTGATCACAATGAACCACAGCAATCTGCAGACGACATTGATAAAGTAACGGTTACCCACGTGGTCGATCATCACCGAATCAATGGTTTTAATACCGCTGCACCATTATTTTACCGTGCTGAACCAGTTGGCTGTGTCAGCACCATCATTACCAACATGTTTGCTGAAAACAAGATCGATATCCCAACCCAATTAGCTGGTTTGATGCTGTCAGCCATTATTTCTGACACCTTATTGCTCAAGTCACCAACGACTACTGACAAAGATCGTGAAGCCGTTAAAGCATTGGCCCAAATTGCCGATGTGGATTACCAGTCTTACGGGATCGAAATGCTTAAGGCAGGGACTAACTTATCAGCTAAGACTGATGCTGAATTGGTCTCAGGCGATGCTAAGTCATTTACCATGGCTGGCAAGAACATTCGTATCGACCAGATCAACACGGTAGATTTGAACGATGTTATCAGTCGTGAAGACGGTATTAAAAAGGCGATGAGCGACGAAGCTGCTAAGAACGGTTATGACTTATTCTTAGTCTTAGCCACCAACGTTTTGGACAGCAACTCCGAATTATTCGTCTTTGGTGAACCAAAGGACATCGTTGAAAAAGCCTTCAATACGACTTTGAAAGACGACCGTGCTAGTTTACCTGGTGTTGTCTCACGGAAGAAGCAAGTGGTACCACCATTGCAAGAAGCTTTTGAAGGTTAATTGAAATACTGAATCGTATGTTAAAAGAGCAGTCCAAGTCATTGGATTGCTCTTTTTTGCGTTAACTAGTGATCCAAAAAGGTTGTGATTAAGCAACAAGTTGGTATAATGGGCTAATAGATTGTACACAATCCATCTAAACTAACTAAACTAAAAAATCAAGGAGTTGCTAACAATGGCAGAGAATGATAACAAATTACGTGAACAATTATCTCAAACAGCGTACGAAGTGACCCAAAACGCAGCTACTGAAGCACCATTCAGCGGTAAATATGATCAGTTTGATCAACCGGGGATTTACGTTGATATTGTCAGTGGTGAGCCGCTCTTTAGTTCGCTTGATAAATATGATGCTGGCTGTGGCTGGCCGTCATTTACCAAACCAATCGAAAAGAAATCCGTTAAACGTCACTTGGATACTTCACACGGGATGTTTAGAACTGAAGTGCGTTCAATTGATGCCAAATCGCATTTAGGCCATGTGTTCACCGATGGTCCACAAGCAGCTGGTGGTTTAAGGTATTGTATCAACAGCGCAGCGTTAAAATTTATCCCAGCAGATCAGCTTGAACAGGCGGGTTATAGTCAATATCAAGCGCTATTTGAATCATAACTGCCAGCAGAACGGTTGCAAATCCCATAAAATCACTGATAATGGAGTATAAATAGGTATATCCGTTATTGGTCATTTAGGGAGTTGATTTTTGTGTATAAAAAAACGGCTATTACGTCATGGATCACTGGCATCTGTCTATGTTTAATTACGGTGATTTCAGCATTCAGTCAGCATCATTTATCGTATCAGAGCCTAGTGAGCGTTTTAAGTTACCTTGGTGTCTATGCAATCTCGCTGTATCTAGCAAAGCATAATGGAACTGAAAAAATCATTCTTACGTTTGTTAATATTCTAGCTGTCGCCATGCTAATAGCAATGATGATCAACGCCGTGAGAAAGTATTCAGGATTAGTTACGGTATCATTATTAGTGGTTTGCGTAGTTGGTGCTATTACGGGCATCATGGCAATTTGGTTTAATAATCGGTTTGCAAAAGTTAATTCCGAAAAGTCTAAAGAGCACTAAATATGGTGCTTTTTTATTTTGGCTGTTTTTGGACATACGATGTACGGAAGAATTTTATCGGTAATTTATTAAGACCAGATCTAAGTTATTTGATTCTAAGACAATGACAATTAGGTTATTCTTTGAAAATATTCGATGCTGATGACGTGTTAATGATTTAGTACGAACATAAAAGTGATAACAAAATGGCGAGGTTAATTTGCAATCGTTTAGGAGCACATTTAAAAGCCATTCAGGAGTAAATCATTTGCTCTTTATCACTACTTTGAATAATATATATTATGTAAAGTAGAGCAAATAATCAATGAGGTAGCAATATTTTAACTATTTGGTAACTTCCCTATTTTGTCTATTGATGCTAATTAGTTAAATAAAGAATACACACGGATTTGCTAAACGAACTCAGCATTTAAATAACGTGTCTGAACACATGACTCGTAGAAACTACACATCAAAATAAACGAACGTGTGTCGTATGAACGCCAAATAGTAACCTATTTCGGTAATAGTATCAGATCTGTCCTTATTTGAAGATTTAAGCAGTAGCCGTATTCATTTTAATCATGATGGTCATTTTCTATAGTCTATATGGGTCTTATGGTTTGAGCAACTAAAATCATAAAACTAGTTAAATTCAAAGTTATAAGCAAATATTTTCCTGCTAGTATAACTAGATGGCTAAAATATTTATGCTACTGCTACTAATACCGTTGATCTTTTAAAATATGATTAGTTCGGCAGCCATTAAACCAGTTAACACCACGTTATTAACTAGTCATTTGTAGATTAAAACAGTCTCTAAAAGCTGATTTTACAAGCTTTTAAGTGATTTAAATCATTAATTAAGTTAACCTGATTTACTAGCGATATTAGTTTAAATAATGACCTTTTTATAGTCGTCAAAGACTGCCATCATACGGTTTACAGGTCTTTTCATCTACTTGTTATTAATGATCGTTTAGCCCCCTCAATTGTAATTTACGCTAGGGGAAGGGTTCATCATCTTTTCTATGTAAACTTAATAAAACCTATATTTTATTAAGTTTACTAAATTAACCTACTCTATCGCTAATTTTCCTCTATTCTATTGAAAACGATTGCAAAATATTCCTAGCATGCTAAGATATAGGTAATAAATCCTAGCTAGCTAACTATTCTGATTTATAATTTGCTTTTGGGGGGTAATGACTTGCTGAATCAACGGAATCGAATTGGCATCTATTTAAAAGAAGCCACAATTGAATTTGATAAAAAGAGTAATCACCTCTTGGCACAATACCATTTGACCCAGCCACAGTTTAACCTACTCTCCTGCTTGTTTGTCAATCAGGACCGAGTTGTTCGCCAAGTGGATCTAGAAAAGCAATTTAGACTTTCTAGCCCCACTGTCACACGCCTTTTGCATCAACTAGAGAACAAGGGCTTTATTCAACGGGTGCCCAATCCGGACGATGCCCGTAGCAAACAAATCGCGCTAACATCGCAAGCCTTAGCTAAACAGACGATTCTTCTTGATTCGGCTGACCAGTTAGAAACAGAGATTAGAACCGGTTTAAGTGATTCTGAGTTGAAATCGGGAATTGACTTCATGAAAAAAATCTTGAATAATCTCGAAAACTAATTCGTTCTAGGAGGAATTTGTTATGTTACTAATTACAAGTGCATGTGGATCTGTTGGCCGCCAAATTGTCCCTTATTTGGCAAAGCATGGTGTTGATATTCGTGCAGTGGATATCAATCCTAAGGTAGCCGACTATAAGTCACAAGGTGTCAAAGAGACAATGGTCATTGATGCTACTAAAGCTGACCAGATGGAAAAGGCAATGACGGGTGTTGACCAAGTTGTTTACATCCCTACCCTGTTCTCATTTCAGGAATATGTCATGGGCAAAATTGCTATTGACGCTGCCATTAAGGAAGGCGTTAAGCAATTCATCGATATTTCAGTTCTCTTCCCTAACTTGGATACTAAATTGCACCATATGATGAAGAAAAAGGTTGAACATTACTTGTTATACCGTGGGTTCGAAAGCCATATGTTATGGACGGTTCTGCAGCCATCTGGTTATAACCACGATGTCTTCCTTGAACAGTTCTACAAGTTGGGTAAGTTCCCGAACTATACCCCACTTGATAAGCGGATGTCTTGGTTTGATGCTCTCGATGAAGCCGACGTTATCTTGAAAGTCCTTGATCGTCCAGAATACTTCGATAAGGGTGTCTACCAGCTTTGCAATGAAAAATTAAACAGTTACGAAGTTGCCGATATGATGACTGATGTCACTGGTAAAAAGATTGAGGCCGAGTATGTCGACGAAGATCATCTTGCTGATTATTGGCCACAATATTTCCACGGTGGTGACAGTTATTCCTACGAAGCCTTCATTCGTTTAGTTCGTACGATGCGTAAATGGGGCTGGGATAGTTCTTCATTTACCCTAGAAGCTCTTCTAGATCATAAACCGCGGACGCTTCATCAATATCTGGAACGTGAAGCAAAACGGTTAGGTATTTATCATCCTGCTACTAAAAAATAGCTAATCAAAAATTTGGGTCTAAGCTTTTTAGTGTTGATTAAGTTCAACACTGAGAAACTTAGGCCTGTTTTTTTGCAAAAAAAGGACACCTAGTCTCCCAGGCGTTATACTTT